>CAYPIW010000105.1:0-26025 GCA_964410925.1 uncultured Desulfobacteraceae bacterium
GGTCCGGGATCGTCATTGGCTTTCCTCCTTTGCTGTTTTGGGAAAGCCCACCATATCATGCCCATGCCATCATTTCACGCATGCTTACCGAAAGCACACCCTCCAGGATCTTGACAGCACCCATTTTTTTGTAAAAGCATTAATGAATTACATTCTCCGAAGTCGCAAGCTTTCCATAAATCGACACACGCGCGGGCAGACTTTCCTAACTTGTTGTAGGATAGTCCACGGTTTTTGTAAGCCCAAGCATACTTCGGATCAAGTTTAATTGCCTGGTCATAATTTTCTATAGCTCGCTGATACTGCCCTAAATTATCATATGCAGCCCCTTTGCCCGTAATGAAAATTGCTGCATTTTTCGATTTAAGATGAATTGCCTTATCAAAATCCTTTATAGCCTGTTTGTACTGACCTAAATTTAAATAGGCAATTCATCGATTGCCGAAGGCGTTAGCAAGTTCTGGATTAAACTCAATTGCTTTATCAAAATCCTCAATACCTCGTTGATATTGGCCTAACCCCATGTAAGCGCACCCTCGGTTGTCGTGGTAATACGCAGATTCCTTCGGGTTTAATTCAATGGCTTTATCATAATCTTTTATGGCCTGCTCATGTTGTCCTAATGAATAATAGATGAATCCCCGGTTGTTATAAATTTGTGCACAGTTTGGATTAAGACTGATGGCCTTTTCAAAATCTTCAATACCTCGCTGATACTGGCCTAAATAACTGTAAGCATGACCTCTACTGGAATAAGCCTCGACAGTGGTTGGATCAATACTTATTGCCTTATCATAGTCCTTTATGGATTCTTGGTATTTACCTAAAGAAGCATATGAAGCACCTCGGCCAACGTATGCATCTGCATATTTTTTATCGAGACTTATAGCCTTGTCATAATCCTTTAAGGCCTCCTGATATTTGCTGTATTTACTATAATAAAGCCCCCGATTGTAGTACCCATATGCATATCTCGGATTCAGATTTATAGCTTGATTAAAATCATCTAAAGCCTGTTTTTGTTGATCTGATTCACGATATGCAATTCCCCGTTCACAGTAAAAATCAGCATCATTAGACTTAAAACTCAAAGCTTTGTTAAAATCGTCTATAGCTTTCTGGTATTGTTCTAAATTATTGTAAACAACTCCGCGATGGTAATACGTATACGCATCTTTAGAATTTTGGCTGATTGCTTTGTTAAAATCCTCTATAGCTTTTTGATATTGGCCTAAATCCTTATAAGCAATCCCCCGACTATAATAGATTTCAGTAAGGTCAGAATCAATATTTAAGGCATAATTATAATCATCAACAGCCCGTTGATATTCGCCTATCTTCCTATAGGCAATCCCTCGGAAGTAGAAAGCTTTTGCATTTTTAGAATCAAGACCGATAACCCGGTTAAAATCTTCTATAGCCAGCTTATACTTGCCCTGTTTCATGTATGTGATACCATGGTTGTAGTAAAGTTTTGTTGACGCAGACACAGCATTGAAAGAAAAACCGATAGTAACAATCAGAGTCAAGACCAGAGTGTATAAAATATATTTTCGCATAATATTTTTCCCTTAAGTAAAATCCTTGTCTCAAATAAGGCTCCTGGCGGTCTCTGTAACGGGATCTGAAGGATCTGGCCGATGTCAAAATTAGGTATCGTTCAGGACAGTTAATAATTCACTATATAATCTCTACCACCAAACTGGATGATTTTCTTTCATATATATTATCTCTTTTTGATAAGCTACCGTTTCAAACCTGTGCTCCCCATCATAAGTTCTTCCGTAAACATCTTTTAAATGCTTATCAATTGCTTGTTCAGCATTTCTGCGAGCAACAAATCTATCGTCACACCTATATGTTACATTTAGATAAGGAATATGGACTTTTTCAGAACCGTCTTCGTATAGACATATATTTAAAAGAAACATGTAATCGATAGTACGCTTGTCCTCATTAAGGAATCCATACCAACGATTTTTATTATACTCATCAGTAATTAATGTTTTATTATGTGCTTCTTTACAAAGAAGATACAAATGATTTAGATCTTCATCATTTTCAAGATTCATATCAATGAAATTAAAAGAGCATATCATGTCATATAAATTGGGGCTTACACAGTTTGCCCGATGAATCTCCCATTCTACACCATTTGTTCTTACCATCCACTCGACAAAATGACGTTTGCAGTAATCCAATGTACGATTTAAGTTTTCATTCTTGATATTCGTTTCGGGTGAGTTAAACTCTAAAATATATTTTAATTCTCCTTGGGCTTGCAGCCCAAAATAAAAGCATAAATTCCCATCGATTTGAGGATCAATCAAATCTGATTGCTTGTTAAATCCAAAAACTTTACAAATGATCTCCTCAAATAATCCTTGGATATTAACCTTTGAAAAGTCACGTTTTTTAGAAGCGACAATTTTCTTTTGAGTAGCATTAAGGTACTTTTTAAAACGGTTGTTTACTGCTTCAGGTGCATTAAGCATTTCTACCACCTCATATTTCTAACGGTTGGGATTCAGCATAACTCTTATATAAAATCAAATATTTGTGCTTACTCTACTTGTATTCCCATCATTTGCCAAAAGACTGGTTCTGCTATTATTCTTGTACAATATGCCCTTGCTTTTTTTGCTTTTCCTGACATTGAGTGGGGATCAGCCACAACTAAAAAATCGAGATCTCGAGTTACATTCTTTTTAACGACCATCCCTCGTTCGGTCGCTATTTCTTCCGCTTTTGATCGTTTCACAAGTTCACCTTCAATTTTACAACCAAATTTGCCGGTGAAACAAATTGTTTTTTCTTTACCATCATACTGATTTTTCAAACCTAACATTTTAATATTATTTAGCTCATATTCCTCACAAGCTTTCTTGAGCAAGTGATCAAAATCTGGTTCCGAAATTGAAAGAAGGTTTTTCACCTCCTTTAAATCCCTTATTTCAGATTCAGTAATTATTCCATCCTCCAATGCGATAAACATTAAATTTTTCATGTACTTATGATGTGCAATTATTGCTTCTTCTCTATAGAGTCCTATTTCCGCAGAAAGGTGTAATAAGGCTTGGCTTTCATCAGTCGTAATCCTCCGATCTTCGATTACTTTATCGAGAAGATCAAGGTATTCATTTAATTCAGGATGTGACTCATATCCTGAAGGTAGTTTAGAAATCAATTTCGATATGTAAGATTGTTTTTGAGCCGATTCTTGAACTGCTTGTTGCCGAGAGTATGATTTACCACTTGGCGAAATTGCAGGCCAGGTAAATGGTTCAAGGAGAGTAGATTTAACTCCAATATCTGAAAGCGTAAGTTCTGATAGACTGCCGATCTTCTTAAAGCATTTCGTCATTATTTGCAGAGTTGCATATGCATCATCATATGCTGAATGGGCACTACGGATGGAAATATCAAAATGTCTACAAATATTCTCTAATTTTCGACTGGTAATCGAAGGATCAGCTAAAGATGAAAGTCGCATTGTACAAAGTTTGGGGCAATACGGCAACTCGATACCAATCCGTTCAAATTCGGCTCTAACGAACTTCCAGTCAAAGTTCACGTTATGCGCCACAAAGATTGCATCTGATATAACTGCCAGAACGTCACCTGCGATTTCATCAAAAAGTGGAGCATTCTTTACATCCCTCGCACTAATTCCATGTATATGAGTTGCACCGATATCTCGATTTGGATTTACCAAAGTTGAGTAGTATTCCAAGATGTTTCCATTAGGATCAACTCGAAATGTTGCTATTTCAACGATTCTATCGTGCATTGAAGGAAAAAGTCCTGTTGTTTCAACATCAACTACTGCAAACTGATATTTTTCAACCTTTTCCATAAACCCCCCAACGATATATATACGTTGAATGTGTATGGTTAATATTTTTTTAAAGAATGTTCGGACATACTATAGGCTTAAGCAACAATCATAAAACCACAAAACCCCACCTCTCTTGCAAGAAATAGGGTCTTAATAATCAGTCCATGGCAACCTCGGTTAAAGGTTAATTTTCGGTTTCTTCGGCGCCTCGTTCGGTAAGGTATTCGGTTAATATTTTTAAAATAAGGTTGCTCAGGGTTCGCATTTCTTTGTCTGCTATTTCCCTGAGCCTATCCCTCATTTCCGGGGTCATTCTTACGCCGACGGTCATTGTTTTCATGCCTCCTTATATAATAAATATGCGATTAAATGTAAACATCATTTTTATTTTAATAAATGTGTTGACATTTGTCAATCATTGTTTTAATTTGTTAACAAAATAGGGCGTGATAAACAAAACCCTAAAACACGACACAATGAAAACTAAATCAAAATTACATGCGCTTGAAGGAATCTGTAATGGTGACATTGCAGGCGGCTTATCTGTCGTCGTGGGCCGGGGAAATCCTTCAGACGCTTTTATTTTAAAGGGAGGTAAGTCAGGAATTTTGACCATACACGAAAAAAACCGACTCGCTGAGAGGCCCGAGGTTCGACGATTTTTAAAAAGGCATACAAAAGCATGTAGAAAATTTATAACAATTCACGGGATAGGCACGTACGGCTGAAAAGGTCTTCCCTGGACCCTGCCCGTGGATAAACCAGGGAGAAAGTTGAGGGAACTATGGCGACAATCAGGAAACGGGGCAAAACTTATCAGATTGATTACTTTGACCCACACGGAAAACGAATCAGAAAATCCTTTAAAAAGAAAAAGGATGCAGAGGCCGAGCTTGGCAAGCGTGTGTCACTCATAGCTGAAAAGCGTTATCTGGACGTCAAAAAGGAATACAAGACAACCTTGAAAGAGGTTCTTGAAAAGTATGAGGAAAACTTTAAGAATCAGGCAAGCTTCAAAACAGGAAAAAGGCATTATCTTGAAAACTTCAAAGAATATTTTGGAGAGTCAACCTTACTGGCAAATATCAGGTATATGAACCTTGAAACCTACCGAAACCATTTAAGGGAAAAAATCACAAAGAATAGGACTATCCGGGCGGATGCTTCCGTCAATCGGGAAATGTCATGCCTGCACCATATCTTTACAAAGGGCGTTGAATGGGAAATGATTGAACAAAACCCGTTTATCAAGGGCAAGTCTCTTATCCTGAAAGAAAATAACAAACGGTTGCGCTTTCTTGCTGAAGATGAAATCCCAAAGCTACTTGATGCCTGCCCTGAATACCTTCGAAATGTTGTGGAGTGTGCTTTAAATACAGGTATGAGGCGAGGAGAAATATTGAGCCTGAAATGGAATCAAATCCGAAGTGGCTTTATTTATCTGGATAAAACCAAAACAATGGAGTCCCGGCAAATACCAATAAATGATACTCTTGAAATCCTCTTTAAGGATATTAGAAAGAAACATGGCCTTAAATCAAAGCATGTTTTTCTTTTTGACGGTCAAATTATCGAAGCGAAAACCGGCAAGGTAAGAACTCCGAAAAAAGACACAAAAGCAAAACCTATAACGGAAATGAAAAGATCTTTTAACTCAGCTTTGGAAAGAGCCGGGATTGTGGATTTCAGATTTCACGATTTACGGCATACATTCGCAAGTCAGCTATTATTAAAAGGTGGGACCCTGAAGGATGTTCAAGAGCTTTTGGGCCATAAGACAATGACCATGACTTTACGCTATGCTCATTTGACCCAGGAGCATAAAAAGAAAGCGGTCAACCTGTTAAATGGATTGACCGCCCCAAGCAAAAAAGCTATATGTCACAAAACTGTCACAATTCCCGACCAAGAAAAAAGTGCCAGCATGTAACCTACTGAAATCTTTGGTCGGGGCGAGAGGATTTGAACCTCCGACCCCTTGAACCCCATTCAAGTGCGCTTCCAGTCTGCGCCACGCCCCGACGATGTTTTAATAACTAACACCTCAAATATGCCGTGTCAAGATATGATATATGATGATACCGGTGAAAAATTTGTTTTCTTTATTTTTTTCACACGATATGGAGTTGTTATTACACCTCATATGTCAATAATTACAAATTTTTATTGACGATTTTGCAAAAAGGACGTTTTATTTAATCCGAATTCCAAAACGAAAGTCAAAAAGCACACAACCCCATGCAAATTAAAGAGAAAAAATCTATTAAGCCTCTCCGCCTGATGCCGGGCGATACGCTTGGCATTGTTGCGCCTGCCGGTCCGTTTGACCCGAAAAAATTCATGAAAGGAAAATCGGTTTTAGAGTCAATGGGGTTTCGTACATTTTTTGATGAGGGTATTTTTCAAAAACATGGATTTTTTGCCGGAAGCGACGTGCAGCGGGCGGATCAGGTGAATCGTTTGTTCGCTGATCCGTCCGTCCAAGCGGTTTTTTGTGCCCGGGGCGGGTATGGCAGCATGAGGATCCTTCCATTTCTCGATTTTAAAATTATTCAAAATAATCCCAAGATTTTTGTGGGATTCAGCGATATTTCGGTGCTGCTGTTCGTATTACACGCCCGGTGCAGCCTGGTCACCTTTCACGGGCCTGTAGTAACCACTCTGGCAAATGCTGCCGAACAGACCATCGCGGCACTGCTCAGGGTGATGACCTCCAACAAAACACTTGAACTGAAACCCGAAAAAGGCATTGTCATCAAGCCGGGTGTGTCTTCAGGGGTTGTGGTCGGCGGTAACCTAACCACCTTGTGTCATCTTGTTGGGACTCCTTATACCCTATATTTCAACGGTAAGATTCTGTTTCTCGAGGATCGGGGAGAGGCGCCATACCGAATAGACCGAATGCTAACCCAGATGAAGTTTGCCGGATGTTTTCAAGGGCTCAAGGGTCTTTTTCTGGGTTCCTTTGAAGCGTGCGGAAAGCTTGATGATGTCTTCCGGATCGTTCGGGAAGTGTTCAAAGATGTCGATATTCCTATTCTTTCCGGTTTTGAAATCGGCCACGCCAGGGTCAATATCACGATTCCAATGGGGCTGAGAGCAACCCTTGATACCAACCGGCGAATTTTGATTTTTCATGAACCGGCAACCGTGACAACTGACGAATGACAACATGGAATCGGTAAACAACTTGATGAAACAAGCGGTTTCTAATGAAGTGTTCCCCGGAGGAGTGCTCCTGGTCTCAACCGCCGGCTCCGAAATTTTTTTCCAAGAATACGGATATGCGAATATATTCTCTGGCCGTCTAATGACAAGAGAAACCGTTTTTGACCTGGCATCTTTAACAAAACCGCTGGCTACCACGCTGGCCATTATAAAGCTCATTTCGCAACAAAAGCTGGAGCTGAGTCAACGCCTGGGGTCGATTTTAACCCAATTTAACATCACCGACAAGGGATGGATAACTATAGAAAACCTGCTTTATCATAATTCGGGCTTTCCGGATTACCGTCCCTATTACAAAGTGTTGTGCAAGCTTGAGCCAAATCTAAGAAAAGATGTGTCAAGAGAGCTTCTGGTGAAGGAACCCCTTATAAATCCCCCCGGCAAGCAGGTGATGTATAGCGATATAGGATTCATGATTTTGTGCTGGGTAATAGAACAGGTGTCTGGAAACCGATTGGACCGGTTTGTTATGAAAGAGATCTACCATCCACTGGGCCTTGAAAACCTGTTTTTTGTGGATCTTGATTCAACCCCCCGTCAGGTAGAATTTGCCGCTACCGAACTCTGTTCGTGGCGGAACATCCTTTTGGAGGGCGCCGTCCATGACGATAACGCTTATGTGCTGGGAGGTATCCAGGGACATGCCGGTCTTTTCGGAACGGCCCAGGATGTTCTTTCTCTTTTGTCCGAGCTCATGGCCGCGTATTTGGGATTCTCCTGCGCGGGTGTATTTGATACGGACTTAATTCAAATGTTTTTTAAACAGAGGGAACATACGGGTCGGACTCTTGGATTTGACACCCCATCTCCCATCGACCCGAGTTGCGGTCAATATTTTTCAAAAAATACTGTGGGTCATCTTGGCTTCACCGGCACATCTTTCTGGATGGATCTTGACCGCAACGTGACGATTATCTTATTAACCAACCGTGTACATCCATCGCGTAATAATAACAAAATAAAAGCCTTCAGACCGAAATTGCATGACAGGGTCATGAAAGAGCTTATTAATAATGGTTTAATTAAACGTCTCAGAAATTCTACAATTAATTGAAATTAAAGATCTTTTAATGGTTCCTGTCTATGATGTTTCCATGGCCCTGGTGAAATAGAAAAAAGTTTCACGGGGTAAAAATGATGGAATGATGGAATATTGGAATGTTGATTTCAAATAGGGAATTTTCAAAACACCCAATTGTCCCAAAGCTCATTATTCCACCATTCCACTCTTCCATCATTCCAATTGTGAGCGAAGCGAACTAACTTGAAAAGATATGTTCTAAAGTCTATATTCTAAATTGACGATAACATATGTTGATATGAATTCTTTTTTGGAGGCGTCAAAGTTCCACTGAAGGCGAGAATATATTAAAGCAGGGATGTGATTTTATAACTTGATTTTTTTCTTGTAATCATAAAACGAGTCTGATAAATTTAACTATTTAAATAAATGACAAACTATCAAGCTTTTTTCAATGGCATAAAAATTATCTTTTTAAAGATAAGGAATGAGCACTTTTCATGTGCCGATATGAGGGGTTATGGGTCTATTTGTAGATAAAATTTTAGGTGCGTTTTCCAGTGATCTTGCCATCGATCTTGGTACGGCAAACACGCTTGTTTATGTTAAAGGGAAGGGCATTGTATTGAATGAGCCCTCTGTGGTTGCGGTTCGAACGGACAATCGGATGAAGAACCGCGTTCTTGCCGTTGGGCTTGAGGCTAAGAATATGCTGGGACGGACACCCGGCCATATCGTAGCCATTCGACCCATGCGTGATGGTGTTATTGCTGATTTTGAAGTTACCGAGGCCATGCTCCGGCATTTTATCCACAAGGTCCATAACCGTCGTACATTTGTCAGGCCGAGGATTGTTATTGCCATTCCGTCTGGAATTACGCAGGTTGAAAAACGTGCTGTCAGGGAATCCGCTGAATCTGCAGGGTCGCGCGAAGTATTTCTGATCGAAGAACCCATGGCCGCTGCAATCGGAGCCGGGCTTCCCGTTACTGAACCGGTCTGCAACATGGTTGTTGATATCGGCGGTGGTACTACAGAGGTTGCAGTAATATCTCTTGCGGGAATTGTTTACAGCAGATCAATCCGGGTGGCCGGAAATAAGATGGATTCTGCAATCATTCAGTATATCAAACGCAAATACAACCTTTTGATCGGTGAACGAACTGCTGAAATTATTAAAACCACAATTGGAAATGCATATCCGGAAACTCAGGATCTGGAGACAATAGAAGTCAAAGGCAGAGACCTTGCATCCGGAATACCCAAGATTCTGGCTATTGATTCGGAGGAAATACGAGTAGCCATTTCAGAGCAGATAGATGCTATTGTAGAAACAGTCAAGATAGCTCTGGAACAAACGCCGCCGGAGCTTGCTGCCGATATTGTGGACAGAGGAATCGTTCTGACAGGGGGCGGTGCCCTATTAAAAAATATGGACAAACTTCTCAGGGAGGAAACCAGCCTTCCGATAACTATAACCGAGGATCCGTTATCAACGGTGGCGCTTGGCTCTGGTGCAGCTCTCGACAGCATTGAAATCCTCAAACAAGTTGTGATTATATAGTTTCATGTTCTCCAAAAAGATGGTGATGATTGTTGGGGTAATTGTTTTGATTGCTGTCAACATCATACTCCTTTCTGTTTCCAACCGCCGCTATCAATCGTATGGCCCAGGGCGGATAACTATCTCTTTATTTGCCCCGTTTCAGGAGGCTGTTTCCCGTTCAATTCGTTTTGTAAAAGATATTTGGATCCACTATTTCTTTCTTGTTGAAACGGCAAAAGAGAATGATAATTATAAAAAACTATTAAGTCATGCAGTTGAAAAAAACAATATGTATAAGGAACTCAAGCTTTCCAACATTCGTCTCCGAAGTTTGCTTGATTTTCAGAAAATCATTACCAATAAAATAATTGCTGCCGAGGTTATCGGCAAAGATCCCTCTCCCTGGTTTAAGACGATAATGATAAATAAGGGTAAAGATGATGGTGTGAAAAAAGGTTCGGCAGTTGTGATTCCTGAAGGAATTGTGGGGCAGGTTGCAGAGGTCTCGCTCCATAATTCCAAGGTTCTTTTGATTATTGATCCTAACAGTGCGGTTGATGCACTGGTCCAGAGGAGCAGAGCGCGAGGGATTATTAAGGGCGGATTTGCGGACCAATGTGTTTTTAAATATGTTCTGCGCAAGAAAGGGATTGCTGTTGGCGATACCGTTGTTTCATCCGGGTTGGATGGTGTTTTTCTAAAAGGATTCCCCGTGGGTCAGGTTTCTGGCGTTGTCAAACCCAATTCAGGAATTTTTCAGGAAGTGAGAGTTACCCCATGCGTTGATTTCGAAAAACTTGAAGAGGTTCTGATTGTATTGAACCCCGAAAAGCATAACTTTCAGAGCAAACAATGACGTATTGTTTTCATGTCGGCATCTGTATTTGTCTGGTGCTTCTTCAGACAACTATTATGCCCTATTTCCATTTGTTCGACAGGTTTTATGATCTGCTTTCCCCGTTTGTTATTTATTTAAGTCTTTTTCATTCTCCTCGTCAAAGCATCCCTGTCATACTCTTTTTTGGAATTTTAATGGACAGCCTTTCCGGAGGTCCGTTTGGGCTGTATTTAACAAGCTATGTCTGGCTTTTTGCAGGGGTTCGGTGGATTATCACATTTTTACATGTAGGAGACGGCTTTCTTTTGCCGTTTATTGTTGGTGCCGGCGTTTTGCTGCAAAATTTCATATTTATAGGAACCATTACCATGTTCAAACCGGACGCGAATTTTTTTTCAGCCGCCATAAGAACGGTTACAATACAGGTTTTGTGGGCAATGTTTACCGGCCCTATTTTTCTAATATTTTTTAATTATTCCCATAAAAAATGGAATAGCTGGCTCAAGAAAGTGGTTGTCAAAGAAAATTGATGCATAACAAATGTAAAATTTTGGCCTTTCAAACCGTACAGTAACAGAAAAATATTGAGGTCTCCTTTGGGCAAATATTTAAAAACCGCAGATACCGATTGGTACAAACAACGTTTAATACGGGTAATGTTATGCGTTTCGGGAGCCTTTTTTATTCTTTTAATACGATTATTTTATCTTCAGGTAATTCAGGGACAGGAGTTAAGGCGACTTTCAGAAAACAACTGTATTCGTCTGCAAAGTACGGATGCTTCCAGAGGGATGATTTTTGATCGTAACGGAATCCTTCTTGTTGATAATCGGCCGGCGTTTGATCTTAGTATTATTTTAAAAGACGCCAAACCGGTTGATCGCACTATTGAAAAGTTGGCCAAACTGATTGAGGTTCCTGTGCCGGAACTTATAAAAAAAATTGGCGATAATAAAGGTATTTCGTCTTATAACCCTATTCTTTTAAAACAGGATATCGGGCGAGATGCTCTTGCGGCTGTCGAGGTTCGAAAATTCGATCTCCCTGGTATTGTCGTAGATGTCAAGCCTCGAAGACACTACATCAAAAAGCAGAGTGCCGCTCATCTGATCGGATATTTAAGTGAAATCAATTCTGATGAGCTCAAATCAGGGAAACATCCGCAGTGTAGAGGCGGTGATTTTATCGGAAAGTTTGGCATTGAAAAGGAATTTGAACCTTTTTTAAAGGGAAAGCGAGGGGGGCGCCAAGTCGAAGTAAATGTCTTGGGCCAGGTTGTTAAAGTCTTGAAAACGGTTGATGCTTTGCCCGGCCAAAATATATATTTGACCATTGACTACATTTTGCAGAAAAAGGCGGAAGAACTTTTAGAAGGCGCGGCCGGTGCCGTGGTAGCTATGGATCCGGAGACAGGAAACATACTTGTAATGGCAAGCTCACCTTCATTTGACCAGAATGCTTTTGTTGACGGTATGTCATACAAACAATGGGAGTCTTTGATTTCCAATCCCTTAAGGCCCATGGAAAACAAGGCTGTTCAGGGTGAGTATCCTCCGGCATCTACCTTTAAGATTGTAACTGCAATTGCAGGTCTGGAGGAAGGTGTTATCGAAGAGAATACAACCATTTACTGTCCGGGGTATTATAAATACGGAAATCGTATTTATAGATGCTGGAGACGCGGAGGCCACGGCAGCGTAAATATTTTTAAAGCATTGTCCGAATCCTGTGACGTCTTTTTTTACCAGGTGGGTCAAAAGCTGGGCGTAGATCGACTTGCGTTTTACGCCAAGGCATGTGGATTGGGGTCGGTAACCGGGATAAATCTTGACGATGAGGCAGAAGGGCTGATTCCAACCTCCGCATGGAAAAAGCAGCGAACCGGCATCTCCTGGCAAGGAGGAGAGACCCTTTCAGTGGCCATCGGGCAAGGGTATGATCTATCAACGCCGTTGCAGATGCTGGTTTTGACTTCGGCGGTGGCAAATGGCGGAACAAGATATAAGCCGCTAATACTGAAATCGGTTAAAACGGCAGATGGTGATATTGTTATTCAAAGCGAAAAACAGGCTATTGGAAGCCTGCCCGCCGGCAAAAATACATTGTCGACCGTCAAAAAAGGTCTGAGCGAGGTTGTCAACAGTCCCAGAGGAACCGGATGGATTGCACATATTAAAGATATGGATATCAGCGGAAAAACCGGAACCGCACAGGTGGTGGGACGTTCCAGTGATTCCCATCTGTCCGAGAAAGATATGCCGGACCATTTCAAAGCTCATGCATGGTTTGTGTCTTATGCACCATCGGTCGACCCGCAAATAGCTGTTGTCGTGTTTGTGGAACATGGAGAACACGGGTCAAGTACAGCAGCGCCCATAGCAAGAGAAATAATTAGGACATATTTGGAAAAGGATGAATATGACAGGCAGCTGAGAGCTGAAATCTCCAAGCAATAATGGAACTCAGTGGTTTCTGATGGCATAAAAAGGTTACTATTAATAGACTATTAATTTCAATAGGTTGTAGAATTTTCAAGACAGATGGTTATATGGAGTGTAGCGACCATGTTTGATCGGCGGTTTGTAACATACTTTGATTGGGGCTTATTAGGACTTACTTTTTTAATCGGACTGATAGGTCTTGTTACGCTGTACAGCGCGGTAATATCAGCGACTCCCACGCCGCAAAAAACACTCTATTTTAAACAGATGATCTGGTATGGTGTTGGGTTGATCGGTATGGTTTTGTCTTTTCTGGTTAATTATAAATCATTGTATCGATGGGCTCCTGCAATCTATGTGGTATGCATATTGCTTTTGATATACGTTTTAATATTGGGGAAATATGGAGGGGGAGCAAGGCGCTGGCTCGTGTTGGGCCCTATCTCAATTCAACCGTCAGAACTTGTCAAGATTGCCGTGATAATTAGTCTGGCTAGATACTATTCCAAATTTTCAGAGACTAGAGGTTTTACCTTGAGAGAACTTTTTATCCCTTTAATACTGACGGCAATTCCTTTTATTTTAATTGTTAAACAACCGGATTTAGGGACAGCCATGGTGGTGGTGTTGATTGCCGGCTTCATGACTGTTTTTGTAAAAATTGAAAGACGCTCTCTTCTATGTATTGTTTCCGCGTGTACGGTAACCGGTCCTTTGGTCTGGTTTTTACTGAAAGGTTACCAGAAGAAACGGATATTAACATTCATAAATCCAGACCGTGACCCTCTGGGTGCTGGCTATCATATTATACAATCTAAAATTGCCATAGGTTCCGGCATGATCTTCGGCAAAGGATATTTGAAAGGAACCCAGAACGCACTCTCCTTTTTACCTGAACAGCATACCGATTTCATATTTTCAGTTCTGGCTGAGGAGTGGGGATTTTTGGGCTCGGTGGTTATGCTTTTTCTTTTTCTGATGCTTATCATCTGGGGATTAAATATTGCCTATAGATGCAGAGATCCTTTTGGCACTATTCTGGCTTTAGGAATCACAGCGATGATGTTCTGGCAAATTTTTATTAATGTTGGGATGGCTATGGGCCTGATGCCTATTGTCGGTGTGACACTGCCGTTTATCAGTTATGGAGGATCATCCATCGTTAGCATAATGATTTGTGTCGGCCTTTTAATGAGTATCAGCATGAGGCGCTTCCTGTTTGAATAATCACGAAACATGATGCTTGACGTAACCGGACGCTGTGCCCTTAGGCACTTTAGCTTCAGACATTTTTAGTTTGTGGGGCTTTAACTTAAACTATCCCCTTTTAGTGGCAAACCAAAGCCTGACCCTCAGGGCCAGGCTTTTTTAGACTCTGAGCGGATGATGTGCACCGGCTCGTCCGGGTTATGGAGGTTGTATGAAAAAAACAAAGAAGCCCCAAACCATAAACATGTTGCTGGGTTCCGATACCAGTAATGAAGGAACGATTGAGTTTAATAATACCGTCAGGCTGGACGGACCTGTTAAAGGAAAAATTATCGGTAAACAAGGAACTGTGATTATAGGAGAAAAAGCCGTTGTTAACGCGGAGATAATTGTTGATACCGCAATAATCATGGGTGAGGTAAACGGCACAATCCATGCAAAGCAAAAAATCGAGGTGTATCCGCCAGGCCGTGTTTTGGGTGATGTTCAGGCTCCGGTTGTTTTGATTGAATCCGGAGTTATTTTCAATGGAAATTGTTCCATGAAAGGCTGAACTCTTTGTTGCAGAGATGTAACAGATTTGATTTTAAGGGAAAATAAGACATAAAAGAAAAATTAAAAAAAACCTTTGACAACCTTTATAACTGATGTTATAGACCGCCGAGTTAAAAACATGAGTTTGTATAAATTGCGTTTACAGGTTTCACGGATGGAGGATCTATAGATGAAAATAGCGGGTTTACACCGGAAAGGCTGGATTATCTTCTATTTTATATTAGCCTCTCTATTGTTTGCGGGAGTTTCTTTTGGCTCAGGTGGAATAACGGTTATTCCTGATTGGACGCTTTGGGTTCAAATTGCCAATTTTCTCCTTATCGTATGGGTGCTGAATATTGTTTTATTCAGGCCGATTCGAAACATACTTATCCAAAGAAAGGAAAAAATTACCAGGCTTGAGCAGAATATCGAAACTTCAGACAAGGAAGCAAAAGATAAAAACGAGACCTTTGATTCGGGGATTAGAGATGCCAGGGCAAAAGGAATCAGTGAAAAAAGTGCCCTTTTAAATGAGGCCGCTGAAGAGGAAAAGGAGATCGTCGATAAAATTAATCAAAAGGCTCAGGCAGACCTTGCCGAGGTGCGTAAAAAGATTGCAAAGGATGCCGAAGCGGTAAGGGCTTCTTTACAAAAGGAGATTGATACCTTTGCGAAGGCTATTGGTGAAAAAATTCTGGGGAGGGCTGTTTAATGAATCTGATTACTAAAAGACGGTCCGGTGCTGGTCGAACGAATCTGATTGCAACAAAAAGTTCAGCCATGATGGTTATCGTTTTATTGGCCGTGGTATTATTTTGTTTTGCCGGAACGGTTGCAGCATCGTCAGAAGGCGAGGGCGGTCATGAAGGAGTTAAAGGATGGGTGGCGACAGATACCTACCGGGTCATGAATTTTTCTGTTTTGGTGATTGGCCTTTTTATTCTGTTGCGTAAACCAGTATCTCAGGCCCTTGATTCCAGAATTAAAGGCATAAAAGATCAGCTTAGTGAACTGGAAGGCAAGAAAAAGGATGCCGAAAAAGAGTTGCAAAAATACACGGAAAGGCTTTCGAATTTGGAACAGGAGGCCGAAAAGATTATTGAAGAGTATATAAGGCAGGGAAACGAGGCAAAGGCGAGAATCATCGATGAGGCGAAAAAGACCGTCGAGAAATTAGAAGAACAGGCCCGCCGCAATATTGAACATGAGTTCAAACAGGCTAAAATAAAGTTGCGGCAAGATATACTCGAAAAAGCGCTTGTTAATGCTGAAACGTTGATAAAGAATAATATTAAAGCCCAGGATCAGGATAAACTGGTAGATGAATACTTAGACAAGGTGGTGGCATAATGAAGAATTTGAAAATAGCCCGGCGTTATGCCAAGGCACTTCTGATTATCGGCAAAGAGAATGATAAGGCTGAAAGTTATAAAGAGGAACTCGATCGATTTTCAGATTTAATTGTGAGTCAAAAAGAGCTTGAGCAGGCAATCACAAATCCGCTTTATGACGCGGGAGGCCGTAAAAAAGTTTTGCAGGCAATCATTGACAAAGCAAATATTTCCAAAGTGATGGCGTCGTTCCTGCTTTTGCTGTTTGACAAAGGACGGTTTGGATATATAAGTGATATCAATGAGTTTTATAAAAAACTGGCGGATGAACTAAAAGGTATTGTGCGTGCCAGTCTGGTTTCAGCCGCTGAGTTGTCATCAGAAACCGTTGAAAAAATCCGTACTACCCTGTCGAAAAAGACAGGTAAAGATATTATTCTGGAGGTTGAGCAAGATCCCAGCCTTATAGGGGGAATTGTTTCCCGGATAGGTGATCTCGTTTTGGACGGTAGCATCAAAACACAATTACTCAATATGAGAGAATCTTTAAAAAGGGGTGAGAGTGTATAATGGAACTAAAAGCTGAAGAAATAAGTCAGATCATTAAGGAACAGATTAAGGATTACGACAAGAAAGTTGAATTGAGTGAAACAGGAGTTGTCTTGTCGGTGGGTGATGGTATTGCCAGAGTGTATGGTCTGGAAAAGGTTATGGCCATGGAACTGGTTGAATTCCCGGGTGGCATTTATGGGCTTGTGCTGAATCTTGAGGAAGACAACGTGGGCATTGCCGTTATGGGTGATGACTTTGGTATCAAAGAAGGTGACATGGTCAAGCGTACCGGGCGCATTGCTGAGGTCCCTGTGGGCGAAGCCGTCTTGGGACGGGTGGTTTCAGCAGTGGGTGAGCCTATCGATGGCAAGGGACCGATAGATTCCAAGGAAACCAGAAGGGTCGAGATGGTTGCGCCGGGTGTTATTGCCAGAAAGGGTGTGCATGAACCCATGTACACCGGGGCAAAAGCTGTTGACGCCATGACACCGGTGGGCCGCGGACAACGGGAACTGGTCATTGGTGACCGCCAGATCGGTAAAACGGCTCTTGTGGTGGATGCCATCATTAACCAGAAAAATACGGATGTTTACTGCATTTACGTGGCCTGCGGCCAGAAGAAATCCACGGTTGCTCAGGTCGTGGCCGCTCTCGAAAAACACGGAGCCATGGAATATACCACGGTTGTTGCCGCCTGTGCCAGCGACCCGGCGACATTACAATATATCGCTCCTTATGCCGGATGCGCCATGGGGGAATATTTCCGGGACAAAAAAATGCATGCACTCATCATTTATGATGACCTTTCAAAACAGGCGGTGTCATATCGCCAGGTTTCGCTTCTTTTAAGACGTCCGCCAGGTCGTGAAGCCTACCCCGGCGATATTTTTTACAATCACTCCCGCCTGCTGGAGCGAGCCGCCAAGCTTAACGACGAACTGGGTGCCGGATCTCTGACAGCGCTTCCGATTATCGAGACCCAGGCCGGTGATGTGTCCGCGTATATTCCGACAAATGTTATTTCCATTACCGACGGCCAGATCTTTCTTGAGCCCAGTCTGTTTTTTGCGGGGGTTCGTCCTGCAATCAATGTCGGACTTTCAGTTTCTCGAGTGGGCGGTGCGGCTCAGGTCAAGGCTATGAAACAGGTGGCCGGTACTCTGAGGCTTGATTTGGCCCAATACCGTGAACTTGAAGCGTTTGCCGCGTTTGGAAGCGACCTGGACAAGTCGACTCAGGCACAGCTTTCCCGTGGAGAAAGACTGGTTGAAATTTTAAAGCAACCACAGTTTCAACCGCTTTCGGTTGAAAAACAGGTGAGCATACTCTATGCGGGAACAAAAGGTTTTCTGGACAAGTATCCGGTTAACGTTTTAGGGAAATATGAGGCCGGCCTGTATGGTTTTATTGAAGACAGGTATCCTCAGATTTTTACTGAAATTGCGGAGAAAAAAGAAATATCGGAAGAGCTCAATAAAGTCATGACTGAGGCCTTGAACGCTTATGATGAGGAGTTCAAGGATACCATCAAATAGTTGTTTGTTGATTTTGTGTAAATTAGGTAATCCAAACAAAATAACAAATAACTTGAATTATAAAGGCTGATTTGTATGGCAACGTTAAAAGAGGTCAAAACAAAAATAGGTGCGGTAAAGAAGACAAAGCAAATCACAAAAGCCATGAACATGGTGGCTGCTTCCAGATTGCGAGGTGCCCAGAATAATATGGAGGGCTTTCGACCCTATTCTGAAAAGTTTGCCGAAGTTCTCGGAAGTCTTTCAGGTAGAGCAGGAGATGAAGTCAGCCCTCTTCTTTTGCCTCATGAGGAAGTCGTAAAAAAACATATTGTTTTGTGCACTTCCGATAGAGGGTTGTGCGGCGGTTTCAATGCACACCTTATTTCCAAAGCCAATTCATTTATAAAGGAAGCCGGAGACGATGAGGACATAGAGTTCTCCGTTACAAACTTTGGCAAAAAGGGACGGGATTGGTGCCGTAAAAAGCAAATTCCGATTATCAGTCAGCAAATTGGGGTCATTGGAACTGTAATCAAGTTCAACATTGCTTCTAAGGTCGGCAAGGGCTTGATAGAGGGATTCCTTAATGGAGAATATGACGAGGTCTATGTTGTTTATTCAGAGTTCATCAGCATGGGGCGACAGGTTGCGACAATAAAACAGTTACTTCCGATACCGCCATTGGAAACCGAAGAGGAAGAGAGCGAAGATCAGGACAAGCCGTATCTGGCGGAACATATCTGTGAACCGTCTCCTGATGAGCTTCTGGGTGAGTTGCTGCCGATGAGCGTATATGCCCAATTGTACAGGGCGTTGCTGGAGACGTCCACCAGTGAACATGCCGCACGGATGATGGCCATGGACAATGCGTCCAAGGCTTGTGACGATATGATAGAGAATCTCACTCTGGCATACAACAAGGCTCGGCAGGCAAGTATTACTGCTGAGTTGATGGATATCGTCGGCGGTGCCGAGGCCCTTAAAGGGTAAACCTGGGGAATAGTCATACGTTGTTTGTTGACCGATTAACAAATAGCAAATAACAGATTCGGAGGTCTATAGATGGGAGAGAATATAGGTAAAATTATGCAGGTTATCGGGCCTGTGGTTGATGTGGAGTTTGAACAGGGTAAACTTCCCTTTATTCTTACTTCACTTCTGATCAGCAATCCAGCGATCAGCGATGAGGCTGACAATCTTGTTGTTGAGGTTGCACAGCACCTGGGCGATAATGTCGTCCGTACCATTGCAATGGATGTAACCGACGGTCTTGTCCGGGGGATGCCGGTCAAGGATACGGGCAAGCCGATTATGATGCCTGTAGGGGCAGCCGGACTTGGACGAGTTCTGAATGTGGTCGGAAGGCCGGTGGACGGTTTGGGACCGGTCAGCCAGGAAAAGATGATGCCCATACACCGTCATGCGCCCAAATTTACGGAACAGGATACAACGGTCCGTGTTCTTGAGACCGGTGTTAAGGTTATCGATCTGCTGGTGCCATTCCCCAGAGGTGGTAAGATGGGGATGTTCGGGGGCGCCGGTGTGGGAAAAACCGTTATCATGATGGAAATGGTACACAATATCGCCATGCAGCACGGCGGCATTTCCGTTTTTGCGGGAGTTGGCGAGCGGACTCGTGAAGGGAATGACCTTTACCATGAGATGAAGGATTCCGGAGTTCTTCCCAAGGCTGCGCTGATATACGGACAGATGACCGAACCTCCGGGAGCCAGGGCTCGGGTTGCACTTTCAGCTCTGACCGCCGCGGAATATTTCAGAGATGAAGAAGGACAGGATGTACTTATTTTCATCGATAACATTTTCCGGTTTACTCAGGCCGGTTCCGAGGTTTCCGCACTTTTGGGACGGATGCCGTCGGCGGTGGGATATCAACCGACACTGGCCGTCGATCTGGGCGAACTTCAGGAGCGCATCACATCCACAGACAAAGGCTCGATTACGGCAGTGCAGTGTGTTTATGTGCCAGCGGATGACTTGACGGACCCTGCGCCGGCGACGACATTTGCACATCTTGACGGTACGGTGGTTCTTTCCCGGCAACTGGTGGAACTGGGGATATATCCTTCGGTGGATCCTCTTGATTCCACGTCCAGAATTCTTGATGCGGCCTATATCGGTGATGAGCATTATCATACTTCGCGCCAGGTTCAGCAAATCCTACAGAAATATAAAGAACTTCAGGATATTATTGCAATATTGGGAATAGATGAGTTGTCTGATGAGGATAAAATTACGGTGGCACGGGCCCGAAAAATTCAGCGCTTTTTGTCTCAGCCCTTCCATGTTGCTGAAGTCTTTACCAATGTCCCCGGAGCTTATGTAAAAATCGAAGAGACCGTAAGAGGCTTTAAAGAAATAGTTGAAGGCAAACACGATGATATCCCTGAGCAGGCCTTCTACATGGTCGGGGGTATTGATGAGGTGTTAGAAAAGGCCAAAAAGATGGCCGAATAAATCTAGTTGTGGGGGGAAACGGATGGCTGGAAATATTACATTAGAAGTGGTTACCCCTGAAAAAGTGGTGGTTAGTGAAGAGGTCCAAATTGCGGTGGCTCCCGGTACTCTCGGTGAGTTTGGCGTACTTATCGGTCATACCCCTTTTTTGACGACCCTAAAAACAGGTACGATCCACTATACGGTTGCAGACGGTGGGCAAAGATATCTTTTTATCAGCGGTGGATTTGCAGAGGCGCTTCCGGATAAGCTCACGGTGTTGGCAGAATCGGCTGAAAGAAGGCGTGATATTGATACCGAACGTGCAAAGGCTGCAATGGAACGAGCGCAGAAACGTCTTGAAAAAGAAACGGATGATATCGACTTCGCAAGGGCCAAGGCAGCTCTGGAAAGAGCCTTGCACCGAATAAGACTTGCTGAAACAAGGCAATAATAAAAAATACCGTTGGGTTTTGAGGGTATATTTATCCCTGAGATACGGGAAATGAGTGTCGGATTTATATAAAGAGGGCAGACCAATAATTTGGTTTGCCCTTTTTGTTTGAACCCAAGGGGGGGGGGAGTTTTGGGAGAGAACTTGCTGATGATGACAGAGAGAAAACTGCTGAGGTTAACCCCATATATGATTTTATGATGCTTGAAAAGATTTTGCGTTATCGCGTAAGGAATAAATCTTGACTTTCGCTTATATAAAAGATTATATTAAATTAACAGATTATGAGGTGTTAGGTTGGATAACGAAATTATCTTGAGACAATTTGAAGAAATTGAAAAAAAAGTTGAAAAACTAATCGATGTTTATAAGTCACTTGAGGCGAAAAATTTAGAACTTACGAATAAAAACAAGAGATTAGAGGAAGAGCTTCAAGGTAAGGTTGATGCTGAAAGCAAATACACACAAGAGAAGAATTTGATCCGGTCAAAGATTGATAGTCTTTTGGTCAGACTAGAGGATATTACAGAGGCTGAATAGAGGCCAAAAGGGATGATCTTAAAAAGGTAGAAGAACTTATTCATTGAACCAGCTTGTAACAATAGAACTTTTTGGGCAGCCTTATACGTTTAAAACAGAATCAGATATAACAAATGCTAAAGAGGTTGCTGATTACCTTGTCAAAGAAGTGACCAAGGTTGAAACTCAACATTCGACTCAGTCATCTATTGCTAAATTTGCGACTTTGATTTTAGCTGCACTTAATATTGCGAATGAAAATATTGAGCAAAAAAAAAAATATTCAGACTTGTTGATACGCATTTCTAAAAAATCAGCGAATTTGATACGTGAGTTGGATGATGTGGTAACTGATTGAAGGTTTTAAACAAGTTGAACCCACTAAGTTTATATTTTTCCTGATCTCCCTTAATGTCTGTATGTACCAAGGACAAATTTAGCCTGTCTTTGTTATCCTCCCAGGATAAAAATTGATCTTAATGTTTTTTTAAACCAGGCGGATGACCCCTGCCGTGTTTGTGATTGGAAGATGTTCTTTGACCCAACATCTATTTGAAAGGAGCCTTCCCTGATTTTGGTGTGCACGTTCTGCTTGTACAGAAAAGCCTAAAAAAATTAAAAGGCGCCCGCTTTATCTTATTGGTTCAAAGACCTCCCAACACGGCATTGTGGCAGGGGTCCTGCTTTATTCAGATCAAAGATGGCGATCAATTTGATATGACAAAGTATTATGAAAATCTATTATAATATTAAATGCATACAGAAATAATTATTTTTTTAGCTATCTTACCTTTCTTTTCCCAAAATTCTCATTCATAATCTGCCTTATTATAACATTCTTCATGAGACGTATCATATAGCGGCCAATTTAATTTTATCTGGTAATAAATTGGCAAAGTGAAACTAACAGGTAAAACATAAAGCTTTAATCCTGATGAGAGTGTTACATATGAATATTTCCGGGGAGTAGGCTAATGAATGAATATTATTTAATAATAGGAATGACTGCATTCGCAGTTGGCTTTGCAATTGCCTATTGGGTTAAAGGGATAATTGTAGCTCAAAAAGTTAAGGCGTCTGAAAGGGAGACCTCACGAATATTAGAGGATGCCAAGAGAAGATCAGAAACTCTGATAAAAGAAGCTCAACTGGAGGTCAAAGACAAACTTTTCAAGATGAAAAGTGACTTTGATGCTGATACGAAAGAGACTAAAGATGAATTGAAAGAAAAAGAGCAGCGGTTGATACAAAAAGAGGAGAATATTGATCGAAAGATAGAACAATTCGAACGTAAAGAACGGGATATTTTGAGAAAAGAGAAAAATCTCGGGATCAAAGAGGAAGAAATAGGTCGGACGAAAAATAAATATAATGAGCTTATTGAAGAACAGAAAAAACAACTCGAAAAGATTTCCGGTTTAACAGCAGGTCAGGCCAAAGAACTTCTGGTTAGAGCTATGGAAAACGAGGCACGATATGAAGGCGCCAAAATTATTAAAAGGATAGAGAATGAAACAAAAGAGCAGGCAACAAAAAAAGCTACGAAGATCATGGCTACTGCTATTCAGAGATACGCCGGAGACTTCGTTGCTGAACACACTGTTTCAGTGGTTCAACTTCCAAACGATGAGATGAAAGGGCGGATCATCGGAAGAGAAGGTCGAAATATTCGTGCACTTGAGGCGGCGACCGGTATTGATCTTATCATTGATGATACCCCTGAGGCGGTTATCTTGTCTGGTTTTAATCCGGTTCGACGTGAGGTTGCCAGGCTTTCACTGATGCGATTAATATCGGATGGTCGGATTCATCCGGCTCGCATTGAGGATGTGGTTAAAAAAGTTGGGAAGGAGGTTGATTTAACCATAAAAGAAGCTGGAGAACAGGCGGCTTTTGATCTGGGTGTTCACGGCATTCATAGCGAGCTTATTAACTATATCGGTCGATTAAAGTTTCGTACCAGTTATGCTCAGAATGTTCTGCAGCATTCGGTCGAAGTGGGTATAATAAGCGGTATTATGGCATCTGAATTGGGGCTTAACTCGAAACTTGCGAAGCGCATGGGATTATTGCATGATATTGGAAAAGCGATTGACCGCGAGGTTGAAGGCCAGCATGCGATCATCGGTTCTAAGCTTGCAAAGAAATATGGTGAAACACCTGAGGTCGTGCATGCCATTGCCGCTCATCATGAGGATGTGCCGCCGAGTTCGGTCTATGATTTGTTGATACAAGCTGCTGACGCCTTATCAGGGGCAAGGCCCGGAGCACGTAAGGAGTTGCTTGAAAATTATATCAAAAGGTTAGAAGATCTTGAGAATATAGCGAAATCATTTAATGGGGTTGCGAACACTTATGCTATTCAGGCGGGAAGGGAACTCAGGGTTATCGTGGAAAGTGGTATTATTTCTGATGAAGAGTCTACGCTTCTCAGCAGAGATATTGCCAAGAAAATTGAGGAGTCACTGACCTTTCCAGGGCAGATCAAGGTTACAGTTATACGTGAAACCCGGGCGGTAGAGTATGCAAATAAATAACTTGAAAATGATTCATGAGATAAACATACTATGTCGAAGTTGATAGATATTCTTAAAGAAAGAGGTTTTATCGATCAGAAAACTCATGGAAAAGTGCTGGACCAATATCTCGAAGCCGGGCAAGTGACTTGTTATATCGGTTTTGATCCAACAGCATCAAGCCTCCATGTTGGAAGTCTTGTTCCGATAATGTCCCTTGCACATATGCAAAGATACGGTCATCGCCCTATAGCACTTATAGGGGGCGGGACGGGCCTTGTGGGTGATCCCAGTGGAAAGACCGAAATGCGTCAACTTCTGACGCCTGAGATGGTGAATAAGAACGCAATGGGTATTAAAAAACAGCTGTCTCGTTTTATTGACTTTAGCGATGACAAGGCGTTGATGTTAAACAATTCCGATTGGTTGACTAAATTAAAATATATACCTTTTTTAAGAGATTTCGGACGACATTTTTCTGTTAATCGTATGATAAAGGCGGAAAGCTATAAAATGCGCCTTGAATCCGAAGAAGGTCTTAATTTTATTGAATTTAATTATATGCTTTTACAGGCTTATGATTTTCTGGAAATCTATGATCGTTATGGGTGTAAATTGCAGATGGGAGGGAGTGATCAATGGGGCAACATTGTTGCCGGAGTTGATCTGATTAGAAGAGTTCGTCAAGAAACTGTATTTGGGATTACCTTTCCGTTAATAACTACCAGCAGCGGCGCAAAAATGGGTAAAACAGTTGAAGGTGCTGTGTGGCTTGATCCGGCCAGAACGTTGCCATATAATTATTATCAGTACTGGGTAAATACAGATGATAGAGACGTTGCCAGATTTATGGCTCTGTTCACATTTTTGCCCATGAAAGAAATCAAGGAGCTTGAGAGATTAAGTGGTGCGGATTTAAACGGCGCTAAGGTTGTCCTGGCATTTGAAAGCACTCGGATTGCTCACGGAAAGGAAGCGGCGATCAATGCACATAATGATGCTAAAAGCCAATTTGGTACACAAGTGGTTCCTAAAAATATTCTACCGTCAAGTTCGATTCATCGAATTGGTGATGTTTTAGGTGTCGATGGCGTTTTACCGGCAATAAAGATTGAAGCGACTATGCATGTGGATTCGACCCCGCATTCAAACATAGAGATAGATCGGTTAAAAGAGGGTATTCCGGCATTTAAGTTTTATCATATGGTAGGTCTGTCAAAATCGGGAAATGAGGCCAGAAGGCTCATTGAACAGGGAGGGGCCTATGTTAATGGCCAACGAATAGAATCCTTTGATTACCTGATAACCGATAACGATATCGTTGATATGGAAATACTATTACGGGCAGGAAAAAAACGTTACCATAAAGTAAAAATAATAAAAAATAAGTCTTGACAAGACAATCAATTAATTTTAGAAAGATTGTTTCAGTCGATCGATAAAAATAATAATTTTGGTAAAAATTTAAAATAAAATTATTAAAAAAAGTCTTGACAAAACAGATCGATTTCATATAATAAAAGATTCCGACTGTTTATTTTTGGCGGAATGGACTGAAAAGGCCGTTACATTGAATAGCAATCATTGATCTTTGAAAACTAAATAGTGACAGCTTGTGAGTTAGGTTTCGCAGTTAATTCATTGTGACTGCCGGAAGGCAGGCGCAAGTGATATATTTTAATTGGAGAGTTTGATCCTGGCTCAGAATGAACGCTGGCGGCGTGCTTAACACATGCAAGTCGTACGAGAACTCTTTAGCTTGCTAAAGATAGTAAAGTGGCGTACGGGTGAGTAACGCGTGGGTAATCTACCTCCGAGTCGGGGATAACCCGCCGAAAGGCGAGCTAATACCGGATAATATCTATAAAATTTCGGTTTTAAAGATCAAAGGTGGTTTCTACATGTAAGCTACTGTTTGGAGATGAGCCCGCGTACCATTAGCTTGTTGGTAGGGTAATGGCCTACCAAGGCTTCGATGGTTAGCTGGTCTGAGAGGATGATCAGCCACACTGGAACTGACACAC
>CAYPIW010000106.1:0-3488 GCA_964410925.1 uncultured Desulfobacteraceae bacterium
TTTTTTTGATATTTGCTATTTGGAATTTCAATATTTCCAAAAGATCCCTATGGGGAGAACCAAAGCCTGGTTTTATGGACCAGGATTCTTTACAAGGAGGATTATACCCCATGCGAACCGGTCTTGTCCACATTGGAGCAGGAGAACTGACATATGAAATTCGCAACATCATCACCGTGGCCGACAAGCTTCAGGAACTGGGAGTGCCCGTATACCTGGAAAATATCGGCGATCCTGTTGCCAAAGGTGAAAAAATACCTGTTTGGATGAAAGAAATCGTTGCCGAACTGGTTAGAGAGGACGACTGCTACGGCTACTGCCCGACCCAGGGGCTTTTGGAAACCCGAAAGTTTCTGGTGTCCCTGAACAACAGCAACGGCCACTCCCGCATCACAACGGATGACATCATCTTTTTTAACGGCCTTGGGGATGCTATTACCAAAACCTACGGGTTTTTACGTCGCACCGCCAGGGTCATTACGCCGTCACCCACCTATACGACCCACTCTTCTTCCGAGGCGGCCCATGCGGGTCTGCCCCCGGTTTGCTATCCCCTGGATCCCTGCAATCACTGGTATCCGGACATAAAGGAATTGCGACGGCGAGTAAAATATAACCCTGCGGTGGGTGGCATTTTATTGATTAATCCCGACAATCCCACAGGTATGGTGTATTCCGTAGATATGCTTAAGGAAATTGTTGAAATCGCGAGGGAATTTGATCTTTTTATCATCGCCGACGAAGTCTACCAGAACCTGGTATTTAACGGACAAAAAACCGAGTCGCTCGGCGCGGTCATTGGTGATGTTCCCGGAATTTCCATGAAAGGGATTTCAAAGGAATTTCCTTGGCCCGGCTCCCGCTGCGGCTGGATCGAGGTTTATAACGTGAATAAGGATCCGGAGTTTAAGTCCTACGTCAAGAGCATTCTCAATGCTAAAATGGTGGAAGTCTGTTCTACCACCCTGCCTCAAAAGGCGTTGCCCCTGATTTTACGGCATCCCCGGTATCCTGAGTCTCTGGAACAGCGTCGACGGAGATATGAGCGGTTTTCACAAATTGCTTACGAACACCTCAACACCATACCCGGGGTCGTGGTCAACCCGACCAACGGTGCGTTTTATATGAGTGTGGTCTTTGAAGACGGTATGCTGAACCACCGCCAGACCCTTCCCATTTCCAACGGGGCCGTGGGTGAACTGGTTGAAAAGCTTATCAGTGGCCCGAATATTCAACCGGACAAACGATTTGTCTACTATCTGCTGGCTGCTACGGGGATTTGTGTGGTCCCTCTGACGTCTTTTAATACCAGTATGCAGGGCTTTCGCATGACGCTGTTAGAGACGGATGAAAAAATGTTTTGCAAGATGCTGGATGGGCTCAAACAAGGGATAGAGCAGTATATCGGGTGAAGCCAACAAACTGAACATCGAACATCGAACGTCCAACGTTGAACATCGAATAAGGATGTCGCTTCGCTCAGCAATTTAATTTTTTTATTCATCATTCGATGTTGGCCTGCGCCCCGGCGGGACGTTCGATGTTGGAAGTTCGTCTTTTAACACGTTCGGTATTCATCTTTCAATAAAATTCCCGCCCTTGCTTTTGCCCTTCATTCATCATTCGATGTTGGACGTTCGATGTTGGAAGTTCGTCTTTTAACACGTTCGACGTTCGTCTTTTAATACATTCGATGTTCATCTTTTAACCCGTTCAAGCAATCCATCCTCCGCCCAGGACCTCGTTATCCTGGTAAAATACAGCGAATTGGCCGGGGGTTATGGCGGATTGCGGTTTTTCAAACCGGATCCGTGCGGTCTTTTCGTTGACCGGAAATAGTTTGGATGCCGCTGCTTTGTGACGGTACCGGACACGGGTGTGGACGGTGATGGGGGAGTTGGGTTTTTGATTAATCCAGTTAATGTGGTTCACCCTGCATTCAAAAGAGAACAGATCTTTTTTAAATCCAACCGTTAGAAGATTTTGCCGGGGGTCTATGTTGACAACGTAATAAGGTTCGGAACTCGGACGGTTAATCCCCCGCCGCTGTCCGATGGTAAAGAGATGCAGCCCCTTGTGAAGGCCCAGCAGGTTGCCATCGACATCTACTATCCTTCCGGGCCTGGGTTCGAATCCTTTTTGAAGCGCAAGGAATTCCCCGTAATTTTTGTTTCTGATAAAGCATATATCCTGGCTTTCTCCCTTTTTAACGGGCTCAAGACCATTTTTTTGTGCAAGTTCAATAACCTGGGATTTTGTCATTTTTCTGAGAGGAAATAAGGTATGTGACAGCTGTTTTTGGCTCATGAGAGCTAAAAAATAAGACTGTTCCTTTTTAGGATCCAGGCCTTTTATGAGATGAAATCTTCCCCGATGGTCTCTCTTTATTCCCGCATAATGACCCGTGGCAAGGGTGGATGCGCCCAGTTTTTGAGCAAAATCCAAAACCGTTCCGAATTTAATTGCGTGATTGCATACCACGCATGGATTGGGGGTTTGTCCGGCCTGGTAGGTTCGGATAAAATAATCCACAACTTTATGTTTAAAATCAATGCGGCAGTCTAATGGTTTGACGTCGATTCCCAGCCGGTCCGAAAGTTGAGAAGTTATATGAAACGTATTGTTTTTTGCAGGTGTGGATGGCGATATATCCGTATTTGAGAAAACGCTTTTTTCATCGTCGGGATCGGTTTCATATCCGGTAATAAAGTGAATTCCGATGAGGGTGTGTCCCTGTTCCTTTAACAGATAAGCAGCCACCAGTGAATCTACACCGCCGCTTAAGGCAATAGCTGTTAACTGTTTCATCTAAAACCTGCATACAAATTTTAAAAGGACTAAAAAAAAGCTTTATTTGTTGGGCGGGTTTCTATGGCCCGGGTTGGGCAGGCAGGCACACAGAGTTCACATACGCTGCATTTTTCCTGGTCAAATTCCACCGTCATTTCAGGCCGTTGAATGAAAAGAGCGCCGGTCGGGCAAACAGCGGTACAGGCACCGCAGTGTGTGCATTTTTTTTTGATTCTCTTTATCTCCTGAGATGCATTTTCAACCTGAACTCCCTGGTTTCTGAGATATTGTACGCCGTCCTTGAAATTTTTTCTGGTGCCGGTGAGTTCCAGAACCATAACCCCCTCTTTCCTGGGGAGTACGGCAGCATTGAGAATGTTGAAAATAAGATCATAATCTTTCACGAGGTTACAGACAATGGGCTTTTCCACCTCGGTTGCGGGAAAACGAAGAATCAGTATTTTTGAATACACGGTAGTCCTCCAGACTTACTTATTTATACCTTAAACCAGATAAACCGGAAAAGTTAAAAGTGATCTAAAGTTTGAAGTGATCTAAAGTTAAGGAGTCGCTGCGCTCCGGCTTTTATACAAATTGTTAGTATTCCTTAACCCTGGCCCAGACCGATCACCAATACGCTATATTCAAAAAGGCATGTTTGCAATGATCTATAGCCGATATCAATATACATGTACGAG
>CAYPIW010000107.1:0-33842 GCA_964410925.1 uncultured Desulfobacteraceae bacterium
AACTGATTGAAAAGACTGGATTCCGGCTTTCGCCGGAATAACGGTCTACGGCTCGGAGAGAAAACAGTATTTTATGACTTTTTGCGAGTTCATCAAAATTAGGTGGTGGATTTTGGTACTTTTGGCGTATTGACAGCTTTAAAGAAGTTTGATAGAAAATTTTTTTATTAAATACGCATGGTGGAGAGTTAATATATGATAGGTATTCGATTCAATTTTAAAATTGTGATCACTTTGTTAGCGGCCATATTTTTGTTATTTATGGTTTCAGTCCAACCTGTTGGGTCTGCGGTACCGTTTGTGAAGGAGGATGCGATTCCCAATACTGCTCTCGGCTCTTTTTCTGACGATGCAGAATATGTGGCTGGGACATACAAAAGCAAATTACTTCAGTTTGATGCGGGCAGCCATGTTTTAGGTTTCAGACAAGGCGGAATGTATATTGCCTCATCTAAATCTGACCAGGCGCTAAAGGTCGAATTTATTGGAGCACGGTCTGTATATCCCGTAGAAAAGGCAAAATCAACGTCCACATCAGACAATTTGCATGCAGCGCTGCCACAACTGGGAACTGTGACCTACGCTGACCTGTGGGACGGAATTAGTCTGGTATATGAAAAAGATTCAAAAGGGCTTGTAAAATGCACTTATCATATTGCTCTGGGAACAAGAGCTTCTCAGCTTGACCAGATCCGTCTGGCCTACAACGTACCGGTCAGCATGAATGACAGGGGCCAATTGCTGCTGAAGTTTAAAACAGGCCAATTTATCGAAACCGTACCCGTAGCGTGGCAGGAAATAGGGGGAAAGCAAATACCTGTGGACGTGGCTTTTCGCATTTTAAGCGAAAATGAGGTGGGATTCGACGTGGGGACCTATGACCCTTTTTTTCCACTTGTGATCGACCCGGTCATGAGATGGGACACATTCATGGAATCAGCGAATCATGATTTTACCAGTAGCATAACAGGTGACAGGTCCGGGAATGTCTATGGATTTTACAAGCCCTGATACGTAATACGTATCCCAAAACCCAATCCACTTTTATCGAAACACTTCATAACCCGGCATTGATATTTTAAAAAGTCAAATCTAAGATTTTTACTTGACCCGATGGTGTAACAGACGGGCTTTCAAAATTTTCTCATTATATCTGCTGCCACAATTTTTGAGCAATTTTGTTTCATAAATGGAATTGCCGTAAAATTTCTTGACAATAATCAGACTTGCAACACAAGTTGTTATCAAGGGCAGGAGGGTCTCCGAATTTTTTACCGGAGAACTCATATCTTGCTCTCTTAAATGGTTCAGAAGCGCTGTATAAAATCTCGAAACGATTTTATAACTTGACACCAGTATAAAATAAAAATACAACGCAGCTAATTTTTTGGCAGAGGGAGGTTGATCGGATTTAATAAAGTGGAACATATTAAAGGGATTGTAATAATTGTAGGCAACTTCGGCAGCGGAAAAACTGAGGTTGCCGTAAATCTCGCAGTTCATCGGAAGCGCTCAGGTATAGACGTTTGCATAGCGGATCTTGACCTTGTTAACCCCTACTTTAGAACCCGGGAGGCAAGGAAACCCCTTGTTGAACTGGGCATCGAGGTGGTTCTACCCCCGGAAAAATATCTCCAGGCGGATCTTCCCATTTTAAGCCCTGCCATAGCCGGTCTAATCCGCAGGCCGAGCCAGCTGACTCTGATAGACGCAGGAGGCAATGACGCAGGCGCCACTGTCCTTGCAAGCCTCGCGGATCCATTTCGGAAAAAGCGCGTGCATATGCTCCAGGTTGTGAATCCGTATCGACCCTTTACGGAAACGGCGGCCGGTTGTTTGAGAATACGCGATCAGATCGAAAAAGCTTCCAGGATGTCCATAACCGGTATCGTTGGCAATGCAAATCTGATAGATGAAACCACACTAGAACATATATATAAGGGATATGATTTTGTTAAAGCATTGTCTGACCAGAGCCGGTTGCCCCTTGAGTTTATCACGGCATCGGCAGAACTTTTGCCCGAAATAGATGTCGAGCGATTTTCCTGTCCGGTCTTGCCTATTGAAAGACAACTTGTTCCGCCGTGGAAAAAAGCGGTCCAGTTGAAAAAATAAGCTTTGGAGTATCATTAAAGAGGAGTCAGAATTTATGGCATATAAACATACGATTGATAATGAATTATGCAAAGGATGCGGAATATGTGTCAGCGTGTGTCCAAAAAATGTCCTGGAAATTTCCGATCAGGTTAACGCTATGGGTTATTTTCCTGCGTATCAGGCACGCCCTGAAGACTGCATCTTCTGTACAACATGCTGCATCATGTGCCCTGATGTAGCGATAAGCATAACCAAACTTGTTGAAGAGAACGCAGATCAAGACTAAACGGAGGAAAAACATGGGCAAAATATTAATGAAGGGGAATGAAGCCATCGGAGAGGCCGCCATCAGGGCTGGATGCCTGAATTATTTTGCCTATCCCATTACCCCTCAATCTGAAGTTGCGGAATACCTTTCCCGCCGAATGCCGGAAGTGGGCGGCGTATTTTTACAGGCCGAAAGTGAAATCGCCGTGGGGAATATGCTTTTTGGTGCCGCGGGGTGCGGCGCCCGGGTTTTTACCACGTCATCGAGCCCGGGTATAAGCCTGATGAGTGAAGCCATCAGTTATATTTCATCTGCCCAGTGTCCGGTGGTTTTTGTTAACATTGTCCGCGGCGGTCCCGGGCTGGGCGGGATTCTCCCTTCCCAGGCAGATTATTTCCAGGCCACAAAAGGAGGGGGACATGGGGATTACCGGTTGCTTGTCATGGCGCCGGCAAGTGTCCAGGAAGCTGTTGAGATGGTAATGAAGGCATTTCCCCTGGCGGAGAAATATCGAAACCCGGTGATGATTCTGGGTGACGGTCTCATCGGACAGATGATGGAACCGGTTGAATTTCCGGAGCACCTCAGGTCCGAACCGAGCAATAAGGATGACTGGGCCACAAACGGTATGGATACTCGCAAAAGCAATAAGCCGAATGTAGTCAAATCTTTATTTTTGAATGCGGAACTCCTGGAAGAACATAATATACTCTTAAAGGCAAAATATGATCGCATGAAGCAGGAAGAGGTTCGATACGAATCTTATAACGTGGATACGGATTATCGGGCTCTTATCGTCAGCTTTGGCACCATGAGCAGAGTTTGCAGAACCGTTATCGACAATTTAAAAGCCCGGGGTTTCGAAACGGCCATGATAAGACCCCAGACCCTATTCCCCTTTCCTGAACAGCCGATAAAGCAGGCCGCTTTAAAAGAAAGCTGCAAAGTCGTAATAACTATAGAATTGAACATGGGGCAGATGGTTGAAGATGTGGAACGGAGCGTTCAGGGCAAGCGTCCGGTTCACTGGTATGGGAAAGCCGGTGGGGATATCCCCACGCCGGAAGAAGTCATCGAAGTCATCAAATCTTTTTTTTAAAGTGGGATGGGGGATGTGAAATCTCAAGTCTTCATTCACATGTCAGATGAGGAGCAGATATAATGGCAAAGACATTTAAAAAACCCGAAGCCCTTTCCGATCAGCCGACGCATTACTGCCCGGGGTGTACCCACGGTATTATTCACCGTCTGGTGGCCGAAGTTATCGATGAACTGGGGATCAGGGGTCGGACGGTCGGTATTGCACCGGTGGGATGTGCAGTTTTGGCCTATAATTATTTTACCTTCGATTTTCAGGAGGCGGCCCATGGACGGGCGCCGGCAATGGCCACGGGAATAAAAAGGGTTCGGCCTGACTTGATCGTTTTTACCTATCAGGGTGACGGTGATCTGGCAAGTATCGGGATGGGAGAGATTATACATGCTGCCAACCGGGGAGAAAAGTTTACGACAATCTTTGTTAACAACACGGTTTATGGAATGACCGGAGGCCAGATGGCGCCGACAACCTTACAGTGTCAGCGAACCACAACCTCTCCTGCGGGACGTAATGTTGAAGACGTCGGCATGCCGGTTAAAATGGCCGAACTGATATCTGCTTTAGAAACGCCCGCATATATTACGAGACAGACCGTGCTGAAGCCAAAGTACGTTGTCAGGGCCAGGAAAGCCATAAAAAAAGCTTTCCAGTATCAGCTGGAAGGCCGATGTTTCAGCCTGGTGGAGTTTGTAAGCACATGCCCTACCAACTGGGGACTTACTCCGGTAGAGGCCATAAAGTGGGCCGAGGACAACATGCTTCCCTATTTTAAGCTGGGCGAATACAAAACACCCGATACGGTTGAGGAGGACTGAATGCAACGTGAAGTGATGTTTGCCGGTTTTGGGGGTCAGGGCATTCTGTTGATAGGGAATATTCTGGCACACACGGCAATGGAAGAAGGGTACGAGGTGGCGTGGGTTCCTTCTTATGGTCCGGAGATGCGTGGGGGAACCGCTTATTGTCTGGTGGTTATCAGTGACATGCCCATAGGTTCTCCAATTATCAGAAACCCGATGCATCTGGTGGCCATGAATCATCCTTCTTTGGAAAAATTTGCACCCCAGGTAAAGCCAAGCGGTGTTGTTGTTATCAATAGTTCATTAATCCATATGGGTTCGGGCAGAGATGATGTTGACGAGCTTCTGGTTCCGGCCAATGAGATTGCAAACCGCCTGGGGAGTATAAAAGTCGCCAATATTGTGGCACTTGGCGCTTTTGTTGCCCGCAGTAAAATCGTGGATTTTAAATTGGTGCGAGATTGCGTTAAGGAAAAATTTTCTTCAAAAGAAAAGCTTATTCCCATAAATATAGCGGCTCTTGAAGAAGGACAAAAAATTGCTCAGACCACGTGAGGTTTAAAACCCGTAAATAAGTTAGTAGAAGTTAGTAGAAATCCCAAATAACAAACAAATTACAATGACCGAAATACTGGAAAAATCGACATGGTTTGGGTTATTGGAATTTGAGATTTGTCTGGAATTTGATGCTTGAGATTTGTGATTTAATTGATTTTTGGCGCTCGGAATTCATAATTTCAAAAAATCCGTGAATGCTTACAAAATTTATTGCAAAAACATGAAATTATCTATCCCCGATTATATTTTATCCATAAAACCGTATGCTCCCGGAAAACCTTTAGAAGAGCTTGAAAGGGAATATGGCATTGTTGATTCCATAAAACTCGCCTCTAACGAAAACCCCGTGGGTCCTTCTCCCATGGCGGTTAAGGCCATCAAAAACGCTATTGTAAAACTGAACCGGTATCCGGACGGAAGCGGTTATAATCTTATTCAAAAAATTTCTAAACACCTGGGGGTGTCACCACAGAACATTGTTTTAGGAAACGGTTCCGATGACATTATAGGTATGCTTGCCTGCGGATTGCTTCAGACGGGTGATGAGACCATTCTTCCACATCCTTCTTTTCTAATCTATGAAATAATGATTCGCACCGCCGGTGCAACACCGGTATTCGTTCCCTTGAAGTCGCTTTCTATCGATCTGGAAGAAATAAAAAAAAGGATTACGTCAAAAACCCGCATGGTTTTCCTGTGCAATCCCAACAATCCCACCGGAACGGTTATTTCTCAAAAAGATTTTGAAAATTTTTTGAAAAAGATTCCACCGGAAGTGATTGTAGTGGTGGATGAAGCGTATATTGAATTTGTTCGTGATCAAAATTGTGCGAGAAGCATTGAATATCTTGATAACGTCACACCTTTGGTTACGCTTCGGACCTTTTCCAAAGTTTATGGTCTTGCCGGGCTTCGGATCGGATTTGGCGTTATGCCGGATGAAATAGCAAATCTTTTGAACAGGATCAGACTGCCGTTCAATACCAACTCCCTGGCTCAGGCCGCCGCCTGTGCAGCGCTTGAAGACACTGTTTTTTTTGAAAAGGTCATAACGCTCATCCATCAAGGTCTGGACTTTTTATGTGTTTCGCTGGACAGGCTGGGAATAAAATATTTTCCAACACAGACAAATTTTATCCTGATAGATGTTCGCAAAGACGCTGATGAAATTTATGAAAAAATGCTCAGGCAGGGGGTTATTGTAAGGTCCATGAAATCATATGGTTATCCTCATTATATCAGAATTAATGCCGGACTTCATAAAGAGAATATCAGGTTTGTGAAGGCTCTTGAGAATATCCTGAAATAATACCAGACTTTTATTTTGAAACCTCTCATTATCACAATAGATGGTCCGTCAGGGGCGGGCAAGACAACGGTAAGCAAGTTACTGGCCTATCGTCTGGGGTACAGATATATTGATACGGGTGCTCTTTACAGAGGAGTTGCTCTGGAAGCAATGTCATCGGGCCTGAATCCCGATGACGATACGAATCTTGAAAATGTTTTAAGCTCCCTGAAAATGAAATTCGTATCCGGTGAAAAAGGGCTGCGCCTGATATCAAATGATTCGGATATTACGGATAAAATCCGGACGCCTGAAATATCCATGTTTGCCTCGGCAGCATCTGCAAGACCGGTGGTAAGAAATTTCCTTTTGGATTTGCAAAGGGATCTGGGCAGGGAAAAAGGGGTGGTGTTTGAGGGGCGTGACATGGGTACCGTGGTGTTCCCGGATGCGGATGTAAAGTTTTATCTGGACGCATCACACAAAACCAGGTCCCTCAGACGGTACCGCGAATTAAAATCGGAAACCTCTCAAACACTACAGGACGTGGAGAAGGATATCAAGCACCGGGACAAAAATGACAGTGCCAGGGATTTGGCGCCCTTAAGGCCTGCAGAAGATGCTGTGATAATAGATTCCACCCATCTTTCTTCCCAGGATGTTGTTGATCGGATGCTGAATGTTATTGAGAATAAAATAATCATTGTTTTTTAATGATTAGTCTGATATCAAGATCGGTTATGCTATATTTTGTATAATATAGATAAATAAAATCGGACTAGGGGGTATTTTGTTTAATGGAAAATGTTGAAAAAAACGATTCAACCAGAGATGTAAGCTCGAATACTTTGTCTGACGGATCTGTTAGTAAGCAATCGGATGAAGCGCCTGTTGAGGAAGAAGAAATACTGAAAACCGATACGCCTGTTGAAGATGCAGTGTCCCAACACACGCAAAATCAGAAAAACGGTCCCGAGGAACTCCGGGAAACAGATAATGCTTCAGACTCTGTTCAGGAACCGAGTCAAGAATCAGAGGCCGCTCAAGAACCCGGTGTCAGCCTGAAAAAAAATCAAAAACCTGCTGAAGACATGGACAGCTTGATGGATATGTACGAAGAAAGCTTCAAGCGTTTTGCTGAAGGAGCGGTGGTCTCCGGCCGGATAATTTCAGTTGATAAGGATCATGTCTTGGTTGATATTGGGTATAAATCAGAGGGACAGATACGCACTCAAGAATTCATGGATGAAGATGGAAATTTAAACGCCACTGTCGGTGATCCGGTTGATGTCATGGTAGAATGGTGGGATGACGAAGAAGAACGTGTTGTCCTTTCCAAAGAAAAAGCAGCCAAGGTCAAGGTTTGGGAAGACATTAAAAAAGCTTATGACGAAGAAAGAACCGTTGAGGGCGTGATTATAAATCGTGTCAAAGGCGGCTTTTCCGTGGATATCGGTGTACCGGCCTTTTTACCCGGTTCACAGGCAGATTTGCGTCCCATCCGCAAGCTTGATGAGATGGTTGGGAAAAAATTTACTTTCAAGATCCTAAAATATAACCGAAAACGGAGCAATATCGTTTTATCAAGAAGGGCGATTCTTGAAGAGGAACGTAACGCCAGCAGAACTTCAACATTAGCTTCCATCCAGGATGGTCAGGTAGTTGAAGGCGTTATAAAGAATATCACGGAGTATGGGGTATTTGTTGATCTTGGCGGTGTGGACGGTCTGCTCCATATTACAGATATTTCATGGGGACGAGTGAAACACCCTTCGGAACTCTTTTCCGTCGGTGATACCATCACTGTAAAGGTCCTTAATCTTGACCTTGAAAAGGAGAGAGTTTCGTTAGGCAAAAAACAACTTACCGAAGACCCCTGGTTAACCGCTTCAGAAAAGTACCCGGTGGGTTCCCGCATTAATGGAAAAGTGGTCAGCCTGACAGATTATGGTGCATTTGTTGAATTGGAAGAAGGTATTGAAGGACTCATTCACGTTTCTGAAATGTCGTGGACCCGAAAGATTCGTCATCCTTCCAAAGTCGTTTCTGTGGGTGAGGAAGTTGAGGCTGTGGTCCTCGACATTAGACCTGAAAACAGACGCATTTCTCTCGGCATGAAGCAGGTTGTTCCGAATCCGTGGGACGTTATTAGCCAAAAGTATCCTGTAGGTACAACCATTGAAGGTAAAATCAAGAACATCACCGACTTCGGTCTTTTTATCGGAATCGGTGAAGGAATCGACGGTCTTGTTCATATTTCCGATCTTTCCTGGACAAAACGGATAAAACATCCATCGGAGTTATATAAGAAAAATGATGTGATTCGGGCCATAGTTCTTGATATTGAGAAAGATCAGGAACGGTTTTCTCTCGGGGTAAAGCAGTTGCAGACGGACCCATGGAAAACTGTGGATGAACGCTATGAAGTGGGAAAAGAGATAACCGGCACAGTGACCAATCTTACAGATTTCGGGGTTTTCGTGGAACTCGAAGAAGGTATAGAAGGACTTGTACATGTTTCTGAAATCAGCAAGGATAAAGTAAAAACCCCCGTCGGTAAATTCAACATCGGCGATGTCATTACCGCCAAAGTTATGAATATCAACAGTGTGGAAAGACGGATCGGCCTTTCCATCAAGCGGCTTGAGATTGATGATGAACAGAGCCTGCTGACCGAGTATGTCAATAACGCGGGACCCGCAACATCAACCTTTGGAGAAATTTTACGTGAAAACCTCCAGGAAAAGTTGAATGACAATAATTAACCGTTAACCGAATAACAAATGTTCTCGCGCAGACATCCATATCTTTTTTTTATGCTGACTTTTTCATCTGTTGTTGCGACAGCAATGATCGTGATGACGTTTCTGTTTGTCCTGGGGACAAAGGACGCTGAATTTGAATTCGGAGAGAAAGTCGGCATCATAGAACTCCAAGGCATTATTACGGATTCTACAAAAGCCCTCCATAACCTAAAGCGCTTCCGGGAGAATGACTCTATCAAAGCCATCGTGGTTCGCGTCGATTCTCCGGGAGGCGCCGTTGGTCCTTCACAGGAAATCTTCAGGGAGATCAGAAAGACTTCTAAATCAAAAAAAGTGGTGGCCTCCATGGGTTCAATTGCTGCTTCCGGAGGATATTATATTGCTGCAGGCGCAGACGGTATCGTTGCCAATCCAGGAACCATAACCGGCAGCATCGGCGTTATCATGGGGTTTACGAATTATGAACAACTGCTCAGTAAAATCGGACTGGTTCCCATTGTGATCAAAAGTGGCGAATACAAGGATATGGGATCTCCGGTTCGAAAAATGAAGCCTGAAGAAACGAAAATCCTTAAAGATTTTGCAAGAAAAATACACCGGCAATTTATTCAGGATATTGTTGACGGCAGAAACATGGATAAGTCCAAGGTGGAATCACTTGCTGATGGGCGTATTTTTACCGGGGCAGAATCAAAAGAACTGGGTCTGGTAGACCGGATTGGAAATTTTGAAGATGCCGTTGAATGGGCCGGGCGTTTGGGGGGTATTAAAGGAAAAATCTCTACGGTTTATGCCCGGGAGAAGAAATTTTCACTTCTAAATTATATAACGGATTCGTCTGCTAAAGCATTATTGCATCGAATCACAGATCCATATTTGTCTGCAGATTATTTATATGCACCGGAAAAAACCGGTGCCCCCGAACCTCCGCCCCCCTGAACCTTTGACATATGCCTCAGAACGCCTCATTTGTCATTCAAAAATTGTGGTGTCTCCCCGCCCCTTGCGGATAATCTCAGGAATGTCGCAAATCAGAGATATGACACTTGAAGGGTGCCCCGGAACAGATCCACCGTCAATTACCACATCTATCCTGGGATGAAAAAAATCATGAATAAGAGAGGGGTCGAAAAAAATGGTGCCATCAGGCATTGTGGCGCTTGTGGTGATAATGGGATTCCCAAGCATTTCAACCAGTTCAAGGCAAATCGGATGATCCGGAACACGTATTCCGGCGGTTTTCCGATTGGTAAGCATAATTTTGGGAACCAGCTTGGATCCTTCCAAAACGAATGTGTAAGGTCCCGGCAAAAGTCGTTTCATGGTTTTATATGCATAATTTGAGACCTTGGCATAATCACTGATATTTTTAAGCCCCGAGCAGATAAAGCTAAATGGTTTTATTTTATTTCTCTGCTTTAACTGGTAAATCTTTTCAATTGCCCTTTTATTCATAATATCGCATCCGATTCCGTAATAGGTATCGGTTGGATAGGCGATAATACCCCCTTTTTTAAGGATTGCGACAACCTGTGTGATAAGTCGTTCCTGGGGATTTTTGGGGTTTATTTTAATCAGCATGAACGTTATTTATTACGGGTAGTACTGCAATGTCAAGACGACTGTGAAAAATCCGGACGAATAAAGATTGCAAAAAACAGTTCCATTTGGTATTCGATTTTTAAAAATACGCGAGGGATTCTCAGAAATTTGTTCCCGTTGATCGGCCTCTGAGTTTTGAACAAATATAATCACTCAACAAAATCCTTCCCGTAGGAATTTATGAAAAGAGGAACTTATGAAAAAAGAACAACTTGAAGAAGCTTTTTCTTTTGACGATGTTTTATTGTTGCCGGGCTTTTCTGATGTTCTGCCCAGGGATGTTGATACCCGTACCCCCTTGACAAAAAACATTACATTAAACATTCCCATAGTCAGTGCTGCCATGGATACGGTAACAGAAGCTGACACCGCCATAAGTATGGCCCGTGAAGGCGGGATGGGATTTATACACCGAAACATGAGCATTAAAAACCAGGTTGTTGAGGTTGACCGCGTTAAAAAATCGGAAAGCGGCATGATCGTCAATCCGGTAACCATTCATCCGGATCAGCCGGTTCATGAAGTTTTGAAACTCACGGAAAAATATCGCATTTCCGGCGTTCCGGTTACCATAGGGAATCGACTGGTAGGCATTGTGACCAACAGGGATCTAAGATTTGAAACAAATCTTGAAAAGAAAGTTTCTGAAGTCATGACCAAAGAAAATCTGATCACTGTTTCAGAAGGAATTACACTGGAAAACTCGAAGAAACTATTGCATGAACACCGGATAGAAAAGCTTCTTGTCGTCGATTCAGAGGGGATGCTGATCGGAATGATCACCATAAAAGATATTGAAAAGATAAAAAAATACCCCAATGCCTGTAAGGACAATATGGGCAGACTCAGAGTGGGGGCCGCTATAGGCGTCGGCTCTGATATGGAAGAACGTGCGCAAGCGCTTCTGAAAGCGGAAGCGGATATTATCCTAATCGATACCTCTCACGGACATTCAAAAAACGTACTTGATGCTGTAAAAATTTTAAAAAATAATTTCAAGAAAATTGAACTGATCGCTGGAAATGTCGGTACGGCCAAGGGAGCTGAAGCTCTTATCAAGGCAGGTGTTGACGGGGTTAAAATCGGAATCGGGCCTGGCTCCATCTGTACCACTCGTATTGTTGCAGGTGTTGGGGTACCTCAGGTCACCGCAATCATGAACTGCAAGTCGGTATTTAACAAAACCGGTGTTCCCCTGATTGCTGACGGCGGCATTAAATTTTCAGGTGATATTACAAAAGCCGTAGCCGCAGGTGCTCATGTAGTAATGCTTGGCGGTCTCCTTGCAGGAACCGAGGAAAGTCCGGGTGAACTGGTTATTTATCAGGGCCGCAGCTATAAATCGTATCGGGGAATGGGCTCCATAGAAGCCATGAGAAAAGGAAGCCGGGACAGGTACTATCAGGGTGAAGATGTCTACGGCGATAAACTGGTTCCGGAAGGTATTGTGGGCCGTGTGCCCTATAGAGGAAGCCTTTCCGATAATATTTTTCAGCTTATTGGAGGGCTAAAGGCGGGAATGGGATATGTGGGATGCCGGACCCTGGAAGAACTCAGAGAAAATGCATGTTTCATAAAGATCAGCGCGGCCGGCATGCGTGAAAGTCATGTCCACGACGTAATTATTACCAAAGAAGCTCCCAATTATCGTCTTGATTAGTCCCTAAAATGTGGAGTAAAGATCCGCGCTCAAAGAACCAGGCTTTGGGTTTGCCTCAGAGGGGATCTGCTTTGTTGGCAGTTCATTGACTTATTGAAATCCCAAATATCAAATTACAAATAACAAACAATTTCCAATGACCGGCATTCGAAAATCCAAACAATGACAGAGACCACACCCAATTTTGTACACCTTCATGTGCATACCCAATACAGTCTTCTTGACGGAGCCATAAGGATCGACCCGCTGTTAAAACGTGTCGCAGATTTTGACATGGACGCCGTGGCAATTACCGACCATGGAACCATGTTCGGAGCCATGACGTTTTATGAAAAGGCTAAGAAAGCCGGAATAAAACCGATTATCGGGTGCGAATGCTATGTGGCACCGCGACGTCTTACCGAGAAAACTCCCCTCGATAAAAAGGGCCTCTCCCATTTGATCCTTCTGGCTGAAAATCAGGAAGGATACCGGAATCTTTGCAAACTGGCCACTATTGCCCAGCTACAGGGATTTTATTACAAACCCCGCATCGACAAAGAGGCTCTAAAACAATACATTAAAGGGCTTATCGGTTGTTCAGGATGTTTGCACGGCGAAATCGCCAGACTGATTCAGGAAAACCGAATAGATAAGGCTGATGAGGCCGCCCGTTTTTACCTTGAGCTGTTCGGCGAAGGGAATTTTTTCCTGGAAGTTCAAAATAACGGTATCGATGTACAGGAAAAAGTGAACCAGGCCCTTTTGGATATGAGCAAAAGACTTTCCATTCCGCTGGTTGCCAGCAACGATTGTCATTACCTGGATAAAGAAGATGTTCGTGCTCATGATGTCCTGTTGTGCATCCAGACAGGAAAAACCGTTCATGACATGGACAGACTGCGATTTAGAACCGATCAACTCTATTTAAAATCAAAAGCCCAAATGTATTCCGCTTTCAAGGATTATCCGGGTGCTCTTGAAAATACCGTGGATATCGCCAAGCGCTGCAATATAGAATTCGACTTTAATTCCTACCATTTTCCGAAATTTGAAACCCCGTCCCTGAAGACAGTAGATAAGATTTTTGAACAAAAGGTAAGGGATGGGTTTAAGTCCATCTTCAAGCGAATAAAAACAAAGAATCCCGATGTTGATAAAAAACGTTATGTTGACCGTATGGAAAAGGAAATTGCCGTCATCAATTCCATGGGGTTTTCAGGATATTTTTTAATTGTGGCCGATTTCATTCGATATGCCAAAGAAAACAATATTCCCGTGGGACCCGGAAGGGGCTCTGCGGCAGGAAGTCTTGTTGCGTATTCCCTCGGAATCACAGACCTCGATCCCATTGAGCACGGTCTGATCTTTGAACGTTTTTTAAACCCGGCTCGTAAAAGCATGCCGGATATCGATGTGGATTTTTGTATTAACGGCAGGGAAGAAGTCTTCAAGTATGTGGTGGAAAAATACGGCGGCGGCGATTTTGTTGCCCAGATTATCACCTTCGGAAAATTAAAAACCCGGGCCGTCATCCGGGATGTGGGCCGGGCGTTAGACATACCGCTTTACGAGGTGGACACCATTGCCAAAATGGTGCCCGATGTATTGAACATAAGTCTTGATGCTGCTCTTGAACAGGAACCCCGGCTAAAGGAGCTGGCCAAAAGCAAACCCGAGATCGCCGATCTGATCAAGATCTGCCGTACGCTGGAAGGACTCCCGAGGCATGCGTCAACCCATGCTGCCGGCGTTGTCATCGCAGACAAGCCCCTGGTGGAATATTTACCGCTATACAAAGGTAAAAAGGGGGAAGTAGTTACTCAGTTCGATATGAAATGCGTAGAGAAAATCGGACTGATTAAGTTTGACTTTCTCGGACTTCGCAACCTCACGGTCATCGCAAATACGCTTAAGCTAATCCTGTCACAGGGCGGCACACCGCCGGACCTCAGCAATCTGGATTTAAAGGATCCCGCCACATATCGTCTCCTTGAGTCCGGAGAAACCACCGGGGTATTCCAATTGGAAAGCTCAGGCATGAAAGATCTGCTGGTAAAATTAAAGCCCGAAAGCTTTGATGATATTATTGCACTGGTTGCACTTTACCGTCCCGGTCCCCTTGACAGTGGAATGGTGGATGATTTTGTGGATAGAAAACACGGGGAAAAAAAGGTGGAGTACCTGGTACCGCAGCTTGAACCGATTCTGAAAGAAACTTACGGGGTGGTCGTCTATCAGGAGCAGGTGATGAAGATCGCCGGGGACCTGGCAAATTATTCCATGGCCGAAGCTGATGATCTCCGAAAGGCCATGGGCAAGAAAATTCCCGAGATTCTGGCCGAACACAGGGAGCGTTTCATGCAGGGAGCTGCGGACAAAGGCCTCCCGCCTGATAAAGCCGGAAAAATATTTTATTTAATGGAAAAATTCGGGGGATATGGATTTAACAAGTCCCACAGCGCCGCATATTCAATGATAGCATATCAGACCGCTTTTCTAAAAGCTCATTTCCCGGTGGAGTTCATGGCGTCATTGCTGACCAGTGAAATGCATTCCACCGATGGTGTTGTAAAATATATTGCCGAATGCAAAAGCCACGGTATTGAAATTCTGCCTCCGGATATCAATGAAAGCGACAAGGAATTTACCGTAAAAGGATCCAAAATAAGATTCGGACTCGTTGCGGTTAAGAACGTTGGTGGAAACGCCATTGAATCCATCGTCGAGGCCAGAAATGAAGGGGGAAAATTTTCTTCACTTTTTGAGTTCTGTGAACGCGTGGATTTGAAAAAGGTTAACAAACGGGTTATCGAGAGCCTTATTAAATGCGGCGCTTTCGATTCCACCGGGGATTACCGCTCCCGGATGACGGCATCCATAGAGGACATCCTTGACTACGGACAGCGGGTTCAGAGAGAAAAATCGGATCCACAGATGGGTTTGTTTGATATGCCGGGAACCGGTCCGGCCATTAATTTGCCCACCTTGCCTCAAATCGATGAATGGAACGAAAAACAGCGGTTAGCCCTTGAAAAAGAATCTCTAGGGTTCTATATCACCGGCCATCCGCTGACCGGCCATGAAGATATTCTGGAGAAGTTTACCAATGCAAACTCCGTTGAGGTCAAAAAGAAAAAAGACGGGGATACTGTAAGAATCGGTGGAATTATAAGAAAATTAAAGACCATAAAAACCAAAAAAAAGGCGGAGCTGATGGCCTTTGTTACCATAGAGGACCTGCATGGATCTGTTGAAGCCACGGTTTTTTCTTCACTTTATGCAAAAGTTCATGACCTTTTAACCGATGACCGCCCAATCCTTATCCAGGGGCAGCTGCAAAGGGACGAAAATTCGGTAAAGATATTGGCGGACACAATCATACCCATTGATAAGGCTGAGGAAACATGGACTGCAAGCGTTCATTTTAATCTGGACACCACCCGAACGCAAAGAGAAGTGATTGTTAAATTAAAGGAGATTTTAAAAAGCCATCCGGGCTCCTGTCATGCATATATTCACCTGATCAACCCTGATAAAACAGAAACCATTGTTGCACTGCCGAACTCTATAAAATTAAGGGCCGGTCTTCCTCTGACTCATGAGGTAAATCGATTTCTTGGCTATAATGCCGTAGAAACCGCTTGCAAGCCCGCCATTTCGCCGGATAGAACCTATGATGGACAAACGGTAAAAGTGCCTAAAGTGAACTAAAGTTTGAAGTGACTAAAGTTTAGGTGTCGCTTCGCTCCATTTATTCATATAAAAATTAACAGAATTCCAAAATGTTTAGGCATTTTAGATCACTTTAGATTACTTTAGATCACTTCACACTTTGCTTAAGTTGAAAAATATTTTCCATAAAAAACACAAAATGGCAAATTTTTCAAACGCCTGGAGACATAATTCACTATGAAAGTACCTCTGCTTGATTTAAAAAAACAGTATCATTCGATTAAGGAAGAGATTTTAACGGTTGCTGAGGAAATCTTTGAAAGCCAGTATTTTATTCTGGGTCCAAGGGTCGAGGCACTTGAAAAGGATATTGCCGATTATTGTTCTTCAAAGCATGCCTTGGGAGTTTCATCCGGAACCGACGCCCTTTTGATTTCTCTGATGGCAACGGATATCGCCTCCCAGCACACGGTTATCACAACACCTTATACCTTTTTCGCTACGGCAGGGTCCATATTTCGTACCGGCGCCCGTCCAATCTTTGTGGATATCGACCCTGACACATATAATATGTCACCTCAAGCCTTGGAGAATGTCATCGCTTCCATGACAGACAACGAGCTGGCAAGGCTCAAGGCTGTCATACCCGTTCATCTGTATGGCCAATGTGCGGATATGGATCCGATATTAAAGATTGCCAGGGAATACCATCTGTTTGTTATTGAGGATGCCGCCCAGGCCATCGGAGCGGAATATCGAGGTCGGCGGGCAGGATCCATGGGCGATTTGGGCTGCTTCTCTTTTTTCCCGTCTAAAAACCTGGGGGCTTTTGGAGACGGGGGCATGGTCACAACCGATTCCCATGAACTTTATGATAAATTGCAAATTCTCCGGGTTCATGGTTCCCGCCCAAAATATTATCATCAATTGGCGGGAGGGAACTTCCGGCTGGACGCATTCCAGGCTGCGGTCGTTTCCGTAAAACTGAAACACCTTGACAACTGGACAAAAGCCCGCCAGGAAAACGCGCGCAAATACAGAGAACTTTTTGCAGATGCAGGAATAGATGATGTGATCAAGCTTCCGGTTGAAAAGGAAGACCGTCACATCTATAATCAGTTTATCCTATGCGTAACGGATAAAAGAGACGAACTTCGCCTGTTTTTAAATGAAGCGGGAGTAGGAACTGAAATTTACTATCCCATTCCCATGCACCTTCAGGAATGTTTTTTGGATTTAAACTACAAAAAGGGAGATTTCCCCGTGGCCGAGCATGCGGCCCTGCATACCCTGGCCCTTCCTGTATATCCCGAGCTTTCGGATGACCAGCTGGCATATGTGGTAGAAAAGATCGCAGCCTTCTATAAAATTAAAGGATAATCCCGGTTATAATTTTATAAGAATATCTTCCATGTCAGAAGGAATGGGGGCTTCAAAACAAAGCGTTTTTCGGGTTCTCGGGTGCATGAATTGGAGTTTCCAGGCATGGAGCATCTGCCGTGGAACCGATCCAAACAGATCATATTCGATGTGTTTTCCAGCCTTACGACCGCCGTAGACCGAATCACCGATAACCGGATGTTTGATGGCGGCACAGTGAACTCTGATCTGGTGGGTTCGCCCGGTTTTGAGATTCATCTCAACCAGGGTCGCCCGGTCAAACTGTTTCCTGACTTTCCAGGTGGTTTCGGCCATGCGACTTTTCCGGCTATGTGTGGACATTTTTTTTCTATCCACAGGATGCCGCCCGATAGAAAGTGATACCCTGCCCGAATCCGATTCCATCCGGCCGTAAACAAGGGCCAAGTATTTTTTTTTAATGCTTCTCGATTTAAACTGCAAGGCCAGATCATGATGTGCCGTATCATTTTTTGCCACCACCATCACACCGGATGTGTCTTTGTCGAGTCTGTGGACAATTCCCGGCCGTATTTCTCCACCGATCCCTTCAAGTCCCGGACAATGATATAAAAGTGCATTCACTAAAGTGCCGCTATAGTGGCCCGGCGCGGGGTGAACCACAATTCCCGGTGGTTTGTTTATCACGATAATGTCATTGTCTTCATACAGGATGTCTATGGAAATCAGCTCGGGTTTAAACAATACCGGTTCAGGAGGGGGGATGGCGCCATGAATTTCATCACCTGTCCTTGCCCGATATCCGGGTTTTTTTACACCTCCCTGAACCCGAATGTTTCCCTTTCGGATCAGGCTTGCCGCAAGGGAACGGGAACAGCCGGAAATGCGGGAGGCAACCAACAGATCCAGACGTTTCCCCGAATCAGATACATCAACAAGAATGGTAAAGGCACCTGGGTCGTGCATATTTTAAACAGCAGGGGTTTTAATCGGAATTATCTGAATCATCTGCAATTTCAGCTTTTTTGGAAGGGAAAAGGGACTCCATTTCTGAAATAATCGTTTTTTCATCGGTATTTCTGGCCGTGGAAAGTTCCGTCACCAGAAGTGTTTGGGCGGTATCATAAAGTTTGCGTTCACCAAAGGAAAGATCCTTTGTTAATTTCAGCAAAGAAAGGTCTCTGTAAACTTCGGCCACATCATAAAGGGAACCGGTCTTGATCTTTTCCATGTATTCCCTGTACCTGCGATTCCAGGTCTGGGTCTCACCGGGAAACTCCTCCCTTTTTTTCATGACTTCGTATACTTTGGAAATCTCTTTTTCGTCGATCACATCCCTCAGGCCAACCTGTTCAACATTCCAGGTGGGAATCATGATGGTCATTTGGTTTTCGAGAATTTTCATCATATAAAAATCATGTTCTTCACCGTTAACGATCTTGCTCTCGATGGAATTAATTTTCCCGACACCATGTGCCGGGTAAACCGCAAGATCCCCGGCTTTAAATTCCCTCACTTTCTGTTTAGGTGCTTTTATTTTTTCGTTATGCTTTTTCATACTCATTTTAACACCGGTTTATTTACCTTCATATGTGTCATTGGTCGCTTGTCATATACCAATTAACCCATCTTTCCCGATGAATCGGGTGGTTCGCTGCACTTTACTAAATTTTAACTAACTTCATACCATATAATCAACGAACAATCAATAAAAAAGGACCGGCGCAGATTACGCCGATCCTTTTTTGTTTAAACAAGCTTTATGAATATGTTATTACATCAAAAACGGTACCATCAGCAATGCAACAACATTCAGTATTTTGATCATCGGGTTAACGGCCGGTCCTGCGGTATCCTTGTAAGGATCGCCAACCGTGTCACCGGTAACCGCCGCTTTGTGAGCATCGCTTCCTTTGCCCCCCAGATGGCCGTCTTCAATGTATTTTTTGGCATTGTCCCAGGCAGCTCCACCGGTGGTCATGGAAATGGCAACAAAAACACCGGTAACGATACTTCCGATCAAAAGCCCGCCCAGAGCGACCTTGCCAAGCAAGAGACCAACAATAAGTGGCGCAACCACCGGCAAAAGTGCCGGAACAATCATTTCACTTAAAGCAAACTTGGTTACGATGTCAACACAGGCTGCATAATCGGGTTTGGCAGTACCTTCCATGATGCCCGGAATTTCGCGGAACTGGCGGCGAACCTCTTCAACCACTGCCCCACCGGCATTGCCCACCGCTTTCATGGCAATGGAAGCAAACAGGTACGGCAAAAGACCGCCGATAAAAAGACCTATGATAACATTTACATCGGACAGGTCAAATTTAATGGCAGCAGCGCTCGCTTCACCCTGGATAGCAAATTCCTGTACATAGGCTGCAAACAGAACCAGAGCCGCCAGACCGGCAGAACCGATGGCATATCCCTTGGTAACCGCTTTTGTGGTATTTCCAACCGCATCCAGAGGATCTGTGACCGCCCGGACGCTTTCATCCATTTCAGCCATCTCGGCAATCCCGCCGGCATTATCGGTAATGGGCCCGTAAGCGTCAATGGCAATCACCATTCCGGTCATGGAAAGCATGGACATGGCTGCCATGGCAATTCCGTATAGGCCGGCAAATTGGTGGGACAAATAAATCGCCAGGCAGATGGCAAGAATCGGAGCCGCCGTGGCCTGCATGCTCACACCCAGACCGGCGATGATATTTGTGCCGTGGCCGGTTGTGGATGCTTGTGCAATCTGTTTCACCGGTCCATAAATCCCTGTATAGTATTCGGTTATGATAACAATGACAACCGTAAGGATCAATCCGATCAGCGTGCAATAGTAAATGTTCATGGCGGAAATGGTACCCAAGTCGCCCATGAACCTGTTGCAGGCATAGTAGAATGCAACGGCTGCCAGAATGGCGGCACCGAACATTCCCTTGTACAGGGCGCCCATGATATATTGACTCTTTCCGAGTCTCACAAAGAAGACAGCGATCGCAGAAGCGATGATTGAAATGGCTCCGAGCACCAGCGGAAATTCGGTTACGATTGGGTTTTTGGGAAAAAGAAGATGACCGATCAGCATGGCGGCGACGGCAGTAACCGCGTATGTCTCAAAAAGGTCGGCGGCCATACCCGCACAATCCCCCACATTGTCCCCCACATTATCGGCAATGGTTGCCGGGTTTCTGGGGTCATCTTCAGGGATGCCGGCCTCGACTTTACCCACCAGGTCAGCGCCCACATCGGCACCCTTTGTAAAAATCCCGCCGCCCAGCCGTGCGAAAATCGAAATCAGGCTGCCGCCAAATCCTAAGGCCACCAGGGCCATAACATCACGGGTTGCGGTATAATAACCGGCTGTAGCGGTTAGCGCCAGGCCGGCCACTATCATTCCGGTAACAGAACCGCCCTTGAAGGCCAGAGCCAGACCGGCCGCAAGCCCTTTTCTGGCGGCTTCTGCGGTTCTTACATTAGCGAGAACCGATACCCTCATTCCGATATATCCTGCCATGAATGATGCGACTGCGCCGACCAAAAATCCGATGGCGAATTTTGCGCCAAGGGTGACAAAAATGATAATGAAAATAATGATGCCGGCAATGCCCATACTTTTGAGCTGGCGGTTTAAATATGCAATAGCGCCTTCTTGAATAGCAGCGGCAATCTCCTGCATCCTTTCATTTCCGGCAGGCGCTTTTTTGACAATTCCGGCCAGTATAATCGCAAAAAGCACTCCCGCAACACCTACCATAGTGCAATACAACGGTAAATTGTTCAATACAGCTTCCATTCTTCCCTCCATCTGAATAGTTAACTTGAAATTAGAATTCTTTTATCGTTGAACCTGTTCATCCCTTCCTTTGCACCTTTACAAAGGATTGTACCTACAGCATCCCGGGCCTCTGCAATGATCCAGTGCAAAACTTTTTTTTCTTTTAAAGAAAATTTTCCAAGAACATGATCAGCAGCATTAATCCCGGCCTCGGGCCGCCCGACGCCGATACGAAGACGTACAAAGTCACCTCCGCCAAAGGCATCTATTATGGATCTTACACCTTTGTGTCCCCCATCCCCTCCTTTCTCCTTTATTTTTATTCTTCCAAAAGCAAGGTCTATGTCATCGTGAACAACCAACATATCCTCACTTAATATCCTGTAGTATCGTGCAAATTTATGAACCTGGGGCCCGCTTCTGTTCATAAAGGCCATGGGTTTTGCCAGGACAACTTCAACATCATCAACGGATCCCCGTCCGAAAACGGTATTAAATTTTTGTTTTACAAGGGCAATAGAAAAATCTTCTGCAATTTGATCCACCACCATAAATCCAACATTATGCCGGGTCCTTTTATAAGTATGACCCGGATTGCCGAGCCCGACCACCAAGTGTACACGGTTTTTCGGCATAACTAAAGTCCGTCACACTATGTTTCATCACCGGATTCAGATCGTTCTTCACCTTTTTCAGCAACGGCCGCTTCACCTGCCCCTTCCGCTTCTCCTGCCGCTTCCGACCCTTCTTCCCCTTCTTCTATCTTGGGGCTGACTACGGTTACAACCGTAACATGTTCATCATCCAAAAACTCAATTTCACCTTGCCGGGAAATATCGCCCACATGGATCGAATCTCCAATATCAAGATCCGTAATATCAATCTCAATAGACTCCGGTACATCCAGGGGAAAACACTGGACTTCCAGTTCACGTCTGACAATCTGCAGTATGCCCCCATTCTCGACGCCCTTTGCCTTACCGGTTGTGGTTACAGGAATGTTCACCATGATCTTACGATCCATTGCAACCTCATAGAAATCAATGTGCAGGAAATTGCGTGAAACCGGATGGAGTTGCAGCTCTTTTACCATAACTGTCCTGGTGGATGTTTCTCCATTATTGGGAATAACAAGGTTTAAAAGGGCCTGACCGATCCGTCCCTTTTTCAAGATCATGTCAATATCGCGGATAGTTACGGACAGCAGAACGGACTCTGTTCCCGGGCCGTAAAGCACGGCGGGTATCAGCCCTTTTTCTCTGAGTCTGCGTGCAGGACCGTTGCCTGTGGTGGTTCTGTTATTTGTCTTTAATTCTATCAATTCCAAAATATATTAATCCTCCTGAAATAACTTTTTCCATTCCGCCACTTAGGCACCCAAACACGAAGAAAGAATAATTAATATATCATTTGTGCCTGCCCGCCACCGGGTTCGCCTTAAACGAGGCCGTCGGGTCTTAGTGTTTTTGTGGCAAATATTTTTGGTTAGGTTTTACACAAACAGAGACGTTACGGAATCTCCTTTAAAACTGCGTATAATCGCCTCGCCGATCAGCTCCGAAATTGAAAGCACCTCGATTTTATGACAGTCTATAGCGTTTTCCTTTAAAGGGATCGTGTCTGTTACCACCAGGGTTTTTAACTCCGAATCCTCAATGCGCTGGATGGCCGGTCCTGACAGAACCGGATGGCTACAGCTGGCATGGATCTCCCTGGCACCATTTTTCATAATCGCTCCGGCAGCTTCGACAAGGGTGCCGGCGGTATCGACCATATCATCAAGAATAACCACAACCTTATCGTTAACATTGCCGATAACTGCCATGGCCTTGGCTTTATTGGGAGCATCTCTGCGCTTATCAATGATAGCAAGTCCCGCGTTCAGGCGCTTGGCAAAGGCTCTGGCCCTTTCAACCCCACCCGCATCCGGAGAAACAATCACAAGGTCATCACTAAATTTTTTTCTGATATGCTCGATAATAACCGGAGCAGCAAAGAGATTATCCACCGGAATGTTGAAAAAACCCTGAATTTGCCCGGCATGCAGATCCATGGTAATGATCCGGGTTGCGCCGGCCACGGTCAGTATATCCGCAACCAGTTTGGCGCTGATCGGAACTCGAGGTGCTACTTTCTTGTCCTGTCGTGCATACCCGTAATAGGGAATTACCGCTGTTATACTGTTTGCCGAGGCGCGCTTTAAGGCATCCAGCATCAAAAGCAGTTCAACCAGATTATCATTCACCGGATGACAGATGGACTGAATGACAAAAACATCTTTTGATCTCACGTTTTCATCTATTTCGATCTGGATCTCACCGTCACTGAATCGTTTTACCTTTTCTCCTCCCAGAGGAATCTGAATATATTCACATATTTTTTGGGAAAGAATCGGATTCGAATTCCCTGAAAATATCACAAAATCATTCATCTATATTACCATCTACCATTACCGCAACCTGGCTGGGGCGGGAGGATTCGAACCTCCGAATGCAGGAACCAAAATCCTGTGTCTTACCACTTGACGACGCCCCATAGTGAAATATGCAGGGCCATCCATGAGTCTGTTCAAAACAAATTATCCCTGTGCGACCTTTCAAAAACGTCCTATTTTGTTATCATATCGACAAGGTACAACTGCCACTCGTCGTTTCCCGCAAGTGCGCGGTTTGCCTTAAAGGCTGTATCGGAATCGGGAAAAAGGCCGAATACCGTTGATCCGCTTCCCGACATGAGCGCCCCCAGTGCGCCATGTTTTAAAAGAGCCTCTTTGGCTGTAAATATTCCCGGATACATGGATGCCGCAGCAGGTTCAAGATCATTGCATAAATGGCACCCCGGATTAAAGCTCTGCTCGTTCAAAAGGAAACTTCTAAGTTTTTTTTTGCAGTTTGTCAATCCCAAATTAAGATTTTTATAAACCTTGGCCGTTGAAATGCCAAAACCGGGGAAGACCAATAATATCTTAAAACTTTCAAGCCCTTGGTAAGCGTTGAGTTTGTCACCGATACCGGATACTATTGCCGGTTTTTGGAAAATAAAAAAGGGTACATCCGCCCCTATTGAACGCCCCATGGACATGAGTTTGTCCGGTGAAAATGCATCGCCGTAATAGCGGTTTAATCCCAACAAAACAGCGGCGGCATTGCTGCTTCCTCCGCCAAGACCGGCTCCAACCGGTATTTGTTTTTCTATGGAAATTTTTACGCCGTCATTTATATTCAGGGTGTTAAAAAAAAGAGCGGCAGCGGCAGCGGCAAGATTTGTTTCATCTTCCGGCACATCCGGATGGCGGCAGGAGACGGAGGTCTCCTTAACGCCGACAGTAAGCGACACCGTATCATACAGCCCCACACAACACATCAGACTAACCAGATCATGGTATCCGTCGGGTCGTTTTCCCGTAATTTGCAGAAACAGATTTATTTTAGCTGGAGAGAGAATCCTCATGACATGTCCGGATTATCCCTTTTCTTTCACATATATCATCCTCAGGTCATATAGAATATTTTTCAGCATATTTTCTTCATCCTTTGTCAAATTCCCTCGGGTTTTTTCTTCCAGCATTCCTAAAATATCTATGGTCTGTTTTGCAAGGAGCAGGTTCTTTGTCTTTTTCCCGGAGGCAGGATCTTCTATGAGTCCGAGTTGTACCAATACAGATGAATTCAACGAAAAAATAAAGGTGGCAAAATTGATTTTCGGCAGTTTATAATCTGTTGTATCCTCCTTGGGAGCGGCCGCCTCTTCTGATTTCCTTGCCTTAACCTCCTCTTTTAAAGGTTCAGCCGCTTCTTCTTTTGTCTCTTGATCCTGTTTTTTCGGATCCCCTTCCGCAAATATTCTTTTGTCTTTGATAATAAAATCTTTTTTATCCGGCATTTCTGATCTCCTATATATTTTCAATTATAAAGATAGAATCAATAATACGTAGCCGTTTCGTTCTTTAATCATACAAATTATGAAACACGGGAGACAATAAATTCCCCGATTTTTTCCGCAGATATTCCAAAAAGCTCTTTCATCTCCACAAGCTCAATATAGCGTTCATCCCACAGCACACTGTTTTCCTGAACAATGTTTTTGATGTGCTCATATTTTCCGCCCAGAGCCTTTATCTTTACCTCCAGCGGAACATTTTCTTTAAACGATATATTCAACAATAGTATATATTCAATCAAATTCGGCATGGCCGGAGAATTGGATATAATCGGAATAACGATAATACTTCTATCGTCTTTCCGTCCTTTGCCGATATATACATTTCCTTCCCGTACAATGATTCTTTTGGTCCCCTTAAGCAGGGAGTCGGTTTCCACACGGGACGGAATCGGTTTTAACGTGCCGTCTTTCTTTATTATTTCGATAGTGGTTTGATTTGTGGGTTCGCCGAGAACGTTCAGGCCTCCGATTCTGTAAAAAATGGCTCCTTTTATATCCGAAACAATTTTCTGAAGATTTTTAAGAACCATGATATTTCTGTTAATAAGCTGGGACACATGGATGTTGTATGCGGCCAGTGTATCGAACAGTATGCCTTCCACCTTGTCGCTGATACGGCTTGTCCCCACAGTGACGGTTTTCGCCTGGTGTCGGATAGCATCCACGGGTCGGGACATGCGGTTAATGGATTGTCCCAAACACTCAAAAAGCGTGTTCAACATGTTCAGAGCCGTACCCTTTCTCCCGAAATCTATTTCAAAATCTGACACCGGCAGTCTCCCGGACAAATATTTTAACAGCAGAGTCAGATCTGATGCTGCTTCAAGCCCCATGGCAGACGGAAAACTGTTTTCCGATTTTTTTCTTCTGAATTCTTTATAGAAAAAAGCGATTTTTTCCCTGAAAGCTTTTTCAAGGATCAATTCGTAAACATCCATGCCTTTATTGGCATAATCGTTTACGGTTTTCTGGATGTCTTTATTGAACCCGTAGAGGAAGCGTGACCCTTCGTTAATTGCCATGGCAGCGTAATATCCCCAGATGTGTCCCACCAGAGTGTTTAGGATAGGGGCAAAATGCTCACTGACCATCGGGACATGAAAAACATCCGCTGCATAGGGTTCAAACCGGTTTTCACCCTCGTTAGCGATGACAACCACCGTGGCCTTGTGTGCCTGAAATATCGCCGTATCTTTTACGATATCTTTGATTACCGTTCCCCTGGCCCCGGCGGCGCAAACAATGATCAGCGGTTCTGATGACAGATCAATGTGTTTTTTATCCTCGACATAATCGGATGAAATTGTTTTATAGCAAAGCTCGCTCAGTTTGATCCTGATTTCATCTGCCGAAACCTTGTTGGGGCCACTGCCCACGGCGGCCCAGTATGTCTTGGTTGTCGCAAGTCTTTTCGCAGAATTTCCGATCTCGTTATGCATTGAAAGGATTTTTCTCATATGGCCGGGCATTGCAAGAAGCTCTTTAATTTGTGCCGCAACAAAGTCATCACTTCTGCGATTTAGAAGTGCGGCAATCTTAAGACCCAGAAGAGCACCGGCAACAATTTGAGAATAGAAGGCTTTTGTAGAAGCGACCGACATCTCGATATCCCTGCCGCTGCTGGTGTACATGACACCGTCAACCTTGAACGTAATATCGGAATCCCTGCGGTTAACGATAGCCATGGTATGGGCGCCTCGTTCTTTCACCATATCGATGGTACGGTTTGTGTCCGTGGTCGTTCCGGACTGAGTGATGGCAATCACAAGGGAGTCGGCCATTGATTTTTTATCATCATCATCATTAAGTTTAAACCCGCTTAGCTCCGATGCTTTGAGTGCGCTGAGATAAAAACTCGGATCGTCCAGATAATAACCCAGAATGTCTGCACAGGCATGGGCAGCAACGCCGGCGGTACCCTGACCGACAAAAAAAATTCTTCGTATTTTTTTGTCCAGCAGGGCCTGTTGTAACCTTTCGGGGAATGTTTTTTCATCCAGGGTGATGACATACCGGCGGATTTTATCTTCCTTGATTTTCCAGCGGTTTTGGAGGGTCTTTTCCACAGAATGCGGAGATTCCGAAATTTCTTTTAAAAAATAATGGGGAAAATCCTGGCGGTCTATGTCTCTTGAAGTAATTTCGGTATGTTTTATATCATCTTCGCCCAGGTCAATCGGAGTATTGTCATAAGAAATTGCTTTAATGCCGTCCATCCCGCCGGCGGTATCCTGGTTCAGGATAAAAATCTGTCCCCGGTTTCCGCCGCCTCTGCCTTGTGCCTCTTTTTCACCGTCCATCTTAATGAAAAAGGGGGTCTCTTCAATCAGTCCGTAGACTTCCGAGGTCGGCACATAATAATCTTTTGCAATACCGATAAAAATAGCCTGACCGCTTCCTTTCTGAGCCAGAAAGATCTTTCCCGGAGCCAGATCGGTATGCATGGATATGGCGTGGGACCCCTTGAAATCATTCACCGCCAGACGAAATGCTTCTTGAACATCAACCCCCTGGTGAATATATTTTTCGATCTGAATCGGAATGATCTTTGTATCGGTAGTGATATCCTTGGGGACAATACATCCACAGCGTTCATATTCATCTTTAAGTTCCATATAATTATCGATATCTCCGTTCAGACAGGCGTGTATGATACCGATTTTTGGAACTCTGCTTCCCTCACTACTGTTGTCCACAGGATGACAATTGGGTTCGCTGATGGCGCCCACCGATGCCCAGCGCGTGTGCGCGGAAATGGTATGATATTTCGGGTAAAACGATACCAGTTTATGGAAAATCCTATCGTTTTTTATATGGTTGCGCAACAAACGAATATTATCTCCAAGACACCCGACTTCAGCGGCAACTTTATAGGTAAGGGCAATGCCAGCCCGTTTGTAACCGGTTTCATCTTCTGACTCATTTATCTTAATTCCCAGGTTAACCAGAACATCACGGGTGGAGCGTTCTGTTAACTGATCATAAAGATTCACCTTTTTTATTGCTTCTTCGAACCTCTCAAATTCAGAACCATCGAGAACAAAGATCATGGATATTCCTGCCGAATCGCGGCCTCTCACCTCAAGACGGTCGATACTGTTCAGTACGGCATTGATCTGTTTGAAAATATTGACTTCATAACTGGTGGGAGTTTCATGGTCATTTCTTAATAAATCTTTTACCTTTTTGATATTATTTATTATTTCTGAGGTAAGGCACCAGAGGGCGTCCTTGATACAATCAATACGTCGTGACAGAATATCCACATCATCAGACTCAAGGTTCCCCATAAAGGTGTTCAGCACTCTTTCTTCTTTTTCAACGAATTGGAAAAGGTGATCGGCAAATTGTGCAAGTTCGTCCTGATGGTTCCGGTGAATGAAAAGAGTGTAAAAAAGATCATTGCATTTTAAATTTCGTACGTTTTGTAAAAAAGCATGGATCTGCTGTTGCCCGCCCAGATAATGATCTTCAAGATTCAAGTCATTTTGCCGGCAGGTTGTAAAGCATAACCATTTGATTTTTAATAACATATCTTTCAAAGATCCAATATCGACGGTTGGGTCTGTTTTATTCTTTTGCTTAAAGGAAACAATCCCTGTAAGTCCGCAGCACAAAAGGTTATCCCGGCATGGAAAAAATACCATGGAACCCTCCGGCAAGTTGGCCGTATATTTTCCAAAATATACGTTTATTGAAAGACAGCTCCGAATCAGGCCAAACATATGGCGGATAACACTCAAAATTTTAATTAAACAATTCATTGATATTCCCTCTGGTAACAAACTCGCAACAAGCAGAATTATTCGTGTCTTAGTGGCTGTGGCAAATATTTTTGGCTTTGTTTTTGACATCAGGTAGCGGTTTTTTCAAAATAATTAAGAAAATATTTTTTCATTGCAATCCGTGCGTAATAACTTGCCCTGAGACCGATATATTTTTCATGGGCAACAATAACCGATACGGCTATCTTTTTCGGCCCGTCTTTTTCTTCGGCAAATCCCACAAACCAGTCATACCGGGCATCGTGAGATTTATTGTCAATGGATCCTGTTTTGCCGCCGATATTGAGTTTTGAAAGGATGTTGTCTTTCCGGTAACCCCTGAAAGCCTTTTTACAGGTGCCTGAGCGAATCGTGGCTGACATGAGCTGATTAAGGATGTCAGATGCTTTGGGGGTGATTGCCTGGTTGATCGGGACCAAACGATTCCGATAAATGATTTCCCCTTTTTCCTCAACGATCTGATCAACGACCGTAGGCTCCATGATGCTTCCCTGGTTGATGATTGCCGAAGCCATCATTGCACCGTGAAGGGGAGATATTTTTGTTTTATTGTTGAACCCGCAGGCAACCTCTGCCCACTGGTAAGGTTCATCAGACACATCGACAAAACTCGGAGCAATCTCAATCTCAAAATCGATATTTTTGTTGAAGTCAAACGCCTCGGCATACTTTTCGAGAGTATTTTTTCCAAGGTAATGGGCGCCGATTTTCCCAAACACAGGATTAACCGACTGTGCAAATGAGTCCCGAAATGTTATTCTGTTGGTATAGCGGTTTGTCCGGTCTTTAAGCTGGGATTTATACAAGGTGTATTTACTACCGTTATATAAAAGCGTAGACCCCGGCTGAAAACCACATTTTTCAACAACTGCGGATGCGGTAACGATCTTAAAAATACTCGCTGCAGGGAATCTGCTGTCCACGCACGGATTATTAGACGGATCTGTCTTGTCAAAACCCACCATAGATAAAACCTTGCCGGTTGCAGGATCCATACACACGATCCCGATGTATCTTGATGTGTCTAAATCCAACTTTTTTATCAGAAATTCCTGCAGTTCTATGTCAAGACTGGTGTCAATTCGAAGCTTACGGCCATTTGAAAAAAAGTCGAAACTCTTATTTTCAAGGTTTACAAATGATATGTTTTTAAGAAGATCCCGGACTTTTCCTTTGTCGATTAACTTGCCATTATTGATGCAGGCATCGACGGTGCAATTCTGGGATGAAGAAAAATGACCCTCAAGCAAATGAGAAAATGATTTTCCGCCGGGACCGCCGAATATTTCGTAAACCGAAACAATAACCACAATAACCAGGGTGGATAATTTAATGGCTTTATTGACCCATCTTTTTTTGGCGGCGGCCCATTTCAGGTTTTCCTGGTACTTTCTCCATCCTGGTCTTTCAGGAGCTGCCTTCTCGGTGTTATGTTTTTGGGAAATCATTATTCCATCGTTCCAATTTGACCGAACCCTTTAACTTCCTTTGTTTAGCTTAGAGATGTCCCTGGTTTTACCTTTTTATCCAGGGTTGCCAATGTACAACCGTTTTTATCAACAGCGGCCAGTAACATGCCCTGGGAAAGTATGCCCATCAATTTGGCAGGTTTGAGATTTGCAACCACAATGACCTGTTTGCCTGCCAGATCTTCGGGAGTATAGTCTGCAGAAATGCCGGCAATGATCGTTTTCCTTTCCCCCAGGTCAACTTCAAGTTTAAGCAGCTTTTTTGCTCGGGGTATTTCCTCTGCCTGGATCACGGTCGCCACCCTGAGATCGACTTTTTTGAGGGTATCAAGTGTTATTTCGGGCTTGATTTCAGCCTGTTCAAAACTTTGATCCCTTACTTCTGCTGGTGAAGTACCATTTTTTTTGAGATCTATCCTCGGAAACAGTGTAATGGATTTGGGCAAGTTCGTGCCGGGAATCAGGGTCTTCCATGTTTTAAGCAACTCAAGATAATAAAATGGCTTTTGCGGGTCCAGCCCCAGATACTTCTGCATGGTCTCGGCCGTTTCCGGCATTATGGGATAGATAAGTCCGGATATGATTCTTAGGGCTTCAAGAAGGTTATAAATTACAACTTCAAGTTGTTTTCTGGTCGATTTCTTTTTTGCAAGTACCCAGGGGGCGGTAAGATCAATATACTTGTTCATTTGGCTGATAAATTCCCAGATGGCCATAAGCGCCTTGTGAAAGGCAAAGAGCTCCATATTTTTTTCATATTTTTTAATAGTTCGTAATGCATCAGATTTCAGTCCGAGCCTAAGTTCTTCTTCCGTCCGGGTATCGACCTGAGGAACGACCCCTGAAAAATATTTATGCACCATGGTTAAAACCCTGCTAAACAGGTTCCCAAGATCATTTGCAAGATCGGAATTAATACGCTGTACAAATGCCGTTTCACTGAAGTTGGAGTCAAGCCCGAAAACCATATCTCGCATCAGAAAAAACCTGAAGGTATCGAGTCCGTAAATATTTTTCAATTGAAGCGGTTCAACGACATTCCCGATGCTCTTTGACATTTTGGTTTCATCGACATTCCAGTATCCGTGAACATGCAATTGTTTATATGCGGGAATTCCCGCCGCCTTTAATATGATCGGCCAGTAAATGCCATGAGGCTTTAAAATATCTTTACCCACGATATGCTCTGCAACCGGCCAGAATGTTTTAAATAAATCCCCATCAGGATATCCCAGGGCTGAAATATAATTTAACAGTGCATCAAACCATACATAGGTAACATAGTTTTTATCAAAGGGCAGCGTGATTCCCCATTTGAGTCTTTTTTTGGGGCGGGATATACATAAATCTTCAAGGGGTTCCTTGAGAAAGGACAGCACTTCGTTTTTATAACGTTCCGGAGTTATAAAACCGGGAGTGTTCTTAATATGATCAATCAGCCAGTCCTGGTAGCGGCTCATCCTGAAAAAATAGTTGGATTCTTCTATGGGTTCGGGTTCGGTTTCATGATCAGGGCATTTGCCGTTCACCAGCTCCCGTTCCGTATAAAAACGCTCACACCCAAAACAGTAAAGGCCTTCATATTCGCTGAAATAGATGTCCCCTGCATCATAAATTTTTTGCATGATCTGTTCAACAATCGCAACATGGGATGCATCGGTCGTACGTATAAAAACATCGTACTCGATATTAAGTTCGGGCCATAACGCCCTAAAAAGCCCGCTTATCTTATCCACATACTCTCTGGGGCTTAGATTCTCCTTTTTCGCAGCACGTACAATCTTGTCGCCGTGTTCATCCGTACCGGTAAGAAAAAACGTCTCCACCTGGCGCATGGAGTGAAACCTGCGGGCGATATCTGCAACAATGGTTGTGTATGCATGTCCAAGATGAGGTCTGGCGTTAACGTAGTATATCGGTGTTGTTATATAAAAGGGTTTGGACATTTTTTCTCCTATTTTTTCTCCCTTAAGATTTTATCTAATCCAACTTCTATATCCTCACCATCATCTAATCGAATGACGATGCGATTGAATATGGTATTATGGCGAACGACCTTGCCTGCACCGTTTTTGGTTTCTATTCTTTCCCCGATTTTTGGGAATCCCGATTTAATTTCTTTGTACATTTCATATTCAAAGGTAAGGCAACACATGAGTCGCCCGCACTGGCCGGAAATTTTTGTGGGGTTTAACGACAACCCTTGTTCTTTTGCCATGCGTATGGAAACAGGGTTAAACTTCTCGATAAATGCCGAACAGCATATTTCGCGTCCGCACCTTCCGATACCGCCACACATCTTGGCCTGGTTTCGTATTCCCACCTGTTTCATCTCTATTCTGACACCGAATTTTTTAACAAGCATCTTGACAAGTTGCCGGAAGTCAACTCGACCTTCAGATGTGAAAAAAAATGTCAGTTTGCTCGCGTCAAAGGAGCTTTCAACGGAAAAAAGGTTCATTTTAAGCTCGAGTTCATTAATGCAGCTCAGACAATAGGAATGGGCCTGTTTTTCAGTATCAATATTCTTCTCTCTTTGATGAAAATCTTCTTGATTTGCCAGACGAAATACCATTTTTAAAGGCTTGCCTGATCTCCCGGCAGTGGACTCGTCATAGGGTGCCGGAAGAACGGCAACCGTTCCGAAGGTAAGTCCCTGTTCGGTTTCCACAATCACATGGTTTCCCAAATTGAGTACAAATGCGCCGCTGTCAAAGTCGTAAATCTTGCCGGCGGGCTTAAATCTTATTCCAACTACTTTTTTCATATATCAACTTTTTTAATAAAACAGTTTAAAACGACAATGTCTAAAAAGTTCTACAAGTTACCGAAATCTAAATTTTTTTAATGGCAAGCTGTTTATGGCATCATTCCATTACTCCATTATTCCAAATGGGGCGAAGCCCATAACTTCACCCTTAAGTTTTATAATTTGTCACGGACGAAGCTAATATTCCATCTGATATCATTATAATGAGTCTTAGACTTTTGCAAGTCGCATTATGAGTACTTCTAATGTCAGGCGCAAATTACTGTTAGCCCGAATATTTTTCTGAGCCGATTCGACATCGTCTATTTTTGAAATCAGTGAAGTCACCTTTATCTTTTGGGAAGCACGCTGAATTCTGTCCGTTAAGTCCCTGTTGATAATTTTTTCAGGATGATACTTACAAACGACAAGGTCCCTGAACCAAAATTTAATCACTTCAAGAGATTCGGCAAGGATTTCTTTGCGGTTTGACAATTTTTCCGCAAATGCCATACGAGACCCCATGGACATTGCCGGTAAAGATTCAACTTCATTTATCAGCCAGATTCTGCGGCTCATCCAATTGACTCTGCTTATGGAATTGATCATGGAAACGGCTTTAGAAACACTCCCGTTTGCCAGGATGGCTATTATTTTTGCCTCATCCGGATTCGCGCGATATCTTTGTATCAGCAAAGATTCAAGGTTTTTTCGGGAAACAGGATAAAATCTGATATGCTGGCATCGAGATACAATTGTCGGGAGAAGGTCGGACGTCTGAAAGGCGGTGAGTATCAAAATCGTTCGATCCGGAGGTTCTTCCAGTACCTTGAGGAGAGCATTCCCAGCTGAAGGATTCATGGTCTGTGCATCTGAAATTATGACCACACGGAATCTCGCCTCGTAAGGTTTCATGGCAAGTGTCCCGCAAAGTTCACGTATTTGACCAATCCTGATAAAAGAACCCGACGGGTT
>CAYPIW010000108.1:0-5937 GCA_964410925.1 uncultured Desulfobacteraceae bacterium
CCTGAAACCTGAAACCTGAAACCTGAAACCAGGTATACGGGAAGGAATAAATATGGGATATTTTTTAAAGCCATACTATGGGCAATTTTAATCACCCCAGGCTGTTCCTCATTGGGTGTGTAACCTGCTGCACCGAAAAGTGAAAGTCCGGCCCCGAACCATTAAAAGAATATAGCCCATTATCATCACATTGATTCCGACAATATCCGTATAAAATTTGGAAATATATACATAGATCGGAATGCCCACCACGGCCAGTGCATAGGCCGGTGCGGCATAGGCAATCTTTTTATGGAGTGGAACAGTTTTTGAGTCTACCGTTTTCATTTTAAACCCAACAATTGTTTTTTAAATGATTTGTTCATGGGGTATTCCCCTATCCACATCGAAAAAAGCGCAGATGCAAAATCATCACCTTTGATGATGCCCTTCGATTTTTGCTCCATTATTTAACAAATTCAGCAGCAACTACAACTAAATATTTTCACGTTTAAAGAATATATAATATGAGTAAATTTGGAATATAGTAATAGGTAATGCCTGCTGTTTTTTTTATCTCAAAGCACTTAGACCACTCACATTGATAAACGATATAAAAATGTTTATAGTTGTCTTTAAATAATTAATGAAAGTTGATGAACTCGTTAAAAGTCCCAAAACCCTCATGCCGGACTTGATCCGGCATCCAGAACTAGTCGAATTTACGTCATTCCAGCTTTCGCCGGAATGACGTAAAACGCTATTTTATAACTTTTTGCGAGTTCTCAATTAAGATAGCTGAGTTTCTCTCAGACTCAGCAAAAAGGGTTCCCGAATGAATTTAACCTACTATTTAAAACTTTATGCGCTGACTACACCGATATTTTTTGCCATTGATATTATTTGGCTGGGATTTGTTGCGAAAAACTTTTATCGAAACCATCTTAGATTTCTACTGAGTCCGGATGTGAATTGGCCGGCGGCAATATGCTTTTATCTGATTTATATTTCAGGAATTCTTATTTTTGCTGTTGTACCGGCATTAGAAAAAGATTCATTGGGAAAAGCGCTTTTGTGGGGCAGTTTGTACGGTTTTTTCACTTACGCGACATACGATTTGACAAATATGGCCACCATAAAGAATTGGCCGTTAAAGGTTGTGATGGTCGATGTTTTGTGGGGCGTTTTTCTCTGTTCCATGGTCGCTTCGACAAGTTTTTTGATTGCGAAATGGCTCTTGTAAAGGTGATGGCAAAGTGATGAAAAAAATGATCAAGGTTCCCATTGTGCCTTTGATGCTTGTTACTATTTTATGGGGATGTTCCGGGAAACCTCCAGAACGTCAAAATAGCGAAGCATCAGATTTCTTGGATTGTCCGGACACGCCCAATTGCGTGTCATCATTAGCAAAAAATCCAAAACACCGGGTTGAGCCCTTTAAATTAAATAAAGATCCTAAAACAAGCTGGTCCATTGTTGAAAAAACGGTTGAGTTACTGCTCCGAACAAAAGTGGTTTCAGCAGATAGCAGCAATATTCATGCCGAATGCAAAAGCATGATTTTTCAATTTGTTGATGACCTCACGCTCCATTTAACCCCATCTAAGGGCATTATTCACATTCGTTCGGCTTCCAGAATCGGATATTCAGACTTCGGTGTTAATCGTCGTCGTGTTGAAAACATCAGGAAAAACCTCCGGCAAAAAAACATTATTGAATAACTTCTTTATCAGGACAAGTCGGAAATCCGAAGTTCGAAATAAATAGATATTTTAATTTTATCCAGTAACGAATTAACCACATTAACATTCTTCTTGCACATCCATCAAATCCGGCATTTCGGATGTCAGGCATAGATAATAAACCACAGGTACATAAATAAAGAGACCTGCCAAAAATAAATATACAATCATATTTCTATCCTCCTTTTTTTAATTGAAACACATATAACATCTTGTAAGAATAACACTTATCCTTGCTATCTGATAAAAAAGTTAGATGGGTATTTTTTAAAAAATTTTCGTTCGAAGACTGCAGGACCCACAAGGCTTACACCTGACAATAACATGCTGGCAGGTTCTGGAATAAACAGGATGTCCATTGTTTGTTCCCTTTTAACTGAAGAGTTTAGATGACCGATTTCCCTGATTTGTTTTCGTCGAAAACCCTGTTTGTGCTGGTGTTATATTTTTTAATGCTTTGAAATCGACGCTGGAGAACCTGGATTTCACATTCAGGAAAAAGCTCCTTAAGGTGTGAAACCAACCCATATCGGGGTTCATCGGTGTTACATAAAATAATGATTTTTTTCATTCCAAATGCCTTTTGCACTAATTGAAAAAAATAAACTCGTATGATTTTATAATGTGTTATTGTTTGAAAATGATGATCATTTTGTTAGAGTTTTATTGAACGTCCTTTTTTCCGGCAGAATTGCTTCCGATCCTTGTCTTAGATATGGAGGCAAAAAATGCCCCAGAAAATTTTAATTGCATTGGATGAATCTGAAATATCATCAAAGGTTGTCGAATTTGCGGCAAAAACCGTTTCCAAAAATTCGATCATTACACTGTTCAGTATAATCCCCAATAAGGATATTTCGGTCTTGATTGTTGAATAAGGGAGGGCCTGTAAAAAGCAATATTCCTGTTTTGATTTTGGGCAGCATCAATGCAGCCACAGCAGTTATAGTTTTCCCTTATACAGGGATTCCATGGCCGGAAAGTATCCTTCAGGATTCCAAATGAAAAAAAACGTGGAGGTGTTGTTATTGGGAGGTGGATATCTTTGGGATATGACTTCCTTCAAATATGTTTTTGTGATAACCTTTTTATCTCAATGGTTCAAAATGATGAATTCACGATAACTGAAACTGAAAGGATAGTGCTGAAGATGGACAGCGAAAATTTCAAGGATCAATGCTCTGATTTAACCAAAGAATTCACCGTTCAGATTCCCTGCAGGCTTGCGGAAAGGGTTGAAAGCTTTGCATCAGCGAACAACACCACCATCACCAGTGTGGTGATCGAAGCGCTGGACACGTTTTTAAGAAATCATAAAAACAGGGTTGGTTGAAAGGTGAGCGATTAACAATAACAGCTTTATTGGCCGAGCATAAGGTCATTCTATTGATCATTTTCTTGTGATCGGATTTTCTAAAACTTTTATTATGGGTATTTCCCCCGATGGCCCGGGATAAATTCCGTCTCCATAGGGGGTTTCACCAAAAAAAAATGAAGACTTCTCTCTATGGACAAATTGAATAGAAAACGGGATAAGGCAAAAATTCAAAAATAAAAGATCAGGCATTTAACCGCCTAAAATTCAGATACAACTTTCTGGTTAAATGACGTCGGAAAGAAGATCCACAAAATGAACAGTTGAAACCATTCTTATGTTCGGGTGAGGAGTTGTTGCGGTGAAGAATACGGAAAGGTCAGTCGAAAAAAGAAGTTATAACCGATTACAGGCTGAAGATGGTGTGTATGCAATAATAAAATATAGACCCACTATTTTAGGCAAGATTATTAATATCAGCAAAGATGGTATGGCGGTTCGTTATTCGATCAATGGCCAGCAGTTAGGTGATTCTTCCGAATTAGATATCTTCATAATAGACAGTCATTTTTATATTGAGAAAATTCAGATAAAAACTGTTTTTGATTTTGAAATAGTTGACGGCGGTTTTCAAGTAGATAGGCAGCGATGTTTTCAATTCGGGAAAATGAAGGCCAGTCACTTGTTCCAGTTGGATTATCTCCTGCAGAATTATACAAAGAAAAGAACCTCTGACAAAGACCGTATCAGATGTAGATCAAATAAGAGATCAAAAGATGCCAAAAAACAACTCATTAATGAATTAGAGAAACTGCGACAAGGGAATGCCGAGTTGGAGCGACCTGCCGAACTGTTGAAAGCGAATGAACGAATGAGCCAGAAAATAGAAGAGCGTAAGCGAACTCAAGAAAAACGGTATAAAGAAGAATATCGTATCATAGCTGAAGGGGCTCCGCTAGGTTTATCCATTATTGATGAGGATGGCAGTTACAAATACATAAACCCCAAGTTTGTTGAAATTTTCGGATACGCTCTAAAAGATATTCCTACCGGACGAGAATGGTTTGCAAAGGCTTACCCCGATGAGGAGTATCGTAATGAAGCCATATCTTTTTGGGTTAATGATGTGAAGAGTGCAAAACCCGGTGAGTTCAAACCTCGAACGTTTAGAGTCACATGCAAAGACGGTGTTGCAAAAATCATACATTTCAGACCGGTTGCAATGATCAATGGAGGTCATTTTATTATCTATGAAGATATCACCGAGCGTAAGCGGGCAGAAGAAAAACTGCGTATCTACCAGGGGCAACTCAGATCGCTTGCCTCGGAGTTGTTATTAACCGAGGAGCGACAAAGACGACGCCTTGCCAGTGACATTCACGATTCTATTAGCCAGAACCTGGCCATTTCAAAGATTGAGTTGGATGAATTGCGAAAATCGATCTCATCTTCTTCGATTTCCCATCACCTGAACAAAATCGGCGGGCTTATCAGTCAGGCAATTGAACAAATTCGATCTATGACTTTCGATCTCAGTCCTCCAATCCTCTATGGCATAGGGCTTGAAGCAGCCATAGAGGATCTGGCCGAAAAAATGCAAAAACAATTTGGCATCCATATCCATTTAGCGGATGACAAGCAATCCAAGGTATTAAATGAAGACCTTCGCGTTCTTGTTTTCAGAGCGGTGCAGGAATTACTATTCAACGTGGTCAAACACGCCCGGACGCAAGAGGCAAGGGTATCCCTTGCCAGGGACCGTGACGATATTAAAATCTGTGTTGAAGACGATGGAATTGGATTTGACATTGTCGAAACAGATCTTTACCTGTATAAAGCGGGAGGGTTCGGTCTTTTCAGCATTAAGGAGCGACTGCAACATCTCGGCGGTCGTTTCGAGATTGTCTCCGAGCCCGGCCAGGGGACTCAAGTCTCCTTGATAGTCCCGCTGGAACAGCATACCCAAACCACAAAATCTTAAATTATTATTATCCAATATGAAAGCATAAAGGTCAGAAGTCAAAAATATTTGTGATTTTGTTTTTTTTCGATAAAGGCAAGTCAGTTTTTCGACCAACTCAGATTTCCGCCATTTTTTCAAAATCAAAATTAAAGCCTAAATTGAATTGAAAAGAACTCGCTTTTAGAGAGCAAGTAGATTGAAAATGCCCGATAACGTTGCCGCAGCATGCGTTCGCTTCCAATGCGTGTAATAAGATCGATTTTGTCCACATCGTCGAACACCCATAATAATTTTTGCACGCGTTCACGGGTTCAAAGGTTCAGGGGTTCAAGGTTGAATTCTTGCTTCTCGGATTCCACTTTGGAGGCGCGTTGTCCCATGAAAACCCCCGTGCTCACCATTCCAGCCCCTAAAACCGGATGCCCATTGGAAGTCATTTGGCAAAGACATCATGCTTTGCCAGGTCTTGGGGTCGTCAGTTCTGTCCTTGTCCCTAACCCTGAATCCCGCTGCAGCGGGAAACCTTGAACCTGTGAACCCTTACAGTTAATAGAATGCAAAGGAGGTATAAGGAAAATGGCCGCAAAAGGTTTGCAATTGAAGGAAATTGTAGAAGGAATTGGGCAAACGGATAGAGAATGGGTCGAGAGGGCCAGGGCGCGGACGTCTCAATTGGTAATGCCAACCAGAGCACTGGGCAGGCTGCATGAGATCTCCGAGAAGTTATGTGGGATCTGTAAGACCTTGGCGCCTTCAATTGATCGAAAGGCGATTTTGGTATTGGCCGCAGACCACGGCGTGGTTGATGAAGGCGTGAGTGCATATCCGCAGGTGATTACTCAATGTCATTGACTTAAGGAATTCGCACTAAAAGTCCCCTTTTGGAGGATTTAAGGGGATTTCAAATCGGGCTGAGAATTCAAATAATAGCTTGATTT
>CAYPIW010000109.1:0-12138 GCA_964410925.1 uncultured Desulfobacteraceae bacterium
GGAGTTAGTTGACAGTTAGTTGACACGAAAAAATGAGCTAAGTTATTGATATTATTGGCGGAGAGGGTGGGATTTGAACCCACGATCCCGTTTTTGACAGGATACCGCTTTTCGAGAGCGGGGCCTTAAGCCGCTCGGCCACCTCTCCAACATCCTCAATCGCTAACATAGAAGTTGATTAAATATAATTTTTTAATAGATAATGTCAATAATCTTGTTTTATTTGAGACCGATTCTCCCCGGACATTTTACGAATCATTTGATTTTATTACTTGAATAAGATTATTCTTTATAGTATCAGAACCCCGTATTTAAAAATTAATAAAGAATCCTGGCCCAAAGGACTAGGCTTTGGTTTGCCCCTGAAAGGGGCTGTTTTACTTAAAGCCGCACAAGTTAAAAGTGTCTAAAGTGATCTAAAGTGCCTAAAGTTATGGTGTCGCTTCGCTCTCTCCGAGCTGTAGGCCCTACCCTCCGGCCTGTAGGCCCTACGGGCTGGAAGCGGAGCCGGAAGCCGCTGATTTTATATAATTGACAGAATTCCTTAACTTTAGCTCACTTTAAATTTTAGTTCACTTCAAACTCTTGCAGCAATTCTTCAGGCAGGGCCGGATAACTCTGACCTGGCCCACAGGACCAGGTTTTCAAGATCAAAATAAAAAGGAACCTGTAAACATGGCAAAAATAATCGCTTTCAGGGGAATCCTCTATAACCCTATCAAAATAGACGATATGGCAAATGTTGTCGCTCCCCCCTTTGATATTATTTCAGAGCGGGAACAGCTTGAATATCATGAAAAACATCCCCATAACATTATCCGGCTGACACTTGGCAAGACACATGAAGACGATACAAGCACAAACAACCGATACACAAGAGCAGCAGACTGTTTTAATAAGTGGCTTTCAGGTCATATCATAGAGCGTGACAAAACACCGGCATTTTATTTTACGGCGATGGAATTCCCCTATGAAAACAGGATAGTTACCCGTTATGGCCTGATTGTTCTGGTGGGTCTTGAGCCTTTTGAAAAAGGTGTTGTTCTTCCCCATGAGAAGACCTTCCCCAACGTGAAATCCGAAAGGCTCGAGTTGATGAAAGCCTGTCATGCCAACTTCAGCCCGATATTTTCTTTGTATTCAGATGATAAAAACCGTGTTCTCGATACATTAAAAAATGCCACCTTCAATAAAACAGCCGATAATGTTTTTACCGACAACAACGGACAGAAACACTTTCTGTGGCGCATAACCGATACGGATGTCCACCGGTATGTTTCTGAAGCCTTCAGAGACAAACTTATTTTCATTGCAGACGGACATCATCGTTATGAAACGGCACTCAACTACCGAGACTGGTTGTCGGCAGGCCGTCCTGATTTCAGCGGTAATCATCCGGCAAATTATGTAATGATGTATCTTTGCAGCATGGAAGATCCGGGGCTTATTATTCTTCCGGCGCACCGCATGCTGAATCAAGTCCCGGCTGCTGCCAGAGCGTCGCTTATCAAAAAGGCGAAAGCTTATTTTGATATCAAAACAATTCCTTATAAAAACGGTCACCAGGCAGAAGCAAGAGCTCAGTTTATGTCTATTCTTTCATTAAATAATTCAAAAAATTGTATAGGGGTTTTTATGAAAGAACGAAGGGAGCTTAATCTTCTGACATTAAAGCCCGGGGTTATGGATCGGATGTTCGCGGATGAATTGCCGGAAGTGGTCAGAAATATTGATGTAACGGTATTATCCCGGCTTATTTTTATGGAGATTTTTGGTTTCGATCAGTTCCGGCATGATAATGAAAAACTGATTGCCTATTCAAGCACCGCAAAGGATGCTATCGATGCGGTGGATACGGACAAGCACGATATCGCCTTTATTATGAATCCCACAAAAATTCAGCAGGTTCGCAAAATTGCCGAAGCCGGTCTTGTTATGCCGCGAAAAGCAACCTATTTTTTCCCAAAGGTCATCACCGGTCAGGTGTTAAACAAATTGAACTGATATATGGGCCAGCCGCAACGACATGGGGATTAAGGCATAAACATCGCCTGAACCTCACTGGAATATACCCCGTTCTTACGGTAGATCGTGAGCGGCGGGCTGATGGTTATTCCATGACGACCTCCTTTTTTTCCTTCCACAAGAATCAGCTTTGCGTTTACCTGCCGGGAGGAATGGATCATGCGAATATATTTGGGTTCTATTCCGGCAGATCGCATTTGTAGGATCATATCAACCATTCGCTCCGCCGGGTAAATGATGACCAACCGTCCGGATGTTCGTAACATGCGGCGGGCGGTATCCACCACATCGAAAAGGGTTGTCCTTAATTCGTGTTTTGCAATGGCACGCTGCTGATCCGGGTTTAACTTTCCGGATTCCACTTTCCTGTACGGAGGGTTTGTCACCACCAGATCCACCGGTCCGGAGGTCATATCCTGTTTCAGTCTTTTTAAGTCCTTACAATAAATGGCAATACGGTCCTCCATATGGTTTTCCGCTATATTGATCGTCGCAATATCGGCAAGTTCCGTTTGCACCTCAACCCCATATACTTTTATTTTCGGATAACGATAAGCCAATATCAGCGGAATGATGCCACAACCGGTTCCCAGATCAAGGACCGTATGGTCCGGGCCCGGGCTGGCATATTGGGCCAGTAAAACGGCGTCCAGGGAAAAGCGATAGCCTGAACCCTGTTGTTTTACCCGGATCCTGCCATTGAAAAGAGAATCGGTGGTCAACGTTTTCATTTTTATATGGGGCCGATCTTGAACTTTATTTCTTTAACCAAGTCTTTTCCCAGGGACTGGTTGATTTGTTTTATGATATCATTTTTAAGGAACTGAAGCTGTTGTATCCATGCGGAACTGGTAACATTTACCAGAAGGAGTGTACCTTTGAAGGCCGCCGGACGGGTATTTTTAGCGATGCTGTCTCCGACTGCCCTGTCCCAACGGCTCCAAACTTGTGCCAGATTTTCATCAAAATCATTGCGGCAGGTCTTCAGGACGCTCCCTATTATATTTCCGATGTGTACAAATTCTTCGATATTTTTACTGTTTTTCATAAAAAATTACTATAAATGGATCGGTTTTATTGTCAAGAAACAATTAACCTTTGCTTTTTGCTTGACTTGAAGTCATGGGTACCTTAGATAATAACAAGCGGATTGAATTGTTTAAAAAAAAGACTCTCGCAAAAAGTCGCTTTTTTTGACTTTCTCAAGATCGATGAGCTCGTAAAAAGGCCGATTTAGACGGTTTCGTAAAAAGTTCAAATTCAAGGCGTGCAAATTTTGAAATCATGAGGCGTACTTATCGTACGTTGAATGATTGCGAAATGCAGCACAACGCAGAAGTTGGACTTTTTACGAGACCGTCAAGATTATTAAAACTAAATTAACAGGGATACATGCTATGAATTGGGATTGGGATAAACTTAAGGCAAAGCAGGAACACAAGGAAGGAGGGGGGGGATTCGTCCCTCCGGATATAAGTAAAGTTATGGACAAATTTAAAAAGTTCAAACTGCCGGGCGGTCCTCTTATCCTCCTAATCTTTGTTTTGTTATTTTTCAGCACATCCACATTTTATACGGTGGCCGTTGATGAAGTGGGGGTGGTTCAGCGGTTCGGAAAATATGTTCGAACCACTCAGCCCGGCCTTAATTTCAAATTTCCTTCAGGGATCGAAAAGGTGACGAAGGTCAAGGTCCGCCGGGTCTACAAAGAGGAATTCGGTTTTCGTGCCGCGAAAGGCGATTCCCCGACACGTGTGATATTCGGCAGTGAGGATAAAAACGTTTCCCTGATGTTGACCGGAGATTTGAATGTGGCTCTGGTACCCTGGATTGTCCAGTACCGGATAAAGGACCCGTATCAGTTTATGTTTAAAGTCCATGATGCCAGAAGGTTGCTCACTGATATGTCCGAGGCGGCCATGCGTCTGGTGGTCGGCGACAGAAGCATCAATGAAGTCATCAGTAAGCGGGAAGAAATTGCGGTTGAAGCCAGGAACGTCTTGCAGAGGGAAATGGATAGGGCAGAATCCGGAATCACCATTGTAACCATTGAAATGAAGAAAACCAATGTTCCCGAACCGGTGCAGCCGTCCTTTAATGAAGTGAACCAGGCAACTCAGGAAAAGGAAAAAGTGATCTATCAGGCCAAAGAGGATTATAACAAGGCGATCCCGGCAGCCAGGGGCGAAGCCGAAAGGACCATAAAAGCCGCTGAAGGGTATGCTTTGGACCGGGTAAACCGGGCCAAGGGTGATGCTTCAAGATTTAAGGCATTTTATGCCGAGTATGCCAGGGCCGAGGACGTGACCAAACGAAGGCTGTATCTGGAGTCTTTGAAAGATCTTCTTCCCAAAATCGGTGAAAAATATATTGTTGATGAAGATCAGAAGAATCTTTTACCCTTACTTAATCTTGGAAAACAAAACGGTGCAAAAAAATGAAATCCAGAGCGATTATTTTAGTCGTTGCGGTTGTTGTCATTCTCGTGGGTTTTGCATCCGCATATATCGTGGATGAAACCGAACAGGTGGTTGTTACTCAATTCGGCAAAGTTGTGGGAAAAACCAAGGTGGAACCCGGTCTTTATTTTAAGGTTCCTTTTATCCAGCATACCACTTATTTTCCAAAAAATCTTTTGCAATGGGATGGTGATCCCGGCCAGATTCCCACGCTGGACAAAACCTATATCTGGGTTGATACATTTGCCAGATGGAAAATCGTGGATGCCGTAACGTTCTTTGAAACGGTCAATAATATCACCGGCGCCCAGGCAAGGCTGGATGATATCATTGATCCTGCGGTTCGAAATTTGATAACTGAAAACAAGCTCATCGAAGCCGTTCGAAAGACGAATCGGGAGCTGGACACCTATGAAGTCGGACTTGAAAATGTAAAGGAAAGAGTCTCCTACCAGATTAAAACCGGCAGGGAAGAAATCACCAACAGGATACTGAAACAGGCCCAGCCCAAACTGGAAAAATTCGGGATTGAAATCATCGATGTGAAGATAAAACGTGTCAATTATGTGGAAGAGGTCAGGGACTCCGTGTATAGCCGCATGATTGCAGAGCGGAAACAGATCGCAGAAAAATTCAGATCCGAAGGCCAAGGAGAAGCCCGGAAGATATTGGGTGAAAAAGAAAGAGATTTGAAGAGAATTACTTCCGAAGCATACAGAGAAGCCCAGATAATTAAAGGCAAGGCCGACGCCGAATCAACAAAATTATATGCCGAAGCCTTTGGCGTGGATCCGGAATTTTATTCATTCACGAAAACACTTGAAATATACGGTGAGGCTCTTGATAAAAAGAGTGCGCTGGTGCTTTCAACCGACTCGGAGTTGTTTAAGTATTTAAAAAGATATTCTGACAAACCTTAAAATAAAAAAAGCACCATGATCTTTAAACAGCTTCTCATTTTTGTTTGAGTTTGCCAGTTGGTGCTTTTTTTATATACATAAAACAGTGCGGGCGTAAATTTTACTTACCCTTATTTCTCTGATGGCGTGTACGGGCCAAAAGTTTTCTGTGTTTATGCCTTCTCATTTTTTTTCTTCGTTTTTTAACAACACTACCCAACAGATCACCTCCAATCATTATTTTGATTTAAAATTGAACTTGAATTCTTACATAATATATAAGTATATGTCCACATTTATTTTACTCGAGATCGGATTCCATGGACAAACTTGAAAAATTCAGCACCGAGCAGATCCGAATCGTTGACCATTGTGTGACGATGGCTGAAGAACTTGTCAGCAACTTCTATAAGATGTCTGCCAGTCAATGGTCCGCATCCTGCAAATACGATATCAAAACAATCGCTGATCTTTGCCCTGAAGAGACAATTTTTGGCCCTTTTGCCCAGATCATCCGATATCAAGGACAGCCCAAAGATTCCTCACTGGGATCTTCAACCTATGATTTTTACAAAATATGTCTTCAGGACCACACCATCCTTGCAGCTTTGGGGAAAGTGCCCGGCATGCAACTTTATCCATTTGTCCTCTATATTGTACTGCATGAATTAATCCATATTATCAGATTCAGCAAGTTTCTTCAAAACTTTGATGCTTCAGACGAAGAAATAACGGCGGAAGAGATACGGGTTCATGAAATAACCCGTCAAATTTTAGGTGCCATTCGAATTCCCGGGATTAAACCCGTACTAAAATTTTATGACAACTGGCGAGTCCCTTTTGATGATTTGCGAAATTTATAATAAAGAAAATTACAAGTCACACCTTGACAACGCAAAATCATTGAATATATTAGTGCAGATTTAATAAATATAAAAAAATGTGAGGGGTTTTTAAACATTTTTTGAAGCAGGAGGATTTTAAAAATGCCCATCTATGAATATGAATGTTCAAAATGCGGCAGAATTGATGAGGTGATCCAGAAGTTTTCCGATAAGCCGCTTACAACATGCAAATACTGTTCGGGAAAACTTCATAAGCTCATTTCCCACAGCAGTTTTCATTTGAAAGGAACCGGATGGTATGTAACCGACTATGCAAACGCGTCCCGAAAATCTGCCACCTCCACCTTTAAGGGGGGGGATGAAAAGAAATCCGTCACAAACAAATCAGAAAATAAATCCGAAGAATCTAACAAAATCACCGATAAAACCACTTGAATTCTTTAAAATGCTCGTTTTGCTTTTTTGTGAAACGTAACATATTAAAAAGAAAAGGTTATAAACTATACGTTTAAAAAAAGGAGAATTTGAAAAATGAAACTCAGACCGTTAAATGACCGAATTTTAGTGAAACGTGTTGAAGAAGAGGCAAAAACCAAGGGTGGAATTATTATTCCTGATACAGCCAAGGAAAAACCGGCAGAAGGAAAAGTTATTAATGTTGGCAAGGGCGCGCTGAATCCCGAAGGTAATCGTGTCCCTCTTGAAGTTAAAATAGGCGATCGGATTTTGTTCGGGAAATATGGTGGACAGGAGATAAAGGTTGAAGGTGAAGAATACATGATCATGAGTGAACAGGAAGTTCTCTGCATAATCGAATAAAAAACATTCAAAATGGAGGACAGACCAATATGGCTAAAGAAATAAAATACGATATGAAAGCCCGGGAAGCCATGCTCAACGGAGTTAAAATTCTCGCTGATGCAGTAGTAGTTACTCTCGGACCCAAAGGAAGGAATGTTGTTATTGAAAAATCCTGGGGATCCCCCACGGTTACCAAGGACGGCGTCACCGTAGCAAAAGAAATCGAACTGGAAAACAAGTTTGAAAATATGGGAGCCCAGATGGTAAAAGAGGTTGCCAGCAAGACCAGCGATATGGCCGGTGACGGTACAACCACTGCGACCATACTGGCAAGATCAATATATGAAGAAGGTCAGAAGCTTGTTGCGGCCGGTAACAACCCCATGGCCATCAAGCGGGGGATTGACAAGGCTGTTGAGGTTGCCGTTCAAGAACTGCACAACATGAGCAAACCTACCAAAGACCAGCGCGAAATCGCTCAGGTGGGCACTATTTCCGCCAACAACGACGAAACCATAGGGAACATCATTGCCGAAGCAATGAACAAGGTGGGTAAAGAAGGTGTGATTACCGTTGAAGAAGCCAAGGCCATGGAGACGTCCCTTGAGGTTGTCGAAGGGATGCAGTTTGATCGTGGCTACCTTTCCCCATACTTTGTGACAGATGCTGAAAAGATGATTTGCTCATTAGAAAATGCCTATATCCTCATTAACGAGAAGAAGATCAGCAGCATGAAAGATCTGCTTCCGATTCTTGAGCAGATCGCCAAGATGGGGAAACCGCTTGTGATTATCGCAGAAGATGTGGAAGGGGAGGCACTGGCAACTCTTGTTGTTAATAAACTAAGGGGCACACTTAACGTGGCTGCTGTCAAAGCCCCGGGTTTTGGTGACAGACGAAAGGCCATGCTTGAAGATATAGCGATTCTGACCGGCGGTCAGGTTGTTTCAGAGGATCTCGGAATAAAACTCGAGAATCTTTCAATTACAGACCTTGGCCAGGCCAAACGGATTTCCATTGATAAAGACAACACAACCATCGTTGACGGCGCAGGCACGCGTGCTGCTCTGGAAGGCCGTGTCAAACAGATCCGCGCTCAAATCGATGAGACAACATCGGACTATGATCGTGAAAAACTCCAGGAGCGGTTGGCCAAGCTGATCGGCGGTGTTGCCGTTATTAACGTGGGGGCTGCTACAGAGACCGAGATGAAGGAAAAGAAGGCTCGTGTTGAAGATGCATTGAACGCCACCCGGGCTGCGGTTGAAGAAGGCATCGTTCCCGGCGGTGGTGTTGCACTTGTACGTTGCCTGGATGCTCTGGATAAAATTAAAGTCAAAGCCGATCAGAAACTGGGCGTAAAGGTTGTTATTCGAGCCATTGAAGAACCTCTTCGCCAGATTGCCAACAATGCCGGCTTTGAAGGGTCCGTTGTGATCGATAAAGTTAAAAACGGCGAAGGCGCTTTTGGGTTTAACGCCGAAACCAACAAATATGAAGATCTGATTAAAGCCGGTGTCATCGATCCGACCAAGGTGGTCCGATACGCGCTGCAAAATGCAGGAAGTGTTGCATCCCTGATGCTGACTACCGAAGCCATGATCGCTGAAAAGCCTGAACAGAAGCCGGATATGATGCCGGGTGGCGGCGGCGGCATGGGCGGCGGCATGGGCGGTGGCATGGGTGGCATGGGCGGTATGATGTAGCCCTGTATCATTGACGATTGACAACAAAAAGATTGGTTTAAAAAGCCCTTATGCTGGGTATGGCATGAGGGCTTTTTTATTGAAAAACTTGACAAAGCGCCCATGGACGGGGTATAAAATCAACTGAAAAAATGGTGGGTTAAACAACGGATTAAAAATTGGAGAATCTGATGTATTGCAACCGAAAATTCCAGATGATATTTTGTTTATCTATTTTAGCCGTAATGATTTTTTTTCCGGTTCGTATGTTTGCGCAGGAAAACAAGGAGATTGTGGAACAAGAAACAGGCTTTTACTATACCGTTAAGAAAGGAGATACCCTCTGGGATCTTTCAGATCGGTTCTTTGACTCATCTTGGCTATGGCCTGATTTATGGAGTGAGAACCGTCAGATCTCCAATCCTCACTGGATTTATCCCGGAGAACGTATCCGTATTTTTCATCAAAAGGGGGCCGAAAGTTTTGTTGGAAAAACACTGTCAAGACGCCGAACACTTGAGAACGAGCCCGCAAAAGAGCCGCTGTATTATGACTATTCTCCTATTGACAAAATTGGATTCATCAGGAAAGATCCTGTGGCCCCGTCAGGAGTCATCTTTAAAGTGAAAGATGATAACAGATTGATCAGCGCGGGAGATCTGGTTTTTATCCGGTCACAGGGTGATATAACACCCTTTACGGCGGGAAGTAAATATAGTGTATATAGGATCTTAAAACCCGTCATCGACCCAAAAACAGAAGCACTCATCGGAACTCAGCACTATCTGACAGGTGTCGTTGAAATTATGAAAATTGCCCCCCGTTTTGCTGTAGCCAGGGTTATTCAGTCTTACCGTACCATAGAAGTCGGAAACCTTTTAATGCCGTACAAAAGGCGGTCGCCCAAAATCGAGCTGACTCAAAGCAGAAAAGGATTAAACGGACAACTCATTATAGCCGAGGAGCATGAGAATATTATTGGAGAAAATGACATTGCGTTCATTGACAAGGGGAGTAAGGATGATGTGAAACTCGGACAACAGTACAGTATATACTATCAAGAAAAGCAGAGGTTCGATATGGAGAGCAAAGAAGATGTTTTGCTCACACAAATTGTTTATGGCAAACTGCTGGTACTTCACACCGAAGAGACCACATCAACGGTTCTTATAACCCGGTCAGACAAGAGCATCACCCCGGGAGCTAAAATTTGCAGCCCCATTGAATAAAGGAGAACCGGTTGATGAATCTTGTAAGATGGATAATATGTTCACTGCTGGTATTACTTCCTCTGTCGGCTTCAGCCGAATTTTACAGATATATTGATGAAAAAGGGAATATCCATTATTCGGACGATTTAAGTACGGTTCCTGAAAATCAACAGACCGATATTTATGAATATGGTGAATCTCAACGTAATGCGTATGACGATCAGAAGGATGAGCAAAGCACAGTGAAATCAAGGCCTTTATTTGAGGAGAACCAAGTTCGGGATCAAAATGAGGCGGATGATCTTGATGAAACAAAAAGACGCCTTGACCGAAGAAAGCAGGAATTTGAGAAAGAATATAAGGCGCTGATGCAGGAAAGAGAGCAGATTACAAAAGACAATAAAAATCTGAAACCCAGAGCATCGGCAAAGAAATATAATAAAATGATATCGGAATTTAATGAGAAAATAGCGGATTACGAAACAAGAAAAAAAGTATTCGACGCTGAAGTTGAAGAATATAATGCCAGAGTTAAAAAAGATTTTTTAAAGAGCTTAGAGGCTTCTCCCCCATCGGAACATTAGTTCTCCATCCTTCTGTTCCGACGGCCACCAGGTCCAATGGAAACCTTGACAAATAATTTTATAGGAATAGGGTTATTTAGAACCTTCGAATTTGGTGAGGTGATAGGGTTGATAAGAACTCGCTTTTTGAAGGTTCAAGTATAGGAGAAACGGGGTTGGGTGTCAAGGAGAATCTGAACACAGGATATTGTGGTCGCAACGGGGGACTTGAATATGGAGGTCTCAGTTCAGGGCGGGCCTTGATATGGTGAGCGTGTCACCGCGATCCTATGGCGCCGGGAAATCTGGAAATGGTGGAAATTTGAGTATAGGAACACGTTGAACCCAATTCTTTTTTCAAAAATCAGGAAGGGAGAATCTCCGTAGTGTATGGCGATAACAGCCCCCAGTATAGCATTATCTTCAGGGACGGCTTCTTGGAAGAGTTCCTTCAAGATTTCCCAACCGCAACGGCTGAGGTCCGAAAGCAGCTTTCTATCATAGAGGAAATACCGACGGAGGATTTTGGGTATGCTGAAGACAAAGTGCCGGTGGGGTACGGGCTTGAGGACTTCCTCATAAAGCCACTCGCCAAATTCCACCACCCGTTTCTGGTGGCAGGCCTGCCCTGGTGCGACGAACTCTACTTTGAAATAAAGATTCAGGTTCTTTGGTAAAGAAATGATCCCTTGCAATTGCCACAGGAAAACAGGTCTGGGCCAGGGATGGACAAAAATGGCGACGCTTGCATGAAAATGCCAGGAGATACTCGTGTCCACAGTCTTCGCAACGCACGCGGGCAAAACCGTGATGCAGGATTCCGCAGTCCAGATAACGATAAATTACCTGCTTGACGTAGGGGCGGAAAAAACCGTACCGCCGCTCGAACCGGTCGCCATAGACCATTTCGAATGTCTCGAAATGGTCCTCCACGCACTGGTAGTATGGTGAGTTTTGGGGATTGCGCTGTCGGTATACGGATTCCGGCATGGGTTATTCCATTCTTTGGCATCAGGGAACAAAACCATGTTCCATCGCAATACCCATGCCGGATTAAACAAGGGATTAAAAACCACCATATGTAGTACGATGTTTTTAGAGAGGACACGATTTTATAGAACATTACTGGATCAAAGCAATGAAACTGCACACAAAATAATGCATCGTGCACAAACTTATGTGCAATGACAGGTCGAAAATCGGGTGTGCACATTCAGCAATGCTTCGACATGGAAAACACGCAATGAAATAATTTACTTTGATTGCCGGCAGGAGGGGAATTTCTGGTGAGTATCTCCTATCCAAGTATACCTGGAGTTGATGGCCGGTTATTAAAGCGAGCAAGAGACCGACGAAAAGGATCGGCCTTTAAGACCTTCCGGCACAGAGCAGCCAACCCATCAATACCCTTGTGAAAATCCGCGGGTTCAACCGCCAGCAGTATCCGTATATGAGGTGTGATCTGAATCATATGGCACGCCCGAAAAAGATTTTGCTCAGCTCAAGAAAATCAATATGCAAACCTCTAATATGCGCCTTCATGGACTCCCCGTTTCGAACCGACATTGTTTGCCAGACACCTGCCCACAACAATTCGTGTCCATGAAGCCCGTACTTCGGTCAGAAAAAAGTCGGGGGGCAGGAAAAATT
>CAYPIW010000110.1:0-10197 GCA_964410925.1 uncultured Desulfobacteraceae bacterium
TCATATTGCAAGAACGTATGCTGGACACAGGCACAATTTTATTGGCCAGAATTTTTGGGCCAGAGGTTATTTCGTATCAACAGTTGGTCGAGATGAGGAAACCATCCGTAAGTACATCAAAAGACAGGAAGAGGCAGACAAAAGAATCGACCAACTGAAACTGTTTTAGGATTGGCCACCTTTAGGTGGCGCGTGGTTTTATAACCGCTTTGAGCGGTTCACATACAATCCTCCGGCTTTGCCGGAGGTCACTGAATTAAAGTTTACGTTTCCCATTTTGTCGGTTGGCGTAATCCCATTTGTTGGGTTTCGTCCCTCAACCCAACCTACGCTGCTGACGGTCCGAGATGCCGCATCCGCAAACCGCACAACGCATTTTGCCGGGCAGGAGGACAGTTCGCCTCCTTCGCTCGGGCGGGACAATGCCCAGCTCCCATCCGCGAAGCGATCCTTCGACATTAACCGCTGGTTTTTCGTTATGAGATGAAGACATGTTCGCTACCGGCTCAATTAGACTTTGAAATTTAGCGCAGGAACACGGTTTCGATTGGGGAAAAAGCGGAGGTATTCATTCTTGACACATTTGATTTTTTCTGAATCTTTGCGATTTTTCTTCCAAGCTTTTTATGGTTTCTTATTTTATCCTTAACACGCCTGAATGCCTGAAACACCCCGGATTCTCCAATCCCGAAATATGTGCCGATATCTTTCAGCGATCCTTTATATATTAGGCTAAGGTGATAAGGAATCTTATAGCCTTTTAACGAATTGTCTGTCAAGAATGAAGACCTGACCCCTGCTTTTTTTCTACCATGTCTACGATATCTGTTGATCAAAAATCGTATTAGGTCTATATCTGAGGACGCAACTGTCCTGCCACGGATGACTAAAGGTTTTTCCATGCTGATCTTCCCTGGTATTTGCTTTCCACATTCCCTGGGAAGATCTGTAGCATAAAAATTTTATCGGCGCAACTCTAAATTTGCGCAGTAGTGATATGTATGTCAATAATATTTTATGTACATTTTAAATTTGTCTTAAACTTTATATATTGTTGATATACAGCAGGTTGCGTAGATATTTAAAGTATTTGGGTAGGTATTAACCGATCACATATGTGCATTTATTGAATGAGACGTGACTTCTATACTAACCGGGTTTCCGTGATACGCCCCTGATACCAGCTCGATGTCCTCTCCAAACTCGGCAAGACTCACATACATAAGCTGGAACAGGTAGCGCCCGGCTTCGTATTTGGGAAAGCGTAAGGTAATCTTGCTGATTAAATTTTCTCCTGGTTTAAAGTACAGGTAATCCTGATCCGATGGAAGGACTCTATGAGAACTTATTGCGTATTCCATTCCAGCCGTTTCAAAAGTTGTGTAATACTCCGTAGCTTCAAATTCCGAAGAAGTATGACGAAGCGCCCATACTAGAAAGTTTAAAGTGCACCCTCCTGGCTTTGCTAAACTACTTGGATTAAATACTTTAATAGGAAGACGCCCATCATTGGTCATCTGGAACTCAATCTCAACATTTTCCCCAGGAAAAACACGGCTAAAACTAAACTTGTTTTCGATGTAAAATGCTCGTAGAGGGTGTTTCCCGACTTCCTTCATGGTCTCAATCATAATATTCTCGAATTCTACCAATGCCTCAGGTGTAGGCCCAGAGCATGGGAAACTATTCTCTATCCACTGGTTTTCTTTCAACAAAAGGATATTCGTTAACCTTCTACCAGCAAGTGGTGGGGTAGCAATAATGGATTTTTTGTGCAAAGCGTTCCTTATAATACAATCGTGGATTTTCATAGTTTCATGAGAGGCGAGCTCATGGCGAAATTGCCCTATAGTGCGGATTGGCATCCCAGGCCGCGAGAACATACATGTCACGGATGCCACCCCTTCCTTGTCAACCGTAATCTCGTTCCAAAGATTTGGTCTGTAATGTTTTCGATAGCTGACTAAGTACATAAATAATCCAAACTCGAAGGTTGTATTGCCTGTTATTGTCAAATTATATTTTAATACAAATTAAGGATAACTTTCACTCCGGTAACTGAGTTAGCGAAATTCAAAAAAAGTTCCCCTTTATGAGTCAGATGCCTTTCGTAGGCCCTCTGCATTGTGGTGCCCATGATACTGTCAGAAGTGATGGGAAAATCCGTTTGGTTTGCATCAACTGTCCCTCCAGCTTCTGGTGAATACTCATCTGGAAGCCCCATCATATGGCCTATCTCGTGTGCATAACTGTTGGGCACGTCCTCTGGGTAGAACATTTCTGCAGTATTAAAGTCATAGCCTGGTACCTGTTGATCATGTATGGCATAAGTTTGGATCTCACTCTGTGTTAAAAAACTCATATTGACCGGGTTATCACTACCCTTTTCAACGACAACCCTAATCGGAAATTTGCAACAGCCGCCCCGAATCATTTCTTGTCCTTTTTGTTTTTTACCTTTATAAAGGACTCTGCAGTCGCAAAAATCGCCCCGTACACAGCCTGTCCGATGAAATACCCACTGCCGAAAGCCACATCCAGGATCATTCCAAAAACTTTCGACCTTTTTCTTGAAATGATTCCAAACCTCGCTCTTTATGGGTTTAGAGGGATCCATCAAGTTGTTCAACTGGACTTTAACAGTTATGATAAACTCACCATCCTTAAAATGGATCCAAAAATGTCCCACATTATTCTGTGTCCAGGACGATCCTTTAGGAAATACCGTGCTGATGAGATTTCCCATAGTGTCGAACTGCGCTGGATTATGATCGGCCACACGGACATCAATTGGAAAACCGACCTTTTTTTCTTGTGGCCCTTTATCTGCATAAGGTTTGATATCAATTCTTTTTCCTGAGCTCTTTGATTTTTCCCCACTCATAATTTGGACCTGAAATTTCTGATGCTTGAATTTCGACTTGAAATTTTCCTTGTCAAGACCCTTCCAGTCAACCTTACAGCCACCGTAATATTCGCCATTCTCATCTTCCTGATCGGGCCACTTTAGATCGGTCTTGGTATTCTTAAGCTCTACAACGTAGGATGCGGTTAATGTATCTCGCCCCTTTCGCTCAACGTTCACTTGTGCAAGTGTGCCAATAAGTTCGGAAGAGACCTCATATTCAAACTTAGCGTTATTTCCACAGCGTGTCATTCATTTCCTCCATTTAATCAATCCACTCGACCTTGATGATTTCTCCCTTCTTTTCCTTTTCCTTATCTATCAGTGGACCCATCCCTCCCGGCTGCAAACAGGGAAAAGGTGGTGTATTACTAATCGGACCAATATTATGCATCATGATATCAAGCTGCCTGGGAACATTTTTGCCCTCAACTTTAACGTCAAATGAATACATAATAAACTTTGCTGCTCCTTTTATTTTATTGGTAATAATACCTCCTCCAGCAGAGCCTGCCTCATCCCCTGTGCTTATCCTAAACTCTGAGTCCTTAAGCATAATTGAATTCCCATCCATTTTTACTTTTTTGCTCCCCTTGGACGTGTCACTAGATTTTGAGACGTTAGGATAGGGAATCGGGATAGGGCCAACAGGCGAAGGAGTCTTGCACACATCAGGAAAAGCGGTAGCGATTCCCGAACTGCTTTTGTGAACAACGGATCGCATATTCACATTAACCGTTACACCCATAACTATTTCCTTTTTTTAATTCAGCTTTTTTCCATGATAATAAGGCATACCATGTTGGAATCTACTATTTTCCTTTTTTGCCCATTCTCTAACATTCTGAAGTTGTTGGGTTTGAATATTAAAGAATTGGTCATATTGAAAATCAACAGAACATTTGTAACGCATATTCAATTCCATATATGTCATATTCCGGTAAGGATTTCCAGGACGAATAAGATCTTTGTACAGCACTGTTGGCGAAATTTTGTCTCCCCTTCGCCATTTAAACCCGGCTTCTAATTTTTGGCGGTTTTTATTTTGCCAATCCTTCCAAAAGCTTTGGTATTCAAGGATGTCGTCTTGTTCGGCCTCATCCAGATCAAATTGCGGGATAAAATCTACGCCTGTTAGAAACCGAAGCCCCTGATATGCGGCCGTATATATATCCAAATCATCAATCCTTCCTAAATGATCAATCAAAAAAGTCACGGAACCGGCATGACCGCACATGGACAGAGCCAACAAACAGTCTGTTTTTATTGATGGTTGTCTTTGAATAAGATCATTGATAATGTGATTATCCTCAAGGGTTCCAGCGATAGCAAGGTAAAACACGAGTTTCTTAATAAATTCTGGATTGAACTCAGTGCATTTTTCACGGCACAACATAATGGCATCATTTTCACCCATCCGCAGAAGCAACTCAATTGCCTTTAAAAAAACAGAGGGTTCTTCGTTTTCTAAATAATCTTTAAGTTTATAATTGTCAGGCATCGTACCCATATCAGCAAGAGCGTAAATCGCTGTCATAGAAACAAAAGGATCAGGATCTTCCTGAAGCGACATTATCTTTGAACCCAAATGGGTTAGTCTTTTATATCCGCTCACCTCTGCCCCCACTGTACGAATAATCGGGTTTTCATGCTCGATGAAATATTCCAGCCATCCCTCAAGATGTTTGCTTGTTGATAGCCTCATTCCGTCAATAATGGCTTTGAAATGAGGAGGCTGCTGAGCCAAAGCATCGATCAACCATTGCATCGGCTCAATCAATTCAAGTGTTGTATAGACATAAGATGCAACAAAGGCTTGACCGGGATCTTCATCCTCGTCCTGAGTTAAATTTTCTTTTAAGAGTCTTGCTGTGTCAAATCCCCCCAAGGCAAGAGCATGAAGATGGGGGAACATTCTTGCTTCATAATCTAAAAGGTCCTCCCAGGAAAGCTCCGGATCTGTGAACGACCTACAGCGGCATTCATACATGAAGGCGGCTTCTTCTAAATGTTCCTTCAGTATATCCGCAATGGGTGCAGGCCGCGTATAAGTCCGTATCATGGTGAAGCCCCTCCATTTCCAGGAAATGAAGCCAAAATTGCACTTCCTCTTCCACCTGTATCAGAGGAGCACCATACAAGTATATTGTCCCCGCCGAAATACTCTTTATTTATGCCGGTAATAGCAAGTGCTGTGAATACAGTGGCGGAGGCCGCACCAATATCACCAATACATTCGGCCGGATGCCATAATTGCGGAACTGCACTTGAAGGATCAAAAATTCTGCATTGAGCCAGGCTCCATTCTTTCATGCGATAATATTCCCCGTTAAGGTCACAGATCATCCCACCAATTTGATCAACTCTCACATTAGAGCTGTTGAGGGTTGAACTTATCGATTCTGACAAACCCATTCCAAATAATGGCTTGTCTGATAATATATTTGCATCTTCCACTGAATAGCCGGTATTTAGAATGCGACCCAATATGGGTGCGCCTCTTTGTATAGCTGTCGATTCAAGTTCCAGCACTAAAAATGCAGCGCTCTCTCCAGGAATAAAACCATGTGGTCTGTCATCAGTCTTTAACCGCCCATTTTCATCGAGCCATGCTAGTGTTGGATACTCAACCATTGAATCAACACCTCCGACTATGCAGACTTTTGCTTTGTTTTGTATTAAGAAAGATATTGATCTTGATAATGCTGTCACACCTCCTGAATGACCTTCTTTTATTATTTCAACGGATGAAATTTCTTCGATTTGAGTTAATTCAAGAAAATCCCTCATATCATCCTGATCAAACTCTTCATAGGTCGGTCTTTCTTTAGGACTTAAGGAAAGGAAAAGGATTCCTTCTGCGATGCTCAGATCATCATAAAACTCTTCTGCCATGAACAGGGCCTCTTGTGCTGCAGGAATAGCCATGGAAAGTAATCGGTCACTGCCACTTCTGTCATCGGTTATGCCATAAGCAAAACTTCCAACAGCTGCCGCACCTTTCTTGGTTATAAAATCCGGGATTTCATTAAACCTGGATATGCCAGCATGGATGGCAGCAGATGCCATTACACTATCGTGGCCAACCGGGGTCACCATGCCGATTCCAGAGATAATCACCTTTTCCTTGTTTTGCTTATTTTGGCTGCCGAAATTCATAACAACGTAAGTTTTGTTTAGAACACCTTTTTCATGTTAATCTCAAAGCCGCGAATTTCCATTGTCATTCCCTGACATGGAATCATTTGTCTCCAAACTAATGAGACCCGATTTTTCTCGGGTTCCAATATCACAGTATCCATAATCGCTTCTTCATCAATCAACTTTTGTTCAAAAATTGTCTTTACTCCAATAGTTATTCCCGGTAGATCAAATATAATCGGGCCATGTGGTGACACATTTTCGGCAAAAACTCTTTCATTCCCATGTAAATGTACTTGGGTTATGAGCTCTGGATAGGCTGCCTGAAAAAAGCGATAATTGAAATCCTCCGGTAAAAATGGGCACCGTTCTTTTCGCCAGCGATCATCATACGTCCCCGCATATTGAACCCTTGGCTTGTATTGTTTGGGATAAAAGCCAAATCCATTCCCAAGCTTTTTGGATTTTAGCAACCCCTTTTTTTGTCCAAAGTCTTCTAGTAGATATAGAGGAAGACGTTCCATGGCCTGGTTGCTTTTCACTGTTGCCTTCTTTTGTGTAGATCCAACACCAAAACGAACACTCATTTTTTTAATATTCTTGCCTTTGTAATGATATGCGAAGCCGAGCAGTATCAAATCCGTAGATGGTTTATAGACAGCCAGATCTGATTCATATTTGACCGGTGATATTCCAGGTTTTTCCCAATACTCATCATCCATATTAATAGGTACTTGCTCATCTGCAATTCTCAAAGATCGGTTCGTAGAAAATCTAAAAGTTCCTTTGACAATATTGGTAAAGACTTCAAACCCTTCCTTGTCATAATTAGGTAATGCAATAAACTCAAATGGTGTATTATTTTTAATGTCCATATGGATAAACTGCAAATAGTATCATTAATTAATTCCGACTTTTGACCCTTTTATCTTTACATCGCTGGATCCTTTGATATTGATCTTGCTTCCCTTGATTTCGATTTTACCATCTTTACTCAATTTGATTTGCGCCTTGCCGGACTTAATCGTGATATCTTTTTCACTTTGGATCAAAATACTTTCTTTGGCCTTAATACTCAGATTTTTTTCCGTCCCAATATCAAAATCTTTCTCGACACTGACTGACCCTTTTTCTTTTACGCCAATCCCTAAATTTTTACCAACGGCGATCGAGTAATCTTTTCCTGTGGAAAGATCTTTCTTCCCACCAATCTTTTCAGTCTTATTGCCTCCAATTGCCTCAGCTTTATATGCACCCACCTCTTGCGCCTTTGCACCGCCTATAGTCTCATTCATGGCAGCACCGACAGTGACCTGATAGGCGGCACCAATCGTTAGGGCTTTGGCAGCTCCAACACTCTCGGCAGAAGCAATACTAACAGTCTCGGTCTTATTGCTGCCAACTGTTAGGCTCATATTTGCCCCGATAGATTCTGTGTGGTTTGCGCCAACGATGATGCTTTTGTTAGAGCCAATGGAATCACTTTTGTCGTTGCCTACTTTTAGAGTTTCATCGTGTCCGATGGTCTGATTCTTATCGTTTTCAATGGCGATGGTCCAATCTTTTTGACCATGAAGATAAATTTCCTCTGAACCCTTGGCATCTTCAAGGCGAAATTCGTTAGATCCTCCCCCGCCTTTAGATGAGTCGGATTTTATGGTGCTTTTGGTCTTCTCGGCGGGAAGATCATAGGGCGGTTTGTTGGTGCCGTGATAGACACGGCCGATGATAATGGGTCTGTCCGGATCTCCCTCGATAAAATCCACGATGACCTCGTGACCAATCCGAGGGATGTACATGGCGCCCCATCCGGCACCGGCCCAGACCTGGCTGACCCGAATCCAGCATGAGCTGTTTTCATCCCTTTTCCCTTCTCGGTCCCAGTGAAACTGAACCTTGACCCGTCCGTGTTTGTCAGGGTAAATTTCTTCCCCGGCCGGACCGGTAACCACTGCGGTCTGTGTGCCCTGAATGATGGGTTTGGGAGTAATACGCTCCGGACGGAATTGGATCGAACTTGGAATTACGGTAAAAGAACAAACACACCTCTCGTCCGTCCCTCCGGAAGTTTCATAGCTTTCGGCGGCCGCCTGATAACCGGTTGATACAACCAGGTACTCCCTGTTCTGGTCTTTTCGGGAGTGCTTAGCCAGGGTAAAAAGATAACCCGAACAAATGCCCCGGGAATCCGACTGGCCGCTGCAAACCTCATGGGAGTACGCCAATTCTTCCATCCGCACCTTGGCATATTTATCCCCGTGCACCTTCTCCAAATATTCCCCGGGGTAATCATAGATTTCATAATCCGCCTTGGTATGTGGCATTTTCAGTTCTTCAATACTCATCAAAGAGGTGCTGGGTTTTTCAAAATTATAATCGATATGGGCAAATTTCCCTGGCCGGACACGTTTTTCAACCGTCCATTCACTGATTCGCTCCAAAATCGCCGATCCTGTCGTATCGGCAATAAAATCTATCTTGCCATATTTTCCGTATGGGTCATGCTTGCTCCGGGAATCGCAGAGAACAAGGGTGCATTTGTCCTGTTCGTGAAAAAAATAATAGTAAATACCCTCCTGCTCCATCAAACGGCTGACAAAATTGAAATCTGTTTCCCGGTACTGTACACAGTAGGTCCAGGTCCGATACCCACCGGAAAGCCGATCCTCGATATCGCTAAACCCGAGATCATTGAATACCTGCTTAATGATGTCCGGAACTGTTTTTTCCTGGAAAATACGGCAATCGGAGGTTCGGGTCAGAAACCATAACCAGGGCACCATTGTCGCCCGGTATTGAGCAAACTGGACACTGGCTGATGCACCCTGTATAAAACGGTTGATATACCCGTTCCAGTAGCGGGTTCCGCCTTCCGGAAGTTCCATACGAATGGTTACATTCTGTCCGATAATATCATCAAAATTGATCTCATAATTCTCACTTAACAAATCGAGATCAAACTCGGACAGGCGGCTGATTTCTTCATGTCCGGAGAAACTACGCAGCAGTAAAACATCTTTGCCCAACGGTGTATCAATGGCTATATTTCGGGTTGCCTGGGTAGGTTGCGGCATGGTACAGCCCCCTTGATTCAGATTTGACGGTCTCGTAAAAAATCCAACTTCTGCGTTGTGCTGCATTTCGCAATCATTCAACGTACGATAAGTACTCCTCATGATTACAAAACTTGCACGCCTTGAATTTGAACCTTTTACGAAACCGTCTAAATCGGACTTTTTACGAGTTCATTAGATTTGATTCAATTTAAAACCAAAAAGCAAGCCGCGGGGCCCCAACGAGCCCCGCGGGAATCAAGCAGCCGAGTTTCTTATGCCTCGCCTGCTTCAACTTTCCAGCCGTACTCAACGTTACCTTTTTTATTGCCCTTATCATCCGCTTCGGTATAGGTGACTTTGATTTCTTCAAAGTTCAAGGAAAAGTCTTCCATCGGCACATCTTCCGACTGACCGCTGCCGGAGATAGTGTAGCTTGTGACCAGGACGTTTTTCAGCTCATAGGCATAATAGGTCACTCGTCCGGCATCCGTATATGACGCTGTCAGGTGGATCTCGACTTTGGGAAAGACTTTACCCTTGCACACGGCTTCGGCTATCTTGGGGCTAGCCTTATCGAGCTCTTTGCTTGCATGGATGTCTTCCACTACCACATCCCCCCGGCGTCGTGTCGGTCCGGTAGAGGAGCTTCCCGGTTGCTGGAGCCCCTGGCTGAAAGAAGCTAGATCGCTCCAATTTTTATGATCCTTGTCCTGCGCCTCACCATCAACTCCATCAAATTTAATATAAGCCGCCATTTTTCCCCTCCTTATTTAGATATTTATATGAGAAATGACAAGCTCCAGAGCTTGTAGCCATGGATTGCCATCGTTCCACTCTTAGTTCTCTAATTCATAAATACGATTACGTATTTTTGTATGGTTACTATTCCGTATAAGGTGAAGTCCAAAAGTTTGAAGTGCCTAAAGTGAGCTAAAGCCCACCCTGGTGCGACTCGTACATGTATATTGATATCGGCTATAGATCATTGCAAACCTGCCTTTTTGAATATAGGGTATTGGTGATCGGTCTGGGCCAGGTTTGAGGAACGCGCTTCCAGCGCGATCAATTATAATTAAAAATGGATAGAATACCTTA
>CAYPIW010000111.1:0-4257 GCA_964410925.1 uncultured Desulfobacteraceae bacterium
ACATGAATGGGTATGTCATTTTCAAGCAGGCGCAGCTGTTCGAGCTTTTCCGTTGTTTCCAGGTTGCTGGGACCGAGTTCAACGAACTGTCTTAATATACTCATTCGAAAGGCATACAGGCCGATGTGCCCGTAAAACTCGTCCCTTTGCTCGCTGTGATGATACGGAATCCGAGCGCGGGAAAAATACAGGGCCCTGCCGTTTTTTGAGAAAACCAATTTAACCCGGTCCGGGTTTTTGGCTTCTGTTATATCGATTTTTCTTGCCGGTGTGGTAACTTGGACATCTGAAGATATGAAGGGACGAATCAATTCTGTCAGCAGATCCGGGTCCAGAGAGGGTTCATCACCCTGGATATTGATGACAACAGCGTCTTCCGGCACGTTAAGCAGCTCTGCCGCTTCGAACACCCGGTCCGTTCCACTTAAGTGGTCCTCTCTTGTTTTAATGACCGGAACGTCCATTTTTTTTGCTGCCAGGAAAATCCGGTCGTCGTCGGTTGCCAGAACGGTTTTAAAAATCTGCGGACACCGGCCGGCCCGTTTAAAAACGTGCCAGAACATGGGTTTCCCCAAAATTTCTGCCAGGGGCTTACCCGGGAAGCGGGTAGACCCGTAACGCGCCGGTATAATGCCATAACATGTTGGAAGATGAGTCATTCGGTCTCCCTAAGTAACTTCTCAATAAGGCGGCACGCTTTGGCCGTACCGCCCTGCCGGTGTTTCACATAGTTAATCGCTGCGTTACGTACATTTTCGCGGGATGTGGTTTTTTCTAAACTCTGTACAAGAAAGTCGGCGACTTCCTTCCAGTCCGAGGCCACATGAACCAGACCCTGGTCCATGATTTCCCGTCCTACCCAGGCAAAGTTTTCCCATGAACGGCCGATGACGGGTATGACCCCGCAGGTCAAGGGCTCCAAAAAATTCTGACCGCCCAGAGGAGCAAGACTTCCGCCTACGAATGCGCCTTTTGAGAGGCCATAGGCTGAAGAGAGTTCTCCAAAAGTATCCCAAAGGATAACGGCACCGTCTGGAACCGGCTTTTTAATTTGAGACCGTAACATCCATGGTGTCCCAATGCGATTCAACGCGTCTTTCCAATAGGTTAACCGGTGCATGTGCCGTGGAAACAGTCCGATGACCGCATCCGGACATCTGTGATGAATATTAAGTACGATTTTTTCGACCTCGGGCTCTTCCTCTTGTCTGGTGGATCCAAGGACAAGAAAAGGTGTTCCGGACGGGATAATATTTCCGAGATGTTTTTCTGCTTCGAGCTCGTGAGCCATGTCGCCGATAGTGTCGAATTTGATATTGGGCATCACTTCCACACGTTTTTTGCCAAATATCGCAGCGAATCGTTTACCGTCGCCTTCTGAGATTCCAAGGATTTTGTCCGGTCCTATCAATCGCCAAAAACATGGCCAGATCAGGTACCGGGTCAGACTCCTGGCGGTAATTCTGCCGTTAATAATAAGTGTGTTGCAGCCATGTCTTTTCAAGGCAGCTAAAAGCCCCGGCCAAATTTCTGATTCCAGAAGAACCATGATTTTCGGGCGGATGGTCTTTACCGCCGTTTCCATAATGGAAGGTCCGTCAAACGGGAAGTAGGCCGAACAGGCACTCATGCCTCTTTGGTTTGGGGTAATATCAGCAATGGCTCGATCTATAATATCCATTCCTTGACGGGTATTTGATGTCACGATAACTTTGACGGGCTTATGGGGATGTAATTTTTTGAGGATCGACCACGCCAGATAGGATTCACCGGAAGAAGCGGCTTGAATCCACAGATCCGCCCGGGTCAATGTCATCTGCTGAAGCGTCCGCTGCCTGAATCCATCGGCGAGGCGTTGATTCAGACGAAGAGCAGGGATAATGAGATGCCAACCCAGGTTATAGAGATATAGCGTAGCTTTAAGTGGTATATTTTTCGACACGGTGGAGTTTTACCCTTACAGAATTCCTGGTTATAACGGATTTTGGGGGGATATCAAATTTATAGCTTAAAATCAGACTGATATCTGAATAATTCAATGAACAAGTGTAAAGTGCCTAAAGTGATCTAAAGTGCCTAAAGTTGAGGAGTCGTTTCGCTCCAGCATTTTATAAAATCGATAAAATTCAACCACTTTAGATCACTTCAAACCCTGGCCCAGACCGATCACCAGTACGTTATGATCATAAGTTAGGTCCAGTATGAAACATAGCATATACTGATAATACATAGCCGAATCGCACCAGGGTAGGCTTTAGTTCACTGTTTACTGTCGCGACTAATTAGATACGATAAAAACAGACGATTTGTAATAACCTCCCCAAAATTCTATGTAATCATCAGAATTCAAATATTGCGATGGTTAAATTCTTGGATCATTTTTTAACAACTTAACAAAATATTCAATTGTTTTTATTAATCCTTCTTCTATTTCGATTTTTGGAACCCAATTCAATTCTTTTTTTGCAAGGGTAATATCAGGTTTTCTTTGTTTTGGATCATCTGCGGGAAGTTTTTCGTATATGATCTTTGATTTAGATCCGGAAATTTCGATTATTTTTTTTGCCAATTCCAGAATTGTTAATTCCGTTGGATTTCCCATATTTACAGGCCCGGTTAAATGGTCACCGGAGTTCATTAAACAAACCATACCCTCGATCATGTCATCAACGTAGCAAAAGGATCTTGTTTGAGATCCGTCTCCATAAATCGTTATCGGGATTCCTTTGAGGGCCTGAACAATAAAGTTTGAAACAACCCTTCCGTCATTGGGATGCATTCGGGGTCCGTAAGTATTAAATATCCTGGCCACTTTTATTTTTAACTTATGCTGACGATGGTAATCAAAAAATAACGTTTCGGCACATCTTTTGCCCTCGTCATAACAGGACCGCAGACCGATTGGGTTCACCTTTCCCCAATAAGCTTCCGGCTGCGGATGAACATCGGGATCTCCGTAAACTTCGCTGGTGGAGGCCTGTAAGATTTTTGCTTTCACCCGTTTTGCCAGTCCCAGCATATTGATGGACCCGTGTACGCATGTTTTGGTCGTTTGGACCGGATCGAACTGATAATGTATCGGCGAAGCCGGGCAGGCCAGATTATAGATCTGATCTACCTCCAGATAAAGAGGGAAGGTGACGTCATGACGAAGAAATTCAAAATTTGGATGAGTATCTAAATTAGCGATGTTTTGCCTGGTTCCTGAAAAGCAGTTATCAACGCACAATACCTCATTTTTTTCTTGAATCAATTGCTCACAGAGGTGTGATCCTAAAAAACCACATCCGCCGGTAACCAGAATTCTTTTGCTAAGATGCATAATCAACCCTAACCCGGACAAGCCGGAAAAGTTACAAGTGAGCTAAAGTTAAAAAAGTGAGCTAAAGTGTGAAGTGAACTAAAGTGCCTAAAGTTTTAAAATGAAGCCGCGAAAGGCAGCACCCTGACTTAGGCACGTTAGATCATTTTAGATTACTTCAAACTTAATTGGATAAGCAATTTTTTGGCACAAAAAGCATAAAATTTACAACTAAGCAACTAAATCTTAAAACCTAAATCCTGTTGAATTTAACTTTTTAGAAATTCATCATACACAAGAATGTAAAAATTTCAAACCTTTTTGTTGAAGGTAACCTCGGGGTATTTAATTAAGAAAGTGTATATCAGTTAAAATGGTTGAAAATTATACGTCGATCCCTTATAAGAGGAATAGTTTAAAGTAATGGGGGTGCAAATCAAGATTGTTGGTTATTTAGCTCAAGCAATCCAGGTTTCAGGTGTCAGTGTTCAGGTGTCAGCTCTTACGTTCGTCCTCCTGACACCCGACACCTGAAATCAGACCTTCGAATTCCGATGGAAAGTAATAAATGACTGCTGTTAACCAACATCAGTGAATTACACACAAGTAAAGGAGGAGATTGATGGCCATCAGTAAAGAACTATTGGATATTCTTGCCTGTCCGAAATGTAAAGGCGACATATATTTAAATAATACAAAAGACGGGCTTATCTGTGATGCCTGTAAGCTTTTATATGAAATACGGGATGATATCCCGATTATGCTGATTGACGAGGCGAAACCCTTAGACACTTAGTGCTCTAATTCATAAATACGATTACGTATTTTTGTATGGTCACTATTCCGTATAAGGTGAAGTCCAAAAGTTTGAAGTTTGAAGTGCCTAAAGTGAGCTAAAGTTGAGGAACGCGCTTTCAGCGCGATCAATTATAATTAAAAATGGATAGAATACCTTA
>CAYPIW010000112.1:0-14721 GCA_964410925.1 uncultured Desulfobacteraceae bacterium
GAAGTGTTAACCTGGGAGAGTTGAGATATTGGGTTCCCGGAGATGTTTACACCAACACTTTCAGAAAACGTGGATCAGTTCCATACACGGTGACGGTTACAAGCAGCGGTGGCGGTTCTGATACCTCGCGATGTTTTGATTAGAATATTAAAAACGCCGGATCCACTGGTGTTGATTGCATGTCAAGGGTTCTAAGCCTCCTTCTTGATTTCCCAGAGGGAAACTCAAGAAGGAGGCTGGCATGAAAGATTATTTAAGTTTGGCACATGAAAGACGAATAAAGTAACTTCCATTTTTTACTACAAAAGAAACCGAGAAAGGCACAGGCCTTGAGCTCAGTCCGGCACATTTGATTATGGACCGGCACCGAGGAAATATTGAAGTACAAAGTAAAGTCAATAAGGGAACAAAGTTTATTTTAAAATTACAACCGGCTAACAATTAAATCCGGAAGGTGTGAAATGGAAAACAAGAAAAAAATCCTTTTAGTTGATGATGAAAAAGATTTTTGTTTCTTTGTAAAAGGTAATTTAGAGAATACAGGAGAATTTGATGTATTAACCACTAGTTCAGGTAAAGAGGGAATTAAATTTGCCCGTAGAGAAAAACCGGACTTGATCTTGCTGGATATAAACATGCCTGAAATATCTGGAGGTGAAATGGCTAAAATTCTATTTGACGGCGCCAACACAAAAGAAATCCCACTAATATTTCTTACAGCGCTCATAACTAAAGATGATCTGGGGAATAAAACTATCTCAAAAATTGGAAAATATAACTATATCGCCAAACCGGTAACAACAAAGGATCTCATAACCAATATAAAAAACGTACTGAAATTAAAATCGAAATATAACCGAACAGATGAAATTGCTTATAATTATTAATCGAGGATGGATAATCGTAATTATAGGGATGGTTTTCTTTTTATTTTGCGGTTCCAAGGGTTTTTAATTCCAAATAAGCATTAATGGGGGAAAAAATGCCAAATTTATCATATTATAACATGCAGGAGTCCGTTAAGGAAGCCCATCATGCACCGAAAATTATGATTGTGGATGATGATAGGCCGGTTCGAAACCTTCTCAGCCGTATGTTAAAGGTGAACGGAAATGAGTGCACCTTAGCCGCTTGTGCGGAAGAGGCACGTTCATACATAAGCAAGCAAAATTTCGACCTGATCCTTTGCGATGTAAACATGCCGGGTGAGTCAGGGATAAACTTCATCAAATATATCACAAGCGAGCATCCCGATACTGCGGTGATCATGGTATCCGGTGTGGATGATCCGGAGGTTGCAAAATCCGCTATGGAAATAGGATCTTACGGATACATCATTAAACCGTTTGAGCACAATGAAATAATAAACAATGTAGCCAATGCGCTACACCGCCGGAACCTGGAGCTTGAGAATCGGGATTATCGCAGGAAACTGGAGAAAAAAGTTATCATGCGCACTGCCGATCTTGAAAAAACGCTGGACCGGCTGAACAAAACCATGAAAGGGATTATACGGGCCATGGCATTGGCCCTGGAATCCAGAGATCCATACACCGCAGGTCACCAACGGCGCGTAGCTGATCTGGCCGGGGAAATTGCCCGACATATGGGCCTGTCTGAAGAGAGAATACTGGGGGTCATGATGGCGGGAAGCATCCATGACCTGGGCAAGCTGGCTATACCGGTGGAAATTCTCTGCAAACCGAGCCGGTTAAGTGACGCTGAGTTTTCTTTGATAAAGACCCATCCTCAAGTGGGGTATGACATCTTAAAAGATATTGAGTTTCCATGGCCGGTTGCCCAAATGGTGCTTCAGCACCACGAGAGAATAGACGGGTCCGGGTATCCTTATGGACTATCCGGTGATGAAATCCTGTTGGAATCGAGCATATTGGCCGTGGCCGACGTGGTGGAGGCAATGGCCTCATATCGACCCTATCGTCTGTCCCTGGGGATAGATGCTGCCCTGGATGAAATATCAAAGAATAAGGGAATATTGTATCATTCTGAGGTGGTGGATGTGTGCTTGAAGCTTTTCAGGGAGAAAAAGATAGAGTTGGGTTAGTGGCTTTGATGTACCATACTAGTCCGTATAATCCCAATTGAGCGAAAACGCTCAATTGGAAGCTGAAATTATAAAAAAGAATCAGGAAGATCAACACTATGAAAAAAATAATGAAAACGGAATCGGATTTTGATCCAAATAAGATCATTGCGGTCATCCTGTTGGTGATAAGTTTAATCGGAATTCAGGTGATATCGGTTAAAACCGCTTTTGGGGAAATCCATCAGTTTTTGGAAGGACCGTGTCTCACACGGAACTCTGTGTACGGTTACCGTTTCCGGTTATGAACAGGGATTTGCCGCCGGCAAGATGGCGAGAGGTATTTTACCGGAAGGCAGAAGTCCCTCGAGCTACTCAATCAAGACGATTGTTAAGGGAGAACCGGTTGTCAGTCTTGCAAGAGCCAGAAAATTGGGCATCCATATAAAAACAGGCATTCTTCTGAGCGCTCAAGTAATCGATCATTCTTCCCGGGAGTAATACATGTTGATCAGTATACGGACAAAAATTGTTTTTATCACGCTGGCAATATTATTTTTTGCATTAGGGGCGAATACGCTTGTCAGCAGTATTGTCTTTACCCGGGCGTATTCCAAAGCTCTGGAGTCAAAATCCGATACCATCGCCCATTCATTAAAAGAAAAATTGGACAGGCTGCTGAAATTCAACATACCTTTACAAAATCTGGTTGGGTTTGAGGAGCAGTGTAAAGAGCTGGTGGTCGATCATCATGAGATTTCATATGCTATGGTTGTCGATCCTGACGGCAAGATTCTGTTTCACAACGATCCCACAAGGATGGGCTGTTTCATAGGCGATTTTAACAATCGTAAAAATATTAAAACGCTCCCGGATGAATGCAACCTAATTACACAAGATAACAAAGAGTTCTATGGTATCAGTCTGCCGGTTTTCGGAAAACAAGGCGAAAACATTGCAATCGTCAGGCTGGGCTTCCCTAAAGAATTGATATCCCGACAAACGGAAACCATAGTGCTTTACTCGACTTGTGTCGCCTTCATCTTTTTGAGTCTGGGAATACTCTTATCTTTGATTTCGCAAAATTTCATGATTATACGGCCCCTGGACAGATTAATTTTCGTGATCAGGAATATCAGACAAAAAGGCATGAATTCTACGGAAATCGTTGAAATAAAATCGAACAATGAAATCGGGCAACCCGGTAAAGCATTCAATCACATGATCCTCGAAATAAACGAATACCAGAAAAAAATCAAGAACCATGCTCAGGAGTTGGAATCGGTGGTTAAAAAACGGACTGCAAAATTAAGAGAAGCCAACACTCAGCTGGAACTCGATATTGTGGAGCGCAAGGAAATCGAAAAGGCATTGCGAACCAGCGAAGAAAAATACAGACTTTTAATTAAGAATCTTCCGAGTATCATATACAAAGGTGACGGTGAATGGCCGGTTGAGTTTATTGATAAAAAGCTGGAATTTGTAACCGGCTATAAAGCGGATGATTTTAATTCCGGTAACCTTAAGTGGTCCGACATCGTTGTTGAAGAAGACATTGAGCCGGCAAGAAGAACGGTTTTGCGAGCCCTTGATACGGACAGATCGTTTGTCAGAGAATACAGAATCCGGTCCAAGGACGGGAATATTCGTTGGATACAAGACAGAGGACAGATCGTTTGTGATAAAAAGGGACAGATTGAATTTATCAGCGGTGTCATGTTTGATGTCACTGAATGTAAACAGACGGAGGAAACTCTGGCCCAGGAATTATTCCGCATGCGTATTCTGATCGACCAATCCAGAGACGGAATTGTTGTACTCGATCAGAACGGCAAGGTATATGAGGCCAACAAGCGATATGCCGAAATGCTTGGTTACTCTATTGATGAAATTTATCAGCTCCATGTGTGGGACTGGGAGACCCAGTGGACGCGGTCACAACTCCTGGAAATGGTTCGTACCGTCGACGATACCGGAGATTTTCTGCAGACCCGCCACCGTCGCAAGGACCACTCTTGCTATGATGTTGAGATCAGTACCAATGGAGCAGTTTGCGGGGGGCAGCAGCTGGTATTCTGTGTATGCCGGGACATTACAGAACGTAGCCAGGCAGCTCATGAGCGGGAAAAGCTTATTCTCGAACTTCAGGAAGCCATCCGTAAAGTAAAACAGTTAAACGGCCTGTTACCCATCTGCTCTTCCTGTAAACGGATTCGTGACGATCAGGGCTACTGGAGCAAAATAGAAACTTATATTCGTGAACACTCGGATGCTGAATTTACGCACGGTATTTGTCCTGAATGTGAAAAAAGATTGTATCCGGAATTTTGTGATGATGATTAATGTTATACCATACCACAGCAAATAACAGTAATAGGAGACACTTCAGGAGATGGATTGAAATAAACCATGAGACATCATTAAGTGCTTTAATTCATAAATATTTGAAAAAAAACATCAACCAAAAATCAAACAGTGATTTCAGTGATTTTCTTTTCAATATTTTCGATGCCTTTTTTATCTTTTGGCATGGAACGAATATGGACATCCATCTGTGGAAATGCGATCTCGATATTTCGTTCCCCGAATAACCTGTCCATGGCAAAGCGAATGTCCGTGGAGGTGGTGTAATAATAGTCGATGGTGGTCCAGTAGCGCAGAATAAATATCAGCGCACTGTCTCCGTGGTCGTCGAAGATCACATCGGGTTTGGGTTTTTTCAGCACATTTTTGGTTTGGTTCACAATTTCCAGCAGGGTTTGGCGCACCAGTTCGATATCCGATCCGTATGCCACCCCCACGCTAACCTTACGGCGAAGGCTGGGCTCTTTGAAACTCCAGTTGGTCACCTGGCTGCTGATGAACTCGGAATTGGGAATGATGAGGGAAGCGTTGTCAAAGGTCTGAACCACGGTAGCGCGAACGTTTATCTTTTTGACGGTTCCCATGGTACCCTGGACTTCCACGGCGTCTCCTATCTGAATGGGGCGTTCAAAAAGCAAGATAATCCCGCTGACAAAATTGTTGAAGATGGCCTGAAGACCGAATCCGATGCCGATACTCAAAGCACCAAATACCACTGCCAGTGACGTCGTACTGACACCCAGGACACTCAACGCCATAACCAGCCCCAGGCCCCACATTACATAAATTGAAATCGTAGCAATGGAATCTTGAAGTCCCGGCTCTATATCGCTTTCGACAAATATTTTTTCCGATATAATATATCTTCCAAGCCGCGTTAAAACAAGGGTTAAAAAAAGGATCAAAACGAAGAAAAGCAGACCCATTGGACTCAAACTGATCCTGCCGATGGAGAAAGATTTATTAAGTATCGCGGTGATCAAGGCAAAGACATTTTGCTTAGTACTCCAGGCCAGGATCAGTGCCACGATGAAACCGGAAAACCACAGTAACCAGCCTATGGAAACGAACAGTCGCCGGATTGGATAAGCGGGCAATGGTTTGTCATCACTGACCTCTGACGGCTGATGGTCGCTGCGCCACTCGATGATAGCATTAAAAAAAATGACCGCCCATAACAGGACCGCCAGGGTTCTGGCCCAGGATACCAGCCAATAGAGGGCCATGGCCGGATAACCGGAAAGCTCGATGATGAGTGCGCCCAGGGTGATGAGATAGGTGACCATCATCAGGGGAATGTAAGAAGTTATCTTGGGCGGTGTCCGGTCTTGAACAAACGGCCGATTTGCATTTCGAATTGCTCGCCAGAAAGTAACGCAACAGGCCGTCAGATAAATTTCGATAAAGAGCCTTGCCGCGAAAAGAATGAAACTGTCTTCACCCACGGCCCAGTGGATGACGATATACGCAACGGCAAAATAACATATCCATATCGTCATCCGGTGAATTTTAGGCTCCAGTTTTTGGGGAATGAAAAGGTTTTCGTCATGCTGCCGGAATTTTAAAAAGTCGAGCAGCCAGCGGGAAAACAGGAATATCAGCATAATGTTAAATACAGGCTCGTGAAAGGGAAGGCGATAATAAGAAAATTGAATGATTTTATGGCTATACAGGACTAAAATAATTCCAAGAAGAATAAGGGAGCGCCGGACCAGTCTTACACAAAGAAATCGCCAGCGGTGCGTGGGAACAACGGGATGTTTTTTGTATTTGGCGCAGTAGCGGCGCAGGCGGACGACCAGCGATGCGGCCACCGCTGTTAAAAATACCAGGATCAAAAGAGACATGGCGGCGGTTTCTCGGATACGCTGGCCTTCACCCTGCCAAAATTCTTTTTGGAAAGGTTTGAGAACGTTTGTCGCCAATACGGCAAACTCTTTGGTAACGGCATCTTTTTTAAAGACTTTTGGCAGCATGTACTTCCTGTTGAGCAATTCCTGAGCGCTACGTCTCTTTATCTCCTGTTCGAGTTTCCCATTGAGTTGAGATGTGGACCCTTTGAGAGTTTCAAGTCGTTTGATAATTGAATCATAACCGTCATGCAGATTTTGAAGGGTGATGTATTTTTCGTCCAGGATACGATCCAGTTGGTGGAGGACGTCCAAAAGGGGAGCTTTTTCGGGTTTGGGCCAACCGCTGGTTTTGATTTCAGCCGCTTGTTTGGCGGTTAAGTCGATTTGATCCTGTGCCTGCCGGCGGAGTTCAGTCACAGCGTCCCGTTTTTTAGTGAAATCTTTGATTTTATCGTCCATGATATTCAGCGCCATCCGATTTTCATTCAAAGCTTTTTCCAGGTCCGTAACAGGCGTTGCCAACTGGAGGAGGAGATTGTTGTGGGACGAATTCTGGATATTGTAGGCATTGATTTCTATAAAAACAGCTGTCTGCAGGATGTAAAGACGACCGAGTCGGTTTTTTAATTCCTCAAGGCTTGTGGATTCTGACAGAACGGCATTTTTAGTTCTCTGTAATAACTCGGTGGTGTTGTATTCCGGGCCTTTTTCCAACTTTTCTTTGTCTGCTTCACTTTCTGCTAAAGCGGTTCCTGCCGAAACGGCCTGAACCGGCAAGAAGAAACACAAAAGATATGCCCAAAGAATTCCGTATTTAAATCTTTGCCGCCAACCCATTACTGCACCCCTCCACTTTACCGAAATTCTGATGAAAAAAATACTGTAGATCTATGAAAAGTTGTGACTGAACATGCTTGCTGACCCCTGACACCTGAAACCAAATAGGCATGGCAATCTTAGCAAACAACAGTCTTGATTTATCCCCACCCTTGAATCATCGCTTATGTCGACGGCACGATAATAAAATTATTCTTACTGCCGAAGCTGTTGGGGCACAATTGTTTGTTTTTTGGATCATTTTCCCATTGATTGTCCACCAGAAACCGGTATTCGTATCTTCCGGGGAACAGCATGGTCGTCTTTTTCCATACCCCATTCATATCCTTTTTCATGGGATGAATTTTGGGATTCCACTGGTTAAAATCTCCCATGAGGAGCACCTCTTTGGCACGGGGAGACGTCAGGGAGAAGGTTACCTTGCGCCTTTTAAGCTTGGATTCGGATTTTATTGCGGACATTCATTGCCTCCTTTTTTTTAAAAAAAACCATTACTGCTGATATGCAGAATCAGATAATGGTTCACAGCCATTGCTTTTTTTTGAAGAACCCGATCATAATACCTGCAACGATAATAATAATAGCCCAGACCATCACATATCCCCAGCGCCACTCGAGTTCCGGCATAAACTTAAAGTTCATGCCGTAAACACCCGCAATAAAGGTGATGGGAATGAAGATGGTTGCAATAATCGTCAACACCTTCATGACTTCATTCATTTTATTGCTCACAGTGGACAGATAGATATCCAGCATGCCGGCCAGAATATCCCGATACGATTCAATGGTGTCGATAATCTGTATGGTATGGTCATAGACATCCCTCAAATATACATGCATCTGTTCCTGAATCAGAGAAGATTCAGTTTTTACCAGGCCGTTAATGATTTCCCGAATCGGCCAGATGTGTTTGCGCATATAAATCATCTCCTGTTTCATCTCGTGGATGATCTCCATGGTGTCACGGGTGGGATTGTCAAGGAGTTCCGCTTCAAGATCTTCCATTCTTTCGCCCAGTGCTTCCAGAATGACAAAATAGTGATCCACGATGGCATCGATCAGGGCGTAGGCCAGGTAATCGCATCCTGCTTTGCGAATTCGGGTTTTGGGCTTGCGGATTCTTTCTCTGACGGTCTTGAAAACATCGCCCTGGATTTCCTGGAAAGAAATCAGGAAATTGGGTCCTAAAACCAGGCTGAACTGTTCCGATAGAATTTGTTCGGCCGTTTTGTCATAATTGAGCATTTTCAAGACGACAAAAATGGCGTTCTCATATTCCTCAGCCTTTGGGCGCTGTCCGGTATTTAAAATATCTTCCAGGACCAGCGGGTGAATGTTGAAATGCGCTCCGACTTTTTCGATAATTTCGACGTCATGGAGACCGTCGATATTGATCCAGGTCACTGTCGGCAGGTCTTTGAGTGGAAATGCCTCTTCAATCGTCTCGATCACCTGTTCCTGCAAATTCGCTTCATCAAAGTCGATGAGGGTAATTTTTGTTTCCTCGGTCTTCCTTTCCCCGATATGGATCAGCGTTCCCGGGGATGTACCTGCCTTTTTGGGATGTCGTTTGGTGAATCTCGGCATAACAAAGGATCCCTTCCATTAGAGAAAGATCAAAATTTCTGCGCTTTGGGCACTTGGCCATTTGATGCAGTTTGTGCCGAAGCATAACCTGCTGTGATCGTCCAAAGGATGATATCAGCAAACAGAAAAGCGCCTAAAACAGAGATTGTTTTATATTTCATGTTTTCTTCCAAGCGAAGTCTTAAAAAAAGGTTTTAAGACAAAGGGTTATATTTAATGTGAAGGAAAGGGAATTGTTTCTAACCTCTTTATAATCAGCCATAACAAACTGGTAAGGATAAGAGTTCAATTAAAAAATGAGCAAGGTTGTGATATTAGCTTCTTTTACGAAAGTTAACAATCGAAATAAGGATACGCTATAACTACAATAAAAATTAATTTTTTTGTCAAGAATAAATAATAGACAGCATTTCACTTCAGAAGTTTTGACACGTAACGGCCTATATGCTAAAAATGAATGATATTCTTTAATCTTTACCCGACGATAGGGATAATTTTTGAGGCCTCATTGCCATGGGTTTGAAAAGTCTGTTGACAGGGTTTTATCAGCGGCTGATTGGCGGTAGTGGCCGACCACTGCCGAATCATGGAGGAGAGGACGCTGCCCTGGATGAGATCGACAGGATCGCACTGGAGACCGATTCCACGATTTTACCGGTTCGCAGATTTCGAAAGAAAATTCTTCCTTCAGTTCGGCACGCCATGGCACACATTTCCGGGCTCATTGCTCAAATTCCCGGGCCCGTGGATTTCGATCCCGACCGCTGGAACCATGACCCTCTACTCAGAGCCATGTTCATAAGTCGTGAAGAGCTCATCGGTGTGCTGCAATCCACCAAAGAGCTCAAGAACTTTTTCCGGCGTACAAACGCATCCCAGGCATTTGCAATACTCGTTGCTGAACCAAAGGAAAAAAAAATTTTCGGAACGGAAAAAAACGGTGAAATTGTTCGCAGGGACGTTCCTCAGAAAGCAGTCTTTTTCGAGGATTTTAAGGTATTTGCTCCGGCTGTCGATTTGGCCGAAACCCGCCTGAAAGTTCAGCACCGTGCATTGGTAAGTCTTTTCAGCCATGCTGTTGAAAAAATCACCGGCCTTCAGCTATGGAAGGAAGAACTGGAAAAACAGCAAGAGTTGCTGGAATTCAAGGTTCGACACCCCGAAGATACAGATGTGAAGACGGATCCGGACCATGCTGAAGCAGACGATATTCAGACCCAAAAGTCGTTAAAAGTGCTCCGCGACATCAACAGGAAGTTGAAAGAAATCAAAGCTGAACTGGACACACCGGAAGATCGTCTCAAGCACTTGGATGAGGTCTTGTTGAACCCGGAGCAGTATTTGAGGATAGAGAGGGTTGATTTGAAACTAAGTCGTCTGGGCATTCGGTTGAAACCCTCTTCCACAGAACCGGCCAATGAATTCACAGTGGCGGAATTTGAGCTGGGGAAAGAACCCAAACAGGTATTAGTATGGATCAGAGTAGAACAACCGTCTGTTTTATCGGTGTAATCATTACAACCCCCCATGCTTTTTTTCATTCCAGACTTTCTTTAACAGACTCGTTCATTCGATAACCTTTTGTAATGGATCTCTTATAAGGGTTCTTTTCTGAAATCCGATTCACAATTGTGGCCTATCTGACCGAAGTGGTCCCGTGTATAAATAAAGGCGGACGGTATTAAGCGTTTCGAACCGTCCGCCTGAATGTTTCATTTTAAACGTTATCGTACCGGCTTCTGCCATTCTTTGGCAAAGATCCCTGCAATTCGGTCGATCTGACCCGGATCTATCTTCAGAGCTTTGGCAACCTCTGAATAGAGTGTCTTGCGGTCGCTGTTTTCGGCCTCCACGAGGCCGTTCAGGTCTCTTTTCTCCTTGAGGTTCAAAGCGCCGGTGTTTGCCACGGAGAGGTAGCCGTTATCTCCTTCTTTCAGGGCGCCTTTCTGGTAGTAAGGTTTCAGCGCCTGGAAACGGGCCTTCATTTTTTCCTTCAGTGCGCGAATGGTAGGATTGGAAACAGTGGTTGCGTCTTCCGCCCATGCACTGGATAAAGATAAGGCGATCCTGATTTCCCGTAAAAAAGCACCATCATTTTTAGACGGGTCCCCCTTTTGATCCTGCTTTTTGCTCCGGATATCATTCACAATTTCTCCGGCGACGGATTCAACCTTTTCCGCCGGAAAATAAATATTTATGGTTACGCAGGCAAGCAGGGGTATCATCGCGAACACCATTGCCGTCCACACCGGTTTTTGAAACATTCTCATATGAACCTCCCTTTATTTAGTCTTGAAAAACTTGCTCCTTTGGGCCAGGATTCTTTACTATTTGACAACCGGCCCTCCCTTGGCGCCGATCCTTTTGATTCTTTTAACCATGTCCTTGAAACTGACACGATTATCCGGATTTTGATTTACAACATTTACCCCTGAAAAGCCACCTCTTTTTACGAGATACTCTGTGCCGCCTTCTTTAATGGTGCCGTTGACCGTGAACACGTCATTTTCAAGGGAGGCCCGAATACCGATTTTCTCATAGGGAAATTTTTTGAAAAAAGATGCAATGGCACCTGCCGCCCCCATAAACGGGCTCTGTCCTCCTCCAATCTGTGCAATGTTTTCTACTGCCTTAACACTGATTTTTTGAGAAATCCCCTTTTTTTTAACCGTTTCCAGTAAAAGGTTAAATCTCTGGGGCTGGCCGTAGGCCATCTCAACATCACGAAGTTGACCCTCCAGTATCCCCTCTACGGTTCCGAATGCGGTGTTCCCTGTCATTTCGGACAGCAAAAGGTCCTCCCATTTTACATTGAGCTTAAACACCGGTGCTGACGTAAAAACCCCCGAAGCCCCCAAACCGGATAAAATGATTTTGCCTTCGAATACTTCGGCTTTAAGTTCTCCCCGGGTGGTAACGTCGTGGTTTTCATATCGGATGGGGTTTAGCGTACCGGTTAAAGCGCCCTTTAAAGGATGCATCCAGATTTTTGATAAAAGGGGCTGAAGTTTTATTTCATCGAATTCCAGACGGGTATGGATGGTAAGATCCGGGCCAAAGAGTTTTTCGACCTGCACGGGTCCCAAACAAAGATCTCCGCCGGGAACCTGTATCACGGTCGGCGATTCCACGGATATCCGGTTCGGACCGGTATGCAAAAGGATACTGAGCGGCTGTTCCGGAAGCAGGGGAAGTGTTGCGGATTCAACCTCTAACTTGCCGACGAGCGTCTTAACAGGGGTTTTGGCAACTTCAGTTTGATACCAGAAGGGCATATCAACGAGAATGCCTTTTAGGGCGATACCCTTCTCCGGCAAAGAAAAATTGCCTCCGAGCCACCCGAGACGCCCCCTGAATTGCCACGCATCTTGAAATCTGTTTATCCGGAATTCAGCAGAAACGGTTCCTTCGGTCTCAAGGGTTGCCAGAAAGGGTTTTTCGGTTTTATAAGGTTCCTGCAAAAAATGATGAAATATCGGTTTCAAAGGCGCCTTGGGGAGGATCACCGTGAAATCGGCATTGGCTTTCGACGGACCCTGCTTAAAAAATCCCAGGATTTCAAGGGGCAGAATACCCGTCAGATCGAATCGGAGTCTGGAAAATTGCATCACTCTTTTTTGAAAATCACAGGTCCCGTTGCAGGATGTGGCAATGGGATTTTTTTTCAGGTTCAGATAATAACGATCATAAAGGGCTTCGCCGGTGGGGACGTCCAGATCAACGGCAAAAGTCATCCTGGAACGCTTTAAATCCGCAATACCCTGGATACCCGTGCTGAGGGAAATTTTTTCCCCCATTATGGTCCCATCCTTGTTTTGAAAGACAAGATCATCGAAAGAAAGTTTTGCTTCCATCTGCCAGGGTCCGGTCCGGGGTCCTGTGACGTTGATTTGGATGGAATCATGAACCTTGATATTCCAATCCATCGGAATCAGATGGTAAGCGGCGGCTGCATGGAAAAGCGACGTCTCCTTTCCTTTGAGCGTAAAGTTTAAATTATGTTCCTGTAGACGAATGTCAAATAAAAGATTTTTCAATTCAGCAGTCTCGAAACGGACCTTAGAGAGGATAACGGATTTTTTTTCTGTGTCGATACGGCCATCCGGGATATTCAGGTGGATATCTGCGATGAGAGTGTCCCAGGTCCTTGTGTCAATTTTTGCCCGGGGGATTTGTATGGCGGCATCCTTGATCTCGATCAAAGAATAGTTTCCGGAAATTTCCTCTGCCTTCAGGTCGATGTCCAAAGGCGGCAGGAGCGTGTCCGTGTTTTTCATCGCGAACAGACCGCCAATGTGGATTTTCAAGGGAGCAAGAGTGGTTTTTCCCTGGTTCATGGTATAGGCGAATCCGGTTTCCATGGACAAATATTCAGCGCCGGTCACTGAGACGGGCAATGATCCAGTGTTTTTTAAATCAGAGCCCAAAGCAATACCCTGGCACCGGACGTTAAGATTTTCGACATCGAGATTTTTGGGGCCATGGCGATACGTAAATTTTGAGAGCACCTTTATTTTTTGGATTCCAAGTTTCGAGTCCTGGAGTCTCATGTTTTGAGTTTCAAGCGTGCCGCTGAATTTGAGATCGTTGATGTCAAAGGTTGTGTCGCCTGTGATGGTCACGTTCGGTGCTGTAAAATTCATATTACGGGAAGAATTTTTGGCTTCCAGAGCAAACGATAAAAAAAGCGGCTTGTCGGCGCCGGCTATGGCATGTATGTGTTGGGCCCGCACAGCCTGATCACCCATAGCTGCCGAGATACGTCCGTCAAGAAGTTCCCCTGACTGAAATCTGATGTCTCGAAAGAAAAAGAGGCCGATAAGGTTCCGTGCCATTTCGCCCAGAAAAGAAGGTCCTCTTTTAGGCGGTATGATGCCGGGAAGTGTGAACGAATCGGAGAAAAGGTCAAGATACAGGCCGTTCATCTGCATATTTTTTAGAACAAGGGACCGGTGACCCCAAGGACCCTCAATATCCATATCCGCTCTGATGAAACCAATCTCCACAGAGAAGGTTTTCTGTGATTTCAGAGGGTTGAAAAGAATTCCCCCGGCCTCTAAAACCATGGGTTTAAAAGAATAGGAAAGGTTTTCTATGGTACATGATGCTCCTGTGGATGCAGAAAGCGATCTCTCTATTATCGGCTTGATTTGGGCAGGATGATAATAGAGATAAAGGCCCATGCCCGAAACAAGAATCACAACAACACACAGGGCGATACCTGAAAACAGAAAAATTTTTTTAATCGGCGTCATAGACGTCAATTTCCTGTCTCTGTTTTTAATTAACCGAGAGGGGGCAACCCTTTTTGTCACACTCACCGTTTCCGGCTGATTGGTATCAAGTGTCCAGTGCCTCGCGCACCTTGATTGCCAGGTCCCGGCTGGAAAAAGGCTTCTGCATAAAATGCACGCCCGCATCCAGCACCTCCCGGTGGGCGATCACATCGGCCGTGTACCCGGACATGAACAGAACCTTGAGATCCGGATAAAGGGATTGAAGCCGCTCGGCCAGTTCGCAGCCGTTCATCTCCGGCATGACCACGTCGGTGATCAGCAGATGAATCTCGCCGGCATGTTCCTGTGCCAGATCCATGGCCCGGCCCATGGTGGACGATTCCAGCACCGTATAGCCCAGCCGCTCAAGAATCCTTTTGGCCAGTCTCAGGATGGAAATCTCATCCTCGACGATCAGCACGGTTTCGCTCCGGCCCGGCGGGATGCCGGCGGGGTCTTCCTTTTCCGTCTTTTCGGCCGCGCCCGCATGGCGCGGCAGGTAGATTTTGAAGGTCGATCCCTTGCCCGGCTCACTGTACACATTGATAAATCCGTTGTTCTGCTTGACAATACCGTAGACCGTGGCCAGGCCCAGGCCCGTGCCCACACCCTTGGTGGTGAAAAACGGCTCGAAAAGGTTATCCAGGGTCTCTTTGTCCATGCCGCTGCCGTCATCGCTCACGGCCAGCAGCGCGAACTCTCCGGGAACAAACCCCGCATGATCGGCGCAGTAGGCTTCGTCAAAGGCTGCCTTGCCCGT
>CAYPIW010000113.1:0-10330 GCA_964410925.1 uncultured Desulfobacteraceae bacterium
ATACCTGGTTTCAGGTTTCAGGTTTCAGGTTTGAGGTTTCAGCGCCTCTGTTCATCATTCCTGACACCTGACACCTGACACCTGACACCTGAAACCTTAGGATATGGAACAAAAATTGGATTAAAATTCCATCTGTATACATGGCGATTTTCACCACCCCAGTTTTAAAGCGTCTGTGGCGGCGCTATCTGACTGATCCTGAATGCTGGATGCCTGATCCTGGATAAAAATTGGATTTAAGTCGGTTTTATAGATATACTCAAAAATTATGTCAAATTTATTTTGGTCTCCATCTCTAAGTTTTGCCCCAGAGGAGCTATTGATCGTTTTTATTGGGTATAGACGTACCATTAGCACAGAAAACTGTGCGTGCATGCACAGTTTTCTGTGCATTTCTCTTTCATGCCCCCTGCCTCTTGATGTGATTCTTAAATAAAACTCTTTTAGACACAAAATCACAATATTCTCAAACGCCCATTTAACAAGGGCTTCCGAACATATTGCCATTGACGTACCGTTCAATCATCCAATGAGTTTAACATAAATACGGACTTGGCACGAAAATTGACATAAGAAGTAACAATAAACCGGGTGTAAATCAAGGCCGTTGGTAACGCTGATCTTTGTCTATTGGCAAACCGTGGCTCCAAAGCTTTTTCAGGTGTCAGGGGTCAGGTGTCAGGGGTCACAGGGGTCAGGGGTCAGGTGTCAGGGGGAAACGAGGTGACCTGTAGCAATTATATGGACGTAGAGGATCTTGAGGTCTATAAAAAGTTGTGACTGAACATATTTCCTGACACCTGAAACCTGAAACCTGAAACCCTACCCATGCCCCCTGACACCTGAAACCAGATAGCCATGGCAATCCTGGTAAACAACAGTCTTGAGTTACACTCCAATAAATTTATGCCACAAAATACATGAAAATTATAAGCAAGGAAACCCTCCCATGAACAAACTTCTTTTTATCGATGATGAAGAAGGAATCCGTCGTTCCGTGCTTCGTGCACTCAAGAACGAACCCTATGAAATCCATACCGCAGAAAACGGTGAATCAGGCATCTCCTTTGTCAAAGACAATATCTTCGATATTATAACGGTGGTCTCGGATTATAAAATGCCGGGATTGACCGGCCTTGAAACACTGGGCGTGATCGGGTCCCTCAATCCTGATATAACCCGTATCATTCTCACCGGATACGCAACCATGGAAGCCGCCATTCAGGCCACAAACCAGGGGATTGACGGTTTCCTGACCAAGCCCTTTGACAATATTGAACTCAGGGCCAAAATCCATATCATTAATGTGCGAAAGCGACTCAAGCAATTTGTTTCCGAACCGGTGTATAAAAAGATTGAAAAATCACCCGGAGTTCTGAAACCCACATCCCATGAAGTATCCGTGCTTTTTTCCGATATTCGCGACTTCACCCGGATGTCTCAGCAGGTTCCGCCGGATACGGTTGCGGCATTTTTGAACAACGACTATTTTACCCCCCTGGGTGAGATCGCATACCAATATAACGGAACCGTGGACAAGCATATTGGTGACAGCATTATGGTGGTTTTCGGCTCGCCGGTTGAATGCGAGGATAATGCCATCAGAGCAGTAAAAACCGGCATTAAAATGCAGAAAAAAGCAAAGGAGATCGACAATAAACTCTATAAAAAAAATGGGTTAAGACTGAAAATCGGTATAGGCATTTCAACCGGGAAAGTTTTTTCCGGAATTTTGGGGTCGTTGAGAATCAAGGAGTTTACTTCCATTGGCATGCCGGTCAATATTGCGGCACGGTTGCAAGGCATGGCAAAAGGCGGTGAAATCCTGATCAGCGAATCTACTTTTCAGCAGCTTCCCGGAGATATAGACGTTGAGATACTTCCTCCGGCAACCGTCAAGGGCATAAACCGACCCATTACTGTTTATCGGGTAAAGATATAACCTGGGTATGAATCAAGTCTGTTGGTAAACACTGATCCTTGTCTATTGACAAACCCTGGTTTCGAAGCCTTTTTTTCAGGTGTCAGGTATCACAGGTGTCAGGTGTCAGGGTTAAGGGCAAAAGAGGTGACCTGTAGCAATTATATGGACGTGGAAGATTTTGAGGTCTATAAAAATTAGAAATTCCGGGTCCTTACGAAGAATGCATTCGCATGTTGAATGGCCTCCTGACACCGGACACCTGAAATCCTACCCCTGACGCCTGAAACCTAATATCCATGGCGATCTTAGCAAACAGCAGCCTTGATTTATACCCATATAACCTGAATCTTTGTATCGGGTCAATTCCTGGGACTGATGAAACAGCCTGCCTGTATGTTTTGGCCTGAAGAAAGAACCCCTTCAGCATGGTCCGGATAAACAGCGGTTATTTTTATCTCGCCGGTCTTAAGACCGGGTATAAAAAAGCGATGCTTCTCCGCTCCCTTAACAACGCCATTGCAGCCATAAACGTCAAATATATCACCCGGTGCAATCCCCACTTTCTCCCCGGAAGAAATCACAACTTTTTCTGCGAAGCCTGATGTAATGTATCCTTTCCAGGGCTGCAGGACCATGGCCTCACAAAACTGTTCTCCCATATCCTCAGCAATGGATTTTAACGCATCATTTATTACATGGGTACTGATTTCGCCGGTCCGGCCGGTTGCATCATAATATGCTCCCTCTTCATATAATATATCCTCATCCTCGATTTTGCGCGTATAACTCTTATCCAGCAGTTTTGCGCTGGTCTGGGTATCGTACACCTCCGTCATCACCTTAACCTGGACATAATTGTAACTGTCTTTGAACCACAGGATTCCTCGAGTCTCTTTATGATTTGTGATCTCTATTAACGCTCCGGTTACCACCATATTCAAACCGAGTTGTCTGCCGGTTTTTGCCAGATTAAAATTGTCGATCAAGCCGGATGCATGCCTGGGCAACGGTACAAGCTCATCAGGATAGTCGGGATCATCCGGTCCTTCTACAAGAATGTCCGGACATGAAGTGTTCATGGTTTCCACCAGTTCTTTGATAAAATTTTCTTCCAATCCCTTACCCGCGAAGGGGGTTTTGTTTTCAAAATATGTGATGGCAACTCTTTTTTTCAAATCTACATCTGGAGCCTTATAATCCCGGATAATCCTGTTTGTCTTTTTTTTCATGGCCGAGTATGAAGAACACCCGGTAATAAGTAGAACACAAAACGGCAAAAACAAAACCCATACAGGTAAATGAATCTTCATATAAAAAGTTTTTATTTTTTTATTCATAATTTTTTCCTTGAAATACGGCGCTGACCGTGGTGGTAATCCCGCCTCTCGCGGTAAACTCTCCGGTAACGTTCATGAACTTGGGTTCCAGTACGGAAACCAGATCGTCCAGAATACGGTTGACCAAACTCTCATAAAAAACCCCTACGTTTCTGTATTGCAGCAGATAATATTTTAAGGATTTTAATTCAACGAGCCTGGCATTCGGCCGGTACTTGATTGTAATACACCCCACATCAGGAAGACCGGATATGGGACACAGCGAAGTATACTCCGGCTGTTTGATGATAATATCAATGTCCCTTATGGACTTAAACTCATAATCTATGCATTCCAGCACATGAACTTTGACAGTATCCGGACTTTTAATATTGTATGTTATATTCTCGTTCCCCGGGCACATCGTTTTTTTCACCGTTACAGGTACAAAACCTGATATAGTATTTGTGAAAAATATTTTCTGCGTATGCGTCTTTAATAATTGATAATACGCCTTGTGTCAAATAGACTGTAATATTTTTTTAATCCTGTGGTCCTGAAGCGTGAGCAGAGAATCTTGACACAGACATTTTTAACTGCTAACAGATCAGGATAATTAATAAAATTATTATGAAAAAGGAGTCTCACATGAGCTCTGTCGATGAATTGATTCTCAAAGCAACCAAAGAAATTATCGTTAAATTTATTGAGACCGGACGGGTGGGTCCCGCCGGTTTCTATGAAACGTTTAAAATAGTTTATACCACTGTCGAAGAGTTTGCCAGGGGTTCCCAACACCCCTCTGAACAGGATACCGAAGAATCCGACTCATGACACACTCAAGTTCGGGACTCCTGTTCTGTGTATGTATTTTCAGGATGTTACGAAATCTCGGTCGTAATATCAGATGCAACAATTTGAACATCGAACATCGAACGCTCAACATCGAACGTCGAATAAGGATACCGCTTCGCTCCATTCATTTTTAACATTGAAAAACTGAAGGTGCAGAATCCCTCGATGTTGTAGGTTGGATGTTTGATATTCAGAGGATTATTTTTTGAGCACAACGCAGAAGTTGGGCTTTTTACGAGACCGTCAAACTTGAATTAAGTTCAAAAACTGTCTTTAAAGCCTGGTCTATTTCATGCATTTTTGCAGATGACAGTTTCCCGCAAATTTTTACCAACCTATGACGATGGTCAATGGGACGTGTTTGCAGACAGTCGGCTACGGATTTTTTGGAAAGGCCATTATCTGGTGAAGGATAAACTATAACATTGGTTTTTATTCGGGCTTTTTTTGCACTCCATTCAGTAATTGGAACAACCTGGATAACCGGGACTCTTTCATTATAAACATCATTGGTTACAATTACACATGGTCTGATTTTTCCGGTTTCTGAACCCATTGTCGGATCAAGGTTGACGTCAATAATCATACCTCTTTTCAATGCTGTCATTCCGGCCATCCGGTGACTGCTGTTTCGGTCAATTCTTTTAGATCATCATCTTTGGAATAAATCTCAGAATATAATTCAGCAGATTTTCTTAGACTTTCAAGTTCCATTTGTTTTTTAAAATGGTCTATGGCCGCACGGACCATAGAGCTTTTATCTTTGAACCCATACGATTTATATTTGCTTAAAAATTGAGCTTGTGTTTCTTTAACGCTAAATTTTGCCTGTAGCATATGGCCTCCTTTTTGGCTCCCATTTTGGTGCCTGAATTACGAGCCTATTATAGGTGCCAAAGAATAAGAAATCAACAAAAAAATCTGTGATTTTTAATTTGGGTTGATATTCCAACAAATATTCTGTAGATGTTTGAGCAACAACCTTGTTCTAAATTAACAAACCTAACCCGGATAAACCGGAAAAGTTTGAAGTGAGCTAAAGTTTGAAGTGAGCTAAAATTAAGGAATCGCTACGCTCCGGCTTCTATACAAATTGGCAGTATTCCTTAACCCTGGCCCAGACCGATCACCAATACGCTATACTCAAAAAAGCATGTTTGCAATGATCTATAGCCGATATCAATATACATGTACAAGTCGCACCAGGGCGGGCTTTAGGCACTTTAGATCACTTCACACTTAATTGGCTAAGCATTTTTTTTGCCACAAAAAGCACAAAATTTACAACCAGGGAACTAACATTAAAAAATTTAATGAAAAGATTATATAATCGATCCTATTTTTTTGATCAGGGGATTCATTTTGAATGCCAGCGGTGCGGCGTATGCTGCACCGGGGACCCGGGGATCATATATCTCGGGAAAGATGAAGTCACGCGTATCGCCGAATACCTTTGTGCTCAAGTTCCGTTTTTTATCGAAAATTATCTCTATCCCATAAAATCAGGATACAGTATTAGAGAACATGCAGATGGGCGGTGTTTTTTTTATGAAAACGGATGCACAATCTATCCGGTTCGTCCCCATCAGTGCAAAACCTTTCCTTTTTGGTTTGAGAATTTACGTTCTTTAAAAAAATGGAAACGCATATCCAGGGAATGTCCGGGTATTGGTTGCGGACCCCTTTATTCCAAAGAACAGATTTTAGAAATTGTCCAATCGAATGTGGATCTTGTTGTAAAAATGAATCTTTAATATCTGCGTGAATTGAATTTAAAAATATTAGACAATTTTTGTAAAATATTGTAGCCTTTTTTGATGCAGGGAAAACTTTTTCAACCCTTTTTTAACTGTGGATTCTGTAACAACGAGTTCATCAAATCTAAATATTATGAAAATCTATGATTATCCATCAAAATCAGCCGAAAAAAGAATAACTTTAATTGTCAGCAGAGGTCTTGGCTTTAAGAAGAAAGACATTCTTACGGTCACGCGCATCCTTGAGGACGTCAGGAGATATGGGGATACCGCGCTCATTAAATATACAAACCGGTTTGACTCTCCGACATTGACCCTGACGTCGATCAAAGCCACGCACCAGGAAATCGATACTGCTGCAAAAACCGTAGACCGGTCTTTTGTGCGTGCTTTAAACAGAGCGGCCAGGCAAATCCAGGCCTTCCATAAACAGCAGTTCGTCAACTCGTGGTTTAGTACAAAAAGGCCCGGCACTCTTCTGGGACAGATGGTAAATCCCGTGGATACCGCGGGGGTTTATGTGCCGGGAGGAATGGGGGGGAAGACGCCCCTTGTCTCTTCAGTCCTGATGGGTGTTATTCCGGCCAAAGTTGCAGGAGTAAAGCATATCGCCATGGCAACTCCGCCGAACAGGGAGGGGAAAATAGACCCCCATCTTCTGGCTGCCGCAAAAAAGGTAGGGGTTGATGCGGTTTACAAGGTCGGAAGTGCATGGGCCATTGGTGCTCTTGCCTACGGTACCGAGACAGTTCCAAAGGTAGAGGTTATCGTGGGACCCGGCAATATTTATGTTACCATTGCCAAAAAAATCGTATCGGGAACCGCAGGCATAGATATGATCGCAGGGCCGAGTGAAATTCTGGTTATTGCGGACAGCACCGCAAATCCGTCATTTGTTGCAGCCGATCTTCTGTCTCAGGCGGAACATGATGTGCTGTCGTCAGCAATTCTGGTCACGAATTCCAAAGACACGGCAACAGCGGTTGCACTTGCCGTGGATGATCAGCTGGAAGTTCTTAAGCGAAAAGAAATCGCCGAAAAATCGATTGCCGGGTTCGGAGCAATCATAGTGGTGCCTGACATTGATACTGCAATTGAACTTTCAAACAGAATTGCGCCCGAGCACCTTGAACTTCAGATCAAAGATCCATTCGCGATTATCGGCCGGATACGGAATGCCGGAGCTGTATTTTTAGGGGATTACACTCCCGAGCCGGTGGGAGATTACATTGCCGGACCCAATCACGTACTTCCCACTGCAGGTACGGCAAAATTCTCGTCAGCGCTTTCGGTGGACAATTTCGTTAAAAAGACCAGTCTGATCCGCTACTCAAGGGCGGCTTTTGAGCGTGAAGCCGGAGATATCATTCGACTGGCAGAAATCGAAGGACTGGATGCACATGCAAATGCTGTCAGGGTAAGGTTGAAGGCTTCGTAAAAAGTGAAAAGTAAAAATTTAACCCGGAACCAAAAATATTTGCCACAAAGACACTAAGGCACAAAGGATTTTATTTTATTATTCTTTCTTAGTGCCTTGGTGCCTTGGTGGCGAGAAGATAATGGCATAAAAAACATAAAGGAGTCTGCCCATGAAATTTTTTACAAACAAAAAACATGTTTCGAGAACCAAACCTTTTGTCTTCATTCTACTGCTGGCAGTTGGAATCGTTGCACTTTCAAGTGTTAACCCGGTTTCAGGCCGTGAAACAAATGACCAGACTTTTTTCTCATACCCGGAAAGTTTCAACCAGCTGGCCGAAAATGCCACTCCTGCGGTGGTCAACATCAGGACCATAAAAACGATCAAAGGGGGGGGCCGGGTATTCCGTCAGTTCAAAAGAGGTCCTTTGGGTGAGAACGATCCGTTTCATGATTTTTTTGACCGTTTTTTCGATGAAGAGCGACCCCATGATTTTAAGCAGCGAAGCCTCGGATCCGGATTCATCATCAATAAGGACGGTTATATTGTCACCAACAACCATGTGGTCGAAAACGCCGACAAGATTGAGGTCATACTTAAAGATGAAAAAGAGTTCGATGCGGAAATTATCGGCCGGGACGCCAATACGGATCTGGCCCTCATAAAAATCAAGCCGAATCGTGATCTTCCGGTATTGTTATTCGGAGATTCCGATGCGCTGAAGGTCGGCCAGTGGGTGGTGGCCATCGGAAATCCCTTTGGTCTTGAGCACACGGTTACTGCAGGAATTGTAAGTGCCAAAGGGCGTGTTATCGGGTCAGGTCCCTATGATGATTTTATCCAGACCGACGCATCAATTAATCCCGGCAACAGCGGGGGGCCCCTTATTAATATGCAGGGCAAGGTTGTCGGGATTAATACCGCAATTATTGCCGGCGGAAGCGGCATCGGATTTGCCATCCCCATAAATCTTGCCAAAAACATTGTCGACCAGCTCAAAACCCGTGGAGAGGTTGTCCGGGGCTGGCTTGGAGTGGGTATCCAGGATATCAGCAAACAAGTCGCAGAGTATTACGGAATAAAATCAAAAAAAGGCGTTCTGGTTACGGAGGTTTTTCCGGACGACCCTGCGGATAAAGCCGGAATAGAGCCCCAGGATATTATTTTGTCCATTAATGGAAAAGAAGTTGAATCTTCCAGAGAAATTACCAGCATGATAGCAGATTTCGGTATTGGCGAAACCGTGAAGATTAAAGTGCTGAGAAACGGAGAAACCAGAACATTTAAAGTCAAAATTGCCAAAAGAGAAGACGCCCGGATTTCCTCCGGAGGCACCCGTAAAGAAGAGCAGGCGGAACTCGGGATCAGCATTGAAAATATTACCCCTGAGATTGCACGCCGATTGAATCTCAAAGACGCCAAAGGGGTTATTGTAAGCGCTGTGGAACCGGACAGCAAAGCCGAGCAGGCGGGAGTTAGAAGGCTTGATATTATCAGGGAAATCAATCATAAAAGCATCGCAACGGTCAGCGATCTTAACAAAATTATCAGCGAGATTAAAAAAGATGAACCTATCCGTATGTTTATCTGGCGAACCAATCGAGGATTTCTGGTAATAGAAATGATAAAATAGCATCCACTTAAATAGGACACCCCAGTACGATCTTTCAGACCTACGGGGCAGGCAGATTTTCGCAGATATACACAGATAATACTATAATCTTGACAATCTGTGTTCATCTGTGTCCAAAAAAAGAAAATTCCGACACTATCAAATTAAATAATTGAAGCTGATGCTCTTAGAATCATGAACGATGTCATAATCTGGTGGCAGCATTTGCCGGAGAAAATGAGCCCTGTTATCTTTGAAATCGGAGAGTTCAAGCTCCAGTATTACGGGCTGATGTATATCATCGCTTTTGCCGTGACTTACGCTCTGATTTTGTATCGTGTCAGACATGAACAGCGCTTCAGGGTTTCAGATGATGATGTTCAAAACCTCATGCTGGCTATCCTCATCGGGGTTATCGCCGGAGGGCGCCTGGGATATGTGCTGTTTTACAATTTGTCATACTATCTGAGTTATCCCCTTGAAATATTTTTACCCTTTCAATTTGTTAACGGCACGCTAAGGTTTACCGGTATTTCAGGAATGTCTTTTCACGGCGGCCTTGTGGGCGTACTGATATGCGCAGGACTGTATCTTCGTAAAACAAAATTGAATTTTTGGAAGATGGCCGATTTGTTTGCACCGGTGGTTCCCATGGGATATACATTCGGACGGCTCGGTAATTTTATTAACGGTGAACTTTACGGCAGAATAACATCGGCACCCATGGGCATGCATTTTCCCCTGGCTCCGGGAACGGATCTCAGACATCCGTCACAACTGTATGAGGCCTTTTTCGAGGGCATTTTTCTGTTTGCAGTTCTGTGGAATCTGAGGAAACTGCAAAACCCCAGGGGAGCGATGCTGGCTTTTTACATCACAGGCTACGGCACGGTCAGATTTTTCATAGAATACTATCGCCAGCCCGACGCCCAACTCGGCTTTATATTCATGTCATTTTCCATGGGCCAGATACTTTGCGGTATGATGATAATGGGCGGTATTGCTTTATACCTCTATTTATCTCGAATCGAAAAGCAACAGACCAGATGTCGGAACTAAAGATTCCTTGCCAAACCTGACGCTTTTATCGTAAATACGTATCCCAAATGCAGTCCGGGGATAAGAATGGAACCTTGAACCCCTGAACCTTTGAACCCGTGAACGCCTGCGAAAAAATATAGGGCTTCGCCCTAATGGTGAGCGAAGCGAACTAATTTGTCCGGCCTTCGTGCCTTCGTGGCTAAACTTTTAATTTATTAGTAAAGAATCCTGGCGCAAAGGACCAGGCTTTGGTTTACCTCTAAAAGTGGCTGTTTAAATTGAAGCCGTAAAAGTTAAAAGTGCCTAAAGTGATCTAAAGTGCCTAAAGTTATGGTGTCGCTTCGCTCCGCTGATTTTATATAATTGACAGAATTCCTTAACTTTAGCTCACTTTAAACTTTAGTT
>CAYPIW010000114.1:0-22863 GCA_964410925.1 uncultured Desulfobacteraceae bacterium
ATTGCCCATATCGATAAAAAGCGCAAGGCACTGGGCATTGACAAGGCAAGGGAAAGGGTGCTCATGGATATGGCGGACCGGATGGCACTTGAAGCGTAATAAAAATATCTAATAAGAACGAGGTTAGAATAAATCCTCAACGAAGGAGGAAAGTATGTCAAAATTAGTCGCATTTGCTGCCATTCAGGGCGGCTACAATGTTGTTTCAGAGGTTGAGGGGGATTTGAGAAAGGCCCTGGCCACTTATAATGCAGATAGTAAGGTAGAGTTTCCCAATACGGGCTATTATCTACCGGTGATCTATTCTCTTTTAGGTCATAAGGTTAAGACTCTGGAAGATTTGCAATATCCTATGGAGAGGGCCCGCAAGCTGCTGCCTCGCCAGATAAAAAGGGTAAATCATTTGCCTTACCTGGGCCCCCTTCTGGATGCCGGCATGGCCGCGATTATCTCATATGAAATCAAAGAAGGCATCCGTACGCTTACAGATCCTGATTTTTATTATCCCCACGAAGATCCGGATGTTGAAGGCGGCAAGATATGGACAGGGCCTGCAGACGATGTTATTCTGCGAAAGAGAGGGGTCGAATTCGTGGACGGCTCCGCGCCTGGCTTTGCAGCCATTGTGGGCGCAGCCCCCAGCCCTGAAATTGCCAAGATGATTGTCGAGGACTACCAGTTGAAAAACCTGTATATTTTCTGTGCCGCCAGCCATAACGGTACAAATGTTATCGAGCAACTCATCGAAGCCGGTGTTACGATCGGGTGGGGCACACGAATCGTGCCGTTTGGCCCGGATATATCATCGGCCGTATTTGCCTTGGGGTTTGCCAACCGGGTGCCCCTGATATTCCAGAATGTTACCCCCGGCGACTACAAAAAAGTTCTTTTGTATAACAAGGAGCGTATTTTTGCATTTATCAATGCGTTGGGTCACGTGGGTACCCACTGGGCATGTGCGGCTGCCGGCGCTGTGAACTGGGGGTTTCCGACCCTTGCTGACTCCGACATTCCCGAGATTCTGCCCACAGGCATATGCACATACGAACATGTTGTGGCCAATGTGCCTCATGATGAAATGTGCCAGAGATCCGTGGAAGTCCGGGGACTCAAGGTCCATGTTACGAAAATCGATATTCCCCTGGCCTTTGGCCCGGCCTTTGAGGGTGAGCGGGTCAGGGGCAAGGATCTTTACGCACAATGCGGTGGCGGAAAGACCCAGTGCACCGAACTTTGTAAGGCGGCAGAAATGAAGGAGATCGAAGACGGCAAGATCGAGATTATCGGTCCTGATGTTACCGAGCTTAAAGAGGGGGATACCTTTCCGCTGGGCGTTTATATTCAGGTTGCCGGTCGTGAATTCCAGGAGGATTTCGAACCGATTCTGGAACGTCAGATTCATCACCTGATCAACTATATTCAGGGAATCATGCATATCGGCCAGAGGGATATTTCCTGGATTCGTATCAGCAAGGCTGCCATGGAAAAGGGCTTTACCTTAAAGAATATCGGCACTGTCCTTCATGCCAAGTTCCATCAGGATTTCGAAAAGATTCTGGACAAGGTTCAGATCACTTTGTACACCAAGAAAAAGGATGTTGATGCATTGACCAAAAGGGCCAGAGAAGAATACAAGACCAGGGATGAACGGGTTGAGAACATGACCGACGAAGCAGAGGAAATTTACTATTCCTGCACCCTGTGCCAGTCCTTTGCTCCCAACCATGTGTGTACGGTAAGTCCCGAGCGAACCGGTCTTTGTGGCGCTTACAACTGGATGGACTGCAAGGCATCTTTTGAAATCAACCCCACCGGACCGAATCAGCCCATCGAAAAGGGCGAATGCCTTGATCCCAAGCTGGGTCAGTGGAAAGGTGTCAATGATTTTGTTTATAAAGCCTCCAGGGGCAACGTCACCCATTACAATTTTTACTCTCTAGTGCACGATCCCATGACCACCTGCGGGTGCTGTGAATGCATTGCAGCTTTGCTCCCATCCTGCAACGGCGTCATGACGGTGGGCAGGGACTACATGGGTGAGACGCCCTGCGGCATGAAATTCACCACCCTGGCTGGTGTTATGGGCGGTGGGGCATCTTCGCCCGGTTTTGTGGGGCATTCAAAGTACAATATTACCCAGCGAAAGTTCATCCTGGGTGATGGCGGTCTTTTGCGAATGGTCTGGATGCCCAAGATGTTGAAAGAAGAGCTGAAAGAGCGAATTGAAAAGCGGGGTGAAGAAATGGGTGTTCCCGACCTGTATGATAAGATTGCAGACGAGAGTGTGGGCATTACAGAGGAAGAGATTATGCCTTTCCTCGAAAAAGTCGGCCATCCGGCCCTAACAATGGATCCGATATTGGAATAATAAGTAGATTCAAGGCAACTGGAGCGGGATCAGATCCCGCTCCTTTAATTCTAAAACTTAACCCGGATAAACCGGAAAATTACAAGTGAACTAAAGTTTGAAGTGAACTAAAGTTAAGGAGTCGCCTTGCTCCGTCTTTTATAAATAGTCAGTATTCCTTAACTTTAGGCACTTTAGATCACTTTAGGCACTTCACACTTAATTAGCTGAATAATTTTTTTTGCCACAAATGCACAAAGGATATATTTATTGATTTTTCTTAGTGTCTGGGTGCCTGAGTGGCAAAATTTAAAAACTTAACACTTAAAACTCAAAACGCGTGAATTAGAACAAGGAGACAAATTATGGCATTAACCGGTATTCAGATTTTTAAACTTCTGCCGAAAACCAACTGCAAAGAATGTGGTGTTCCCACCTGCCTTGCATTTGCCATGAATCTGGCATCCGGCAAGGCTGAGCTCGACCAATGCCCGTATGTATCCGACGAGGCAAGGGAACAACTCGCCGAGGCCTCGGCGCCACCCATCCGTGCAGTGGCTCTGGGAAAGGGTGTCAGAAAGACCAAAGCCGGCGGTGAGACCGTTATGTATCGCCATGAAAAAACATTTTACAGCCCCACGCCGATTGGAGCTGTGATTAAATCCGATATTTCCCAATCCGATCTTGAAAATAAGCTAAAGGGATGGAACGCTTTTCAGTTCGAAAGGGTAGGTTTTAATCTCAGACCCGAACTTGTTGCTTTAAAGGACGTAAACGGCGATGCGGATGCCTTCGCCAATGCGGCCAAAACCGTTGCTGAGACGTCAGAGTTTAACCTGGTGTTGATGTCGGAAGATACGGGAGTGATGAAGGCAGGCGTGGAGGCCTGTAAATTTAAACGACCTCTTATCTATGCGGCAACACAAGGAAATATCGATGATTTTGCCGCAATAGCCAAGGAAAACGGGTTGCCACTGGCGGTAAAAGCCGAGTCTGTTGAAGCCCTGATTCCTTTGACAACCAAGCTTACCGAGATGGGGCTCAAAGATCTGGTCATCGATCCGGGTTCCAGAGAAATCAAACAGTCTTTCCAGGACCAGGTGGTCATCCGCCGCGCAGCCCTCAAGGCAGGGAACCGGGCATTGGGGTTTCCCACTATTACATTTCCCTGTGAAATGGCGTCAAACCTGGATATGGAAACCTTAATCGCTGCCATGTTTATCGCCAAGTACGGCGGTATTACGATTCTGTCCGATTTTTGGGGCGGCAGCCTTTTCTCCCTGCTGGTTGAACGGCTGAATATTTTCACCGATCCCCAGAGACCCATGACCGTGACAGAGGGTATCTATGAAATCGGTGCACCTGATGAAAATTCTCCGGTTCTGGTCACCACTAATTTTGCCCTGACCTATTTTATCGTATCCGGCGAAATTGAAGGGAGCAAGGTGCCGTCCTGGCTCCTGATCAAAGATTCCGAAGGCCTGTCCGTTATGACAGCGTGGGCTGCGGGAAAATTTTCAGGTGATGATGTGGGGATGTTCGTCAAAAAATGCGGCATCGCGGATAAAGTCAAGCACAGGGAAGTGATTATTCCCGGCTATGCGGCTGCCATTGCCGGTGATATGGAGGAAGAATTGCCGGACTGGACCATTACCGTAGGGCCAAGAGAAGCTGGCCATATTCCGGCATTTCTTAAAGCAAAATAAAGGTTGAAAACGCAGGATGGATGGAAAATATTTCATCCATCCTGCTTCCGTTATTTCGAGTGCAAGGGAAAGAGTTAAGTCTCGGACAACCCATTTGATTAATAATAAAAACCTCGATTGGCGGGGGCATGCCCCGGTAACAGCAGGCGGTTACCGATACAGAAGGGAGGGTGTATGTTACTTTTAGGTGAGAGTTTAAACGTAATATCTAAAAAGATCGGCAGGGCATTCAAAGAGCGCGATCCCAAGCCGATCCAGGAGGAGGCTCTTTTTCAAAAGAAAAAAGGGATGGATTTTATAGACATCAATCTTGGTCCGGCCAAAAAAGACGGCCACGAATTGATGCCCTGGGTGGTTGAGGTGGTTCAGGAAGTGGTGGACGATATACCGCTGGTATTGGACACATCCAATATTGCTGCCATCGAGGCTGCTCTAAAAGTGTGCAAGTTGACTCCAATTATCAATTCCATTATGTGCAGACCCGAGCGGTATGAAAAGATGGTTCCTTTGGCTGCCAAGTACAATGCCGATTTCGTCGCCCTGATGTGGGGCCCTGAAGGCCTGCCCAGGGATGAAAATGAACGGGCGGCCCTTTGTGTCGAGCTGTTATACTTTGCAAATGAAGCCGGCATTCCGAATGAAAAGATCTGGGTGGACGGTATCGTAACCCCGGTGAATATCCAGCAGCCCCAGGCCATCAGCCTGATGCAATTTAACGGGATGATCCAGGATATTGCGCCGGGTGCCCGAAGCACCTGCGGGTTGTCAAACATATCCAACGGTCCGCCGGACCACCTGCGGCCGATTTTAAATCAGACATACATGGTCATGCTCCAGAAACACGGTATGGAATCGGTGATTGCCGATCCCCTGGATGACCAGTTGATTTCGATTGCGAGGGGCGAGCGCCAGGATATCGTGGATTTGATTTACGGCGTAATGGACGGTGATCAACCGGATATGGCGAGTCTTTCAAAAGAGATGCAGGATTATGTCAAAACAACCAATGTAATCCTCGGAAAATCGCTTTACTCGGATTCATGGCTTGAACTCTAATAATTTTTAATTTTACAAATAAGCTGCAAAAAAGCCTCTCCTTTTCGGAGAGGCTTTTTTATTGACGATTGATGATTGAAAATTGTTGAGTGCTTGAAAAAAAACAGTGAATCTGGTAATAGTTAAAGCTAAAGATTGATGGTTCGTTAAGGTGAATTTTCCGGTTATTCAATAGTCCAGATAGTCTGCAACTATTTGAAAAGACTGGATTCCGGCTTTCGCCGGAATGACGGCCTCCGGCTCGGAGAGAAAACGGTATTTTATGACTTTTTACGAAACCGTCAATGTTCAGTCAACAATTTTCAATTATTAAGAGGATATAATGATACAGTCAAAAGCACTTGAGGTTAATATCGCAGACTACCATGTCGATGTCACCATCGATAAAAAATATTCAATTCTGCAGGAGGTGATGTCTAAATATTACGGCATTCTGGAAGGATTGAATACCCTGCTGAAAGAACTCTCGCATCCTTATAAAAGCTGGAAGTTCATTGTTCATGAAACCAGAGTATATTCCCTCGATTATTTTCATCTTTTAAAAAGCCATCCAAAAGGACCTGAGGCCACAAAGCTGTTACTGGATATTTTTATAAGCGCCATCGAATCAAAAAGCGATTTCGAGGTCAGGTCCGATGCGGTGGACAATTTTCTCCTTTTTATTCAAAAAATTATAAAGGAATCCGGATCAGATTTTAAAAAATTCAAGCCGCTGATCGATGACGCATTTCATCGGATCAGGGCGTACGATGGGGATGATTTCTTTTTGTTTGTTAAAAGTTTCTATCAGATACGGAAACTGGCGGATGCATTTTTAAGTTATTCCTCTGAAATTGAAGGAAGTTGTAATGCTGTCAACCAGCTTCTCATAAAATATTTTGATCGTATCTTCAGGTACTGGCTCTCCGAAAAAGACCCGTGGGATTGGTTTGAACAAGAGGCGGATAAAATTGATCACCCGGAAAATTTAAAGAAATTTTTCCGAATGATATCCCATGAACAGATTAAGGAATACAAAAGCAGGCTTGATACCATCGTTCAGTCCGAAAATGTTGAATCCCGGGATGTTTTGAAAAAATTGCTCATGCTTCCCGGTTACGACCAGTTTGTAGAAACGTACCGGAAAATTCCTCAGAGTCTTTTAAATGAAAGCGGCCAAACCGTTCGGGGATACCGGTGGAAGCTTATTTTCCTTTCCCATATTATGAATATTGTGGGACTGTCCGTGATCCATGAGGAGACGCTGCGGGACATTAACAGAACATTGAGTTGGCTCATTGCTCATGAGAGCAATTTGAATATCGGAAGTCTGATTCATAAAACCTTTTCCATATTAAAAACACGAGCCGGGAAATACCCTGCAACCGCATTGAACTGTATTTTGAATATGGGGAAAGGGGTTTATAAAACGGGAGACAGCGACCTTGTGGCATTTTTCATCGATTACGTAATTGATCTGGGCTTTCAGTCCCCCATGATCAAAGGTGTCAGAAACGACTGGCAAATAGAGTTTAATACCGCCCATATTTTAAACATAAGAACATGGCTTGAGCTGATTGAGCTGAATCCCATGTGGTCAACCCGGCTGCTTTCATACCTGATCATCCACCTTTCTGTTTGCGGGGTATTTATTAAAGATATAGACCTTTTTCCACGGGATATTACCCGGTTATTGAACAGCGGTATCGGCCCGGTCTATAACCTGGCCAAGCAGCTTTGCAGACTTTTTCCCGTGTACTTTAACGATATCGGTGCAGAAGGAAAGCTCAGGGACATTTCTACGGAAATTGATGAAATATCGGGCCGAAGAGATCCTCTGATACATTTTCTGCGAAAGCAGAGCCATGTGGAAAGCAGTAACCGGATTATCGATTTTATGGAGGCAACCTTTAATTTTTGGGAAACCAAAGAAAAAGGCTCGTTAGAGCCTTTTGTTCCACCGGTTATTTACCAGGAAATCGATATCCAGGGGCCATATATTGATGGGGTTCACCGGGTAATTTCGCATCTTAAAGAAAATGGGGTCTCTTTACCTGACGGACTTATCACCATTAAAGATGATCAATTACAACGGCTTGTTAAAGGGGTGTCCGGCGTATCGGAGCAAGATTCGAGGAGGGTGGAACTTGCCGTAATTTGTTATAAACTTTTGAATCAGAAGTACAACCTCGATTTTATCGAAATGGAAAATTATCTTTCCCAACTCAGGTCGGAAGCCTTCCCTGATTTGGGAAGTCTGCAGCAAGCTCTGGAAGAGACGGATTTAACCAGAAAGATTTTGGGACTCCTCGAGTACCTGGAAGCATTGAAAAAAATAATACTTTCAGATCAGATGTATGAAATAAAAGAGGATATTTATAAAAAAAGACATATTACCATAGATATCCCTTCCATGTACGGCAGCTATCGCGAAATGAAATTTGACGCCCTGGGACTTACATTTAGAATAGAATCTCTGGTCAATGTTTTTTTTGAAGAACTTGTCGAAAATATTGATCTGAGCCTGATTACAAAAGCCACATTTTTTCAGATTTACGACCGATTAACGTTGTTTTTTAAAGCATTACAGCTCGATGGAATTCCATCCGTCGAGATTGAACGTCAGCTGGATATGTTGGCCCATTCCCTTGAGGCCAGAGGGTTCACTTTCACCCAGTACCTTGATATTTTTAAGGGGTTCGCACAGGCAGTACGGAATATCATCAATGATTATTTTAATAATATTCACGGAGAAAATCTTAATCAGGTTCTATCTCAGATATCTTTTGATCAGATTCTGTCGAAATACCTTCCACAGATCAGTGCAATTGACCCCGAAAAGCTGCAACACAGGGTCTCGGAAATTTTTTTCCGGGAGCGGATCGCTTTTTCATTGGGACTCCAGCAACTGGATCGGTTGTTAAGCCGGATCTTAAACACTCTTTTTCAGCAATCCAACAAACTGCCCAAGGATAAACTTCATGACCTCCTCCTCTATGATCCTGAAAATGCGATGACATCTATTAACAAAGTTTCCAAGCGGGTTTCCGGCATTATTTATCTGGGCAATAAAGGGTTGAACCTGGTCAGGCTGAAAAATTACGGCCTGCCCATACCCCCGGGGTTTATTATAACAACTGAAGCATTCAGATGCAGAGAAATCATAGACAATTATGCGCCGGCGAAACAGAATTTCAGGGAACAGTTGCAGAAACATATTAATGAGCTTGAAAAGGAGACCGGAAAAACCTTTGGCGATCCCAAAAATCCGCTTCTCTTTTCCGTAAGGAGCGGATCTTCCATTTCACAGCCCGGAATGATGGATACGCTTCTTGATGTGGGGATGAATGAAGAAATTGCAGCCGGAATCGCAGCGCGTACCGGTAATGACTGGTTTGCCTGGGATTGTTATCGCCGGTTTTTGCAATGTTACGGCATGGCTTTTGGCCTGGAACGGGATGATTTTGATGCAATTATCAGCGAAATGAAGCGAAGGGCGGGTATAGGATTAAAAAGGGAATTTGCCGGCATGCAAATGCGAAAAGTGGCAATGACTTACAAAAGTATGATAAAGAATTCAGATATTGACATTATTGAGGATCCTTTTGAACAGCTTTACGTAACCATTAAAAAGGTTTTCGGTTCCTGGGAGTCTTCCAAGGCAAGAGCCTACCGTAAGATCATAGGGATCTCCGATGACTGGGGCACGGCCGCTACGGTTCAGGAAATGGTTTACGGAAACCTTTCCAGGCAATCCGGTGCCGGCGTCATTTTTACTCATAATCCCAGATGGTCGGAAGACAGCTTGAGATTGTGGGGTGATTTTACTATCGGAAATCAGGGCGAGGATGTGGCTTCGGGTCTTGTGAGCACCCTGCCCATATCCATTATACAGCAGGATATCGAGATGAGGGAAACCGATATTATCCTTGAAACGCATTTCCCCAAAATTTATGATGCATTAAAAGCATGGGCCAATGAGTTGATTCACGTGAGAGGCTGGAGCCCCCAGGAAATGGAGTTTACTTTTGAAGGTCCCGGTGTTGAAGATTTGTACCTGCTCCAGTGCCGGGATATGGCCATTCGAGAAAGAAAGAAAGCGCTGACCTTTGACCTCAGAGATATTACGGAAGATAAATTGCTGGGGCATGGTATCGGAGTCGGCGGCGGAGCAATGAGCGGACGGATCGTTTTTGATCTCAAAGAAATCGACTACTGGAGGGCCGAAGAACCGGAAACATTTTTAATCCTCATAAGAGGAGATACGGTTCCCGATGATATCAGGGAAATATATGCAGCGGACGGCCTTCTTACGGCCCGGGGCGGAGTCACATCCCATGCTGCTGTTGTGGCTTACCGGCTCGGCAAAACGTGTATCGTGGGATGCGGAAACCTTGTTTGCAGGGAAAAAGAAAAAAGCTGTCAATTTAACGAACTTATTTTTAAATCCGGAGACCCTATCAGTATTGACGGTAGTGAAGGATCGGTTTACCGGGACTCCGTAAGGGTAAAAGAAACGTAACGAATTGAAGATTGGCCATTGAAGATTGACGATTAGAATATTGACGACTTGGCAGGGTGTAAATCAATGCCGCTGGTAAACGCTGATCCTTGTCTATTGACAAACCGTGACTCCGAAGCCCTTTTTTTCAGGTGTCAGGTGTCAGGTTTCAGCGCCTCTGTTCATCATTCCTGACACCTGACACCTGAAACCTGAAACGCATGGCAATTTTAGCAAACAACAGTCTTGATTTACACCCGGCTTTGTAAACGGTTGTTTTTTTTAACTTCTTACGAATTATTAATGGTCAATTTTCAATCGAAAATAGTTAATCCATAATAGTTAACCCATAAAAAGGAGGGCATGGGCATGCAAGCGGAAACCAACAGCGGAATAAAACTCGGCATAAACGGGTTCGGGAGAATCGGCAAGCTTTCTGTCTGGCACCATGTGGCACGAAAGCATTTTAGTGAAATTATCGTTAATATCGGGCGGGAAGCCGGAACAACGTTGAAAGATATTGCCCATTATACGGAAAGAGACTCAACCTACGGTTTGCTCCGCGGGTTTTTGTATGGCCAAAAAGCAAAGCCCATTATCAGCGATCTGGATGAAAAAAACGGCACCATGACTATTGACGGTGTCAGGGTTCGTTTTTTAAAGTCATCCAGAAACCCGGTTGAAATAAACTGGAGAGAATATGGCGTAAAACTTGTCGTGGATACAACCGGACAATTTCTTGACCCGACCCTTACTCCTGATCATCCAAAAGGGGCTGCTCGCGGCCATCTTGAAGCAGGCGCCGAAAAAGTGATTGTCTCTGCGCCCTTTAAGATAAAAGACAAAGGAAAACCCATGCCGGACGATGCGATAACCACGGTGATGGGCATCAATGACAATGTCTATGACCCCAGGCGCCATAACATTATTTCCAATGCCTCCTGTACCACCACTTGTCTGGCTCATATGATCAAACCCATTATCAATACCCTGGGTCCTAAAAAGATACTTGCCGCGTCCATGGCCACCGTACATGCCGTTACCGGATCACAGCAGGTATTGGACCGGCTTCCAAAAGCCGGAGCCAAGGATTTGAGGAAAAACAGGAGTATTATGAACAATATTATTCTCACGACCACAGGTGCTGCCAATGCACTTAGACTTGTAATTCCGGAAATGGAAGAGATCGGATTTATTGCGGAATCTGTGAGAGTACCCATATCCACGGGTTCTCTGATTATACTGGTATTGAATTTACAGGAGGAGCTGTCCGGTGACCCCATAAGCCGGGAGTTGCTCAATGATATTTATCGGCAGGCGGCATCCCATGATCCTTATGGGTATCTTCACTATTCTGAAAAGCAGAATGTTTCAGGAGATATCATTGGATTGCCGAGGGCTGCTGCCGTTATTGAAGGCCATGAAACCCACACCCGTACCGCCGATCAGACAATTAACCTGGAAAAAGTACCGGGATTGGAAAAAGAAATTTTATGTTCATTAAAAGATGTAACCATCAGAATACCCATAACACAGGCGGTAATATACGGCTGGTACGATAATGAAATGGGAAGTTATGTTAATATTCTTGGCGACAGGACGGTTTCCGTGGCTGAAAATATGTGATCTTGTATCGCGTTTCCATCCTTAGTTTCTATCCCTGACAGATGCATGTTTTTTTCATTTTTATCTTTTGCTTTACCGGGTGTGATAACCGACTGCTTGCAGGTTTATTGAGCAAAAGGAGAATGATTTTTCCTTGACAAAAAATAGATTTACAGATACAAAGCCGCAAGTTATTTGCCCATTCACGAATGAAAGTTCATTTTAACAGCGGAGATCTTATGAGTGCTATGGATAATAATGTTAAAGAGATTGGGGAGGATGCCGGCGGCGAGAGCGGTGCACCATCGTCCCCGGAAAAAGATGCAAAAGAACAGGATAATCGATCTGCGGGGCCGGTTATCCTGTTTTTTATTATAGGATTGTTTGCAAGTCTTGTTCTCGGATGGATCATTTTTCCGAAACTTCTTTACTCGCAAAAAAAACAACCCATTGACTTTAACCATGTACTGCATATGGCGGAAGTTGACAACGGGTGTGAAAGTTGCCATTTCTTTCGTGAAGACGGCACCTATTCCGGTGTTCCGAAACTTGAGCAGTGCAGTGACTGTCATGAAGAGATTCAGGGAATAAGTCCGGATGAGATCAAATTCGTTGAGGAGTATGTTTCCAAAGGAAGAGAAGTTCCGTGGTTGATATACTCACGGCAGCCGGATTGCGTGTTCTTTTCCCACGCCGCCCATGTCAAAATTGCAGGAATGGACTGTGTTACCTGTCACGGTCATATCGGGGAATCAGAAAGTTTAAAAATCTATGAAGAAAACCGGATTACGGGCTACAGCCGTGATATCTGGGGAAAAAGCATCGGCGGGTTCAAAAAGAATCCCTGGGACCGGATGAAAATGGACGATTGTTCGGAATGCCATCGTGAATATGCCGCAAGCATTGAAAGAACCGGTGTTAAAACGCCCACAAACCGTCTGATCGACCATCTTGTTGACGTAATCTCTCCGGGCACATCGACTTCCGTCAAGGGCAGCAGTGTTCAAACGGAAAAGGAAGGCTGTTTCGTATGTCATAAATAATATTTTTGACTCTATTAACGAGGTAACATAGATGAAAATTGGTAGAAGAAGTTTTCTGTCGTTTTTATTTGGTGGTGCGGCGGGCACAGCCCTTTCCCCATTGCCATGGAAACTGATGGATGACAGTTCCATATGGACACAGATGTGGCCGTGGACTCCTGTTCCTGAAGATGGTGAAGCCAGTTATGTCAATTCTTCCTGCACCCTTTGTCCCGGCGGTTGCGGTATTACTGTACGTAAAATCGATGATCGGGCGGTTAAAATAGAAGGCATGAACGGGCATCCTGTAAATAACGGCGGGCTGTGTATCTTGGGACTGTCAGGCCTTCAGCTTCTATACGGTCCCACGAGAGTCAAGACCCCTTTGAAAAGAGTGGGAAAAAGAGGCCAGGGACATTGGGAAAAAATTTCATGGAAAGACGCCATATCCCAGGTTGCGGAAACCCTCGGTGACTTAAGAAAAAAAGGTCAATCTCATACGGTCGGTTTTATTTCAGATTCAGATCGCGGAACCGTGCCCCGGTTGTTTGAGAGATTTCTCACCGTTTACGGTTCTCCCAATCTAATGCGTACCTCATCAATTATCGATTCCTATGAACTTACTCTTTACCTGATGCAGGGTGCACAGGCACTGCCCGGATTCGATTTTGAAAATGCCAGCTTTATCTTAAGCTTTGGAAGCGGGATACTGGATGGATGGGGATCACCGGTTCGGATGTTCCGGGCCAACAGCACTTGGTGTAATACCGGCGGCAAAGTGATTCAGATCGAACCCCGCCTGTCCAACACCGCAGCCAAGTCAGATAAATGGATTCCCATTAATCCCGGAACCGAAGCGGCGCTTGCCCTGGGGATTGCTCATGTAATTATTAAAGAATCATTATATGATACCGAGTTTACCAGTTATTATTCCGAGGGATTTGAGAATTTGAAGCGTTTGGTGCTGAATGAATACGGTCCGGATAGCATTGCAACCCTTACGGGAATTGACAGTACCACCATCATCGCTCTGGCCCGAAGCTTTGCCCGTGCATCCAGGCCGTTGGCAATTTGCGGCCGGGGTCAGGGAACCACACCGGGCAGTCTTAATGAATGCATTGCGGTTCATGCATTAAACGCTCTTGTGGGAAATATCAACAAAAAGGGAGGAATTTTTGCGGTTGCAGAACCTGATTATATCAACTGGCCCGAGGTAGAGATGGATGATACGGCATCGACCGGAATGCAAAAAGATAGATTGGATGGGGCCGGGAGTAAAAAATATCCATTTTCCCGCTACCTGTTGAATCGTCTGCCCCAGGCCCTCGACTCGGGAGACCCATATCCCCTCCACGCACTTTTTGTCGCCGGTGCGAACCCGTTATACACAATGCCCGACAGCAAGGCAGTGAAAAAAGCCATTGACAAGGTTCCGTTTGTGGTGAGTTTTTCTTCTTATATGGATGAAACGGCTCAATACGCTGATCTGATTCTTCCGAATCACGTCTATCTTGAACGCTACGAAGATATTCCCACCCCCGCAGGAATGCCAAAGCCGGTTATCGGCCTGTCACGGCCGGTGGTTGAACCCCTGTATAATACCAGGCATACCGGAGATGTCATCATTCTATTAGCAAAAGCCATGGGAGGACCTGTGGCGAATGCTTTTGCCTGGGACACTTATGATGAGTGTCTTAAGCAAACTCTGGGGTATAAATGGCGGGTCATGCTTGAAAAAGGATTCTGGTCTTATCCTGATTTTTTTGTTCAACTCCATGAAGAATCGTTTGATACGGCCTCCGGGAAATTCGAGTTTACTCCCAAAGAAATCGAACTCCCGAGAGAATTTAAACCGGTCAGCATTGACGGCGACAAAAAGGAGTATCCTCTTTTACTTATACCTTATGATTCCATTAGATTGGCCAACGGCGTTATTGGTAATCCGCCGTTTGTTATGAAATCTGTTGATGATACGGTTCTCAAAGGTACGGATGTTTGTATTGAGGTGAATCCGAAAACCGCCGGGGAGCATGGCCTGCGCGAGGGTCAGCTTGCCATGTTAAGCACGCCTTCAGGCAAAGCACAAGTCAAGGTACATCTTTTTGACGGAATCATGCCTGGGATTGTTGCCCTGCCCAGAGGGTTGGGTCATACGGCATTCGACGATTATTTGGCAGGTAAAGGAGTCAATTTTAATGAACTTATCGGTCCGGTTGAAGATTCTGCCTCGGGTTTGGATGCTGCCTGGGGAATCAGGGTCAAACTGGCCAAAGCCTGATTATATTGACGATTGACGATTGAAGATTGACTATTGAAACTGTTTTGGTTCATCATGGTCAATCCAAAGAGGTTCTGATGAAACACGAGAAAGCCAAAAAGTATGGAATGGTTATAGACCTGGATAAATGTACCGGTTGCGGAAGTTGCATGGTTGCCTGCATGGCTGAAAATAACGTGCCCTTTCGGAAGGATGAATCGGACAAACTTCTCAGCATCACATGGCTGCGCGTCTACAAATTGACCAACGGGAAACCGTTTCCAAATACGGATATATGCTATCTCCCGAGGCCGTGCATGCATTGTGAAGGACAACATGAAGGGCATTCACCCTGTGTGTCTGTTTGCCCGGCCGTTGCCACGGATTACAGCCGTGAAACCGGAATTGTCAGCCAGATTTATACCCGCTGTTTCGGATGCCGGTACTGTATGGCTTCTTGCCCGTATCATGCCCGTTATTTTAACTGGTGGGATCCGGTCTGGCCGGATGGCATGGAAAAATACTTAAGTCCCAATGTATCCCCCCGCATGAGAGGCGTGGTTGAAAAATGCAGCTTTTGCTACCACAGATACCAGCTGGCAAAGGAAAAGGCATTTATGGAGGGAAGGCGCGAACTCAGAGAAGATGAATATCAAACCGCCTGTACCCAGGCATGCCCTGCCGGTGCCATTACATTCGGCGATCTGAACAATCCGAGTCATGCGGTATACCGGATGGTCAAACCCGACCCCAAGCACCACGGCCGGCCAACCAACCCCAATGCATTCCGCCTGCTGGAACGGCTGGGGACCAACCCCAAGGTCTACTATCTTTCAAGCCGGGAATGGGTCCGGCGGGCCGGCGATAATTATCTTGAAACAGAGGCTAAGCTTAAAGGGACGGTGGACCGGGGTTAAATAAAGTAAAACGATATATTCAAGGAGACCATAACGTATGGATTCTGCATTAATACCCAGGGGAGTTAAACGCTGCCCGTTTCCACAATTTATTTTGTTTATCGCCATAGTGGGTGTGGTTTTGTTATGGGGCGTTTATGCCATGCTGCTTTGCTGGTTCAAGGGCCTCAACCAGACAAATATGAACGATTTCTACGGATTTGCATTGTGGATTTGGGCCGACCTCGCAGTGATAGCGGTGGGAGGCGGCGCCTTTTTTACAGGGTTGCTCAGATATATCTTCGGCAAAGATGAGTTGAAGAATATCATTAATTATGCGGTTCTGATCGGTTTTATTTGCTACAGTTCGGCGTTGCTGATTTTGGCAATCGACATCGGGCAGCCCTTAAGGGGATGGTTTATTTTCTGGCATGCCAATGTTCACTCCATGCTGACGGAAGTGGCCTTCTGCCTTTCCTGCTACTTCGGGGTTCTGACCATCGAATATATTCCGCTTATCCTTGAAAACCGGCAGATTAACAAGGTACCGTTTTTTCATCATCTCGGCCACAACATGCATGAAATCATGGCGGTATTTGCAGCAACCGGTGCGTTTCTCTCCTTTTTTCACCAGGGATCTCTGGGCGGTGTTGCCGGTGTTTTGTACGGCCGCCCCTTTGCCTATCGGGAAGGACTTTTTATCTGGCCCTGGACTTTCTTTCTTTTTACCTGGTCGGCGGCGGCATGTGGACCGTGTTTTACCATTCTGATTACCAAAATTACCGAAGCCGTTACCCGAAAAAAGCTGGTTAAGGATAGTGCCATAGAACTTCTGGCCAAAATTTCCGGGTGGATGATTCTGACTTACATTATTGCCAAGACCGTGGACACCTGGCACTGGGCTACGGTTACCGCACCCTCCCAGGGATTTACCCTTGACTTTTTCTATTCCAATAATTCCTTTTACGGGATCTGGATTTTGATTTTGGAAATCGCGATTTGCGGCTTTGTTCCGGCATTTATCTTAATCACCCAAAAAGGGCGTAAAAATCCTGCGGCCCTGTGGATTGCCGTTATCCTGGCGGTTACCGGAGTTTGCCTCAACCGCTGGGTAATGGTATTGCAGATTATGGCCGTACCGGTTCTTACATTTGAAAACTGGGTTCTGTATTTCCCGAGCTGGCAGGAAATTGCAACAACCATACTTCCCGTGGCATACGGTATTATCCTCGTCGCAATTTCATACCGATATCTACCGGTATTTCCCAATGAACCGGAACTGAATCCCATAGAAACGGTGCCGGCCGAAGCAGCTGAACAAGAGGAAGCGGTTGAACCATCAGGTGATTTAGAACATGAATTAAAGCCGGCTGGAGCTTAGGAGGAATACTTATGTTTCCCTTTAATTTTGAATGGATTTGGGATATGGGCCATGTGGTTTTCATGGGTGGCCTCTGGTACGCACTCACCATTTTAGGCATTGGTATGACTTACTGTATTATCAAGGCCGCCATCGACTCATGCAGAGGAAATGACAAACATCACCATTAACATGGCAAAATTTTTCAAAGGTAAAAGCGCTTGCCCCATCATGAAACCGGGGAAGCGCTTTTGTGTTTGTGCAGGGGGTATATGGATAAAATAGTCATTCAAGGGGGGCGTGTTCTAAAAGGGGAGGTCAGAATCAGCGGCGCAAAAAATGCCGCCCTTCCCATTCTTATTTCTTCGCTTCTTACGGATGGATGGAATACGTATTCCAACGTTCCGGATCTGAAAGACATACAAAGCACAAAACTGTTGCTTTCGAGTCTTGGCGCCAGCATAGAGTCAGAGCGAGATCGTATCAAAATAAACGGCGGCGGCATGTGCAATCCCGAGGCGTCCTATGATCTGGTCAGGAAAATGCGAGCTTCTATTCTGGTGTTAGGTCCGCTCCTGGCAAGGCTTAAAAAAGCCAGGGTGTCTCTGCCGGGAGGATGTGCCATCGGCGCCCGTCCCATCAATCTGCATCTAAAAGGACTTGCCCGTCTCGGCGCTGTGATTGAATTAAAACACGGATATGTCGAAGCTTCCGCCGACCATCTTAAGGGGAACGAAATTTATCTGGACATTCCCACCGTAACCGGTACGGAAAATCTTATGATGGCGGCTGTTTTGGCCAAAGGGATTACCGTGCTGAGAAATGCGGCCCGTGAGCCGGAGGTGGTTGCACTTGCCGATGTTTTGATAAAAATGGGGGCAAAAATAACGGGGGCCGGCACCTCGGTCATTACCATAGAGGGAGTTTCTTCCCTGAACCCGGTATCCGTTTCCATAATACCCGACCGAATAGAAACCGGCACGTTTATGGTTTCCGCTGCCCTGACCCAGGGAGATGTAACGATTCTGGATTGCGACCCCAGCCATCTTGAAGCGGTTATCCACAAGCTGAGGCTCAGCGGCACCCAAATAACCGTCGAGAATGGCAGTGTACGGGTTCAGGGATCTGATGAGATTGGAAGCGTAGATATAAAAACCTTGCCGTATCCGGGATTTCCCACGGATATGCAGGCTCAGTTTATGGTGCTGATGTCGGTTGCAAAAGGATTTAGCATTATTTCTGAAACCATTTTTGAAAACCGTTTTATCCATGTCAGCGAACTCAAACGCATGGGAGCCAATATTAAAATATCAGGAAATACCGCAATGATCACCGGGGTGCCGACACTTTCGGGTGCGCCGGTCATGGCTACGGATTTGAGGGCCAGCGCGTCACTGATTTTGGCCGGTCTGGCTGCCGTGGGCACCACTGAAATTAATCGCGTGTATCACCTGGATCGCGGATATGAAACCATCGAGAAAAAATTTGCGCAACTGGGTGCCGCCATTAAACGTGTAAAAGTATAAACGGGTGAGCATTTTCACTTTTAAAAATAGTATCCGTTTACGAGGTAGTTGGGATAGTGGAAATTACAAATAACAAATCCCAAATAAATTCAAATTGTTAAACAATGCTTCGCATTAAATCTACGTTTTATTTAACAGGGCAGGCAAATAACAATGACCGAAATTCAAAATCCAAAAAAAAAATCAATCAATACTGGAACAATCGAGTTTGGGTCATTGGTTTTTGGAATTTGAGATTTGTTTGGGATTTGATGCTTGAGATTTGAAATTTAATTGATATTTGGAATTTATGAATTAATAAAATCCGTGAAAAATTATTAAACTTTAAATAGGAAGGCAGCCATGAGACCCGTATGCCTGATAATTCGTGATGGGTGGGGGTATAGCGAAATCCGCGAAGGCAACGCCGTTATTGCGGCGAAGACCCCGAACATAGACAAATACAAAAACAAGTATCCGTGGACCCTTCTGGACTGTGCGGGGGAGCCTGTGGGACTTCCGGACGGCTATCAGGGGTCGTCCGAAGTGGGCCACCTCAACATGGGGGCCGGGCGGATCGTGATCCAGGAACTCAAACGCATTGACGACGGCTTGCGCACCGGCAGGCTTTTTAAGGCAGACAGCTGGAAAAAGCTCGTTGCCAATTGGAGGTCACACAAAAGCCGTTTTCACCTCTTTGGCCTGCTCCAGGACGAGGGGGTACACGCCCACCAGGAACATCTTTTTAAAATTATGCGCCGGGCACGGCAAGAATATCCCGAGGGCCCCATCATCATCCATCCTTTTTTAGACGGAAGAGACACCCCGCCCCGCAGCTGCCTGGAATATCTGGCAAGACTTAAAACCGTAATGGAGGAAGTGGGGGGCTGCACCATTGGTACGGTCATGGGACGGTACTATGGTATGGACCGGTCCAGGAACTGGAACCTTACCGACAGGGCCTATCATTGTATTGTTTCGTGTGAAGGCCGCAAATCCACCGACGCAGAAGCTGCGGTTAGAGAGTCGTATCACAAGGACAAAACTCCGGATGGTGTTGGGATGTTCGATGAATATATTCCGTGCTATGTGATCGAAGACTATGACGGTGTTCGGGACGGCGATTCTATTCTTCACACGAATTACCGCCAGGATCGTGCCATCCAGCTCTCCATGGCATTTGTGGATCCAAATTATCCCGGCAAACTCAAGACAAAGCCGAGGGTGACTTACGGAGGGTTGACCCGGTATTGGGACGAGTTTGCGGAATATATGCTGGGGGCTATGGACAAAGGCAGGGGTATGGAGAACCTTCTTGGGGAGGTCATTTCCAATGCCGGCATCCGTCAACTGCGCATTGCCGAGACGCAGAAGTTCCGGCACGTCACCAGCTTTTTTAACGGTAAATCCACAACGCCAAACCGGAACGAGGACCAGGTTGAGGTTCCGAGCCGGTTTGATGCGGCCACCTTTGCCAGCCACCCCGAGATGGAGGCGTATCGCGTGACCGAAGAACTTCTGGGTCGTCTCCAGAACACTTCTTACGGGTTTATTGTGGTAAACTACGCCAACGGTGACATGGTCGGCCATACCGGAGACATGAACGCGGCCATCAAAGCCATTCAGGTCGTGGACCAATGCGTGGGTAAACTTGTGGATCATCTGCTCGAACTTGATGCCCATATTCTCATTACCGCCGACCACGGTAACTCCGAGGAAATGATTGATCATCAAACCGGCATGACCAAAACCAGCCATACCCTCAATCCCGTCGAGTTGATCTATGTGGCCGGCGATTCACCGGGCAGGCGTCTTCTGGATCGCGGCAAACTTTCGGATATTGCCCCTACGGTTCTGTATTTGATGGGACTGGAAATACCCGTGGAAATGACCGCGCGAAACCTGATCCTACCCCCTGATGACCGCCGGTGAACTTTTTTCATTGAAAATTTAGTCTCCGGGTAAGGATTTTTACTTCATCGGGGCCAACATTCCATTGTCTAGAAACCCATGATATCAATACCCTGTAAAATTCTTAGGGCCAGGGTTTACTTCCGCCCGGTGGTTCCCCTGCTGATTTCCATGATATCCGGCATTACTGCAGGTTCCCGATTTTCGGGTCATGATGTTTGTGCTTATGGTGTGGTTTTGGTCTGCGCATGCTGGATTCTTTATTGCCTGCACAGAAACAGGGGGGGTGTTTTTATTCCCCTGGTCCTTTTTTTTGCCCTGGGGTACCTTTTAATACACCCCTGGATGGCTCCCAAATTTCCTCCCCATCACATTATCCACTTTGCGGATGCTGATGCATGGAACATTACCGGGATTATCGACACACCGGTTGCAACATATTCCAACCGGCAAAAATTCATTCTGCGTACCCAAACGCTTGAAGGGAATACTGCGACATTTCCTGTAACCGGAAAGATTCGATTAACCGTCGCGGGAAAGGGGCCTGAGCTCTTAATGGGCGACCGGATTGTTTTTTTTGCAAAGATAAAATCCATCAGAAATTTCAATAATCCCGGAGGATTTGATTATAAAAGATATATGGCGTTTCGAAAAGTTTATGGAACTTCCTATGTCTCGGCGCAAAAACTTACCCTGCTCAAAAGACATTCAGAGACAGGAATCGCCATGAGTGTAGAGAATATGCGCAGAAAAATTTCCGATCTCATCGACGAAACCGGGCAGGGCACTGAGCAGGGGGTATTAAAAGCACTGATCGTGGGAGACAGGAATTCAATTTCAAACGATGTAAGACACGCATTTAACCGTGCGGGGATCGGTCATCTTCTGGCCATTTCAGGACTTCATATCGGTATTGTGGCCACCGGTGCATTTTTTATTTTCAAGTTTCTGCTTTCTCATATTCAATTTTTATTGTGGCATGCATGGACGAAAAAGGGGGCGGCACTCTTATCCGTTATTCCCGTAGTGATATACGGGCTGCTCTCAGGGATATCGCCTTCCACCCAAAGAGCGGTCATCATGGTTACCGTGTTTTTGGCGGCATTTTTATTTGAAAGAGAACATGACCCCATGAACACCCTTGCCGTGGCGGCACTGCTGATCCTTGTGGTTCATCCGCCGTCGCTTTTTTCAATTTCATTCCAGCTCTCCTTTACCGCTGTTCTTGCAATACTGTATGGACTGTCTCGAGTACAAATTCCCTGGCGCTCTGATTCAATGGGGTTTAAAAAAACAAAGCGTGTTAGAATTGCAACGAAACTGTTTTGTTTTTTCATGGTTTCTTTTTTTGCACTCCTCGGCACTTTGCCTCTCAGCATGTTTTATTTTAACCAGATTTCCTTGGTGGGACTTTTTGCAAACTTTGTTTTTGTTCCTTTGATCGGTTTTGTGGTGGTTCCCCTGGGACTGACGGCCGTGTTTTTATATCCCCTGACCGGTTTGCTGGCGTTCGGCTGCCTCAAGGCAGGTGTACTTGTTTTGAAATACACCATACCTGTGGTTCATTTTTTTGCTAACCTGCCGTTTGCGGCGGTGAAAACCGTAACCCCAAATTATTTGGAGATAGGTTGCTTTTATATCCTGTTGTGGGCGGTTTTAAGCCTTGGATATGGTTCATCAAATACCCCGACGGAAGACGGCCTGCCGGGACAAAAAGACAACGCTCCGAGCAAAAGTCTTATACGAAGACCCCCGGCAATCGTGGCCCTGGTGGTGATTTTTGTGTTGAGCGCCGATGCCTGCTACTGGCTCTATGACCGCTTTTGCCATGATGATCTCCGGGTGACAATGATAGATGTGGGGCATGGTAATGCAGCCCTTATGGAACTGCCGGAAGGATATAACATTCTCATCGACGGCGGGGGATTTTCCGATAACAGCATTTTTGATACAGGGGCCAGGATTGTTGCCCCGTTTTTATGGCGAAAAAAAATCGGAACCGTTGACACCCTTGTTCTTTCCCATCCCAACAGCGATCACTTAAACGGGCTCATATATATTGCCGAACATTTTAATGTAAAAACCATATGGACAAATAATGAAGCAACCGACACGTTCGCCTATCGAAACCTCATGGAAACCATACAAAAAAACAAAATTCAAATGCCCGAATACAAACAAATCATCGGTATCCGCTATATTAACGGCGTAGGTATCGACATATTGTATCCTCAGGGGGATTTCATTGAGAGAAGAAAAAAAGAAACCTGGCGTGATTTAAACAACAATTCCCTGGTCCTGAAAGCGTCGTTGGGAGCGAAATCTTTCCTGTTTCCCGGGGATATCGAGAGGCGGGCGGAATATGAACTGGCGGCAATAGCCGGTGACACCCTCAAAAGCACCGTGCTTTTGGCGCCGCACCATGGCAGCAAAACATCGAGTTCGGAGCGGTTCATGGAAAAGGTGGACCCTGAAGTCATCATTATTTCATCCGGATGGAAAAGCAGATTCGGATTTCCACACCCATCGGTTTTAAAAAGGTATGAGGACAAGGGATGCCGCATACTGGGCACCGCCCTCAACGGCGCCATATCCATGTCCACGGACGGAACAAGGCTTACGATTAAACCCACTATCACGGGAAACGTTTCCTGAGCATTCCCTTTTTGTTTGATCGAGAAGGTAAGGAAACGCTCATTTCGAAATTAATCTCGAAGC
>CAYPIW010000115.1:0-26987 GCA_964410925.1 uncultured Desulfobacteraceae bacterium
CCTCTCTCTCCGCCAAAAAAACAGCTGTTCAGATTAGGAAACTTTCCTTATGTCCTATCTTGTACTTGCACGGAAATATCGCCCCCAAACTTTTGAGCAAGTTATACAACAGGACCATGTGACACGGACGTTAACCAATGCAATTTCGGCGGATCGCGTGGCCCATGCAATCCTGTTTTCAGGGCCGAGAGGTACCGGAAAAACAACGGTTGCCCGCATATTGGCAAAGGCCATGAACTGTAAAAACGGCCCTGTACCGGTTCCATGCAACGAATGCAGATCATGCAGAGAGATTACTGCAGGAAGTGCCGTGGATGTGTTTGAAATTGACGGCGCCTCAAACAACAGTGTTGATCAGATCAGGGAACTGCGTGAAAACGTCAAGTACATGCCTGCTCACAGCCTTTACAAGATATATATTATTGATGAAGTTCACATGCTCAGCATCGCCGCTTTTAACGCACTTTTAAAGACTCTTGAAGAACCCCCGCCCCATGTAATGTTTATTTTTGCCACCACGGAACCCCGTAAGATTCCCATAACGATCCTTTCCAGATGCCAGCGACATGATTTCAGACGGATAGATGTTAAGTCGATTTCCAAGCAGATGGGAATGCTGTGTACCAAAGAAGGTGTTGAAATAGCCACTGACAGTTTGGCAATAATTGCCCGTGAAGCCGGAGGAAGTATGAGAGACGGCTTGAGCCTTCTTGATCATGTTATATCTTGCACCCAGGGAGCAATTACCCATAAACAGATTCTGGACATATTGGGCGTTATAGACAGAGAAGTTATTTTCAATCTGTCCGCAGCTGTTTTGGGCGGACAACTCCCGAAAGTTTTAGATATTTTGGATGAAATATATAGCGCCGGCCATGATATGAAAAAGCTGTATTCGGACCTGATCGAACACTTCAGAAATTTATTGCTTGTCAAGATGGTGAAAAATATCGACAGGCTGGTGGATATCCCATCACATGAAATAGACTTGATGGGTAACCAGGTAAAAGAGGTTTCCAGGACCTTTCTGAGCCAGATATTGGATCTGCTTTTTAAAGAGGAAGTCTTAATATTAAATTCAACACAACCCAGGCTGGCCATTGAAATGGTTTTTATCCGGATGTTTCAAATGAAACCGGTTTTGCCCATTGATATTCTTATAGAAAAACTTGATAATCTGAGAAAAGACATTTATGAAACCCGAACGGATTCTCGTGATACCGAAAGCAAGCCGGTGCTAAAGGATACCCGGAAGGATCCCATAGAAACATCGGGAGAGGTATTGGGTACTGCAGAATCCATAGCGCCTTTTACTTCAGCACCTCCTGAGCGTAATGAAAATATTGACAGGGTCTGGGAAAAACTTCTATCAACTTTTTCGGAAAAATATCCTTCCCTGGCGGCAAATTTGAAAAATTCTACTATAAAAAGCCTGTCCGGTCACCGTCTGGAAATCGAAGTAAATGGAAATGATTTTAACATAAATATGGTCCGGCGAAATAAAAACAGTACCATTATAAAAAAAGTATGTAGTGATTTTTTCGGCAAAGCCATGGAAGTAATTATAGCCGCTAAAAAAATACAAAACCTTGAAGATCAGGATAAAAAAAACAACGCAGAACGTTTAAAACAGGAGGCGCTATGCCATCCTCTTGTTACAGATACCATAGATATTTTCAACGGCAATGTTGTTGACGTTAAGATTTTATAGGAGGTGTTTAAATGAAAGGCATGGGAAAGATGATGAAACAGGCCCAGCAGCTTCAATCCAAAATGTTAAAACTGCAGGAAGAAATGGCGGATAAAACGGTTGAAACAAGTTCCGGTGGAGGAATGGTAAAAGTTGTTGCCAACGGCCGGCAACAGGTATTATCCATTCAAATAGAAAAGGAAGTCGTTGATCCCGATGATGTTGAAATGCTTCAGGATCTCATACTTGCAGCGATAAATGATGCGTTAATTAAATCACAGGAAATGGCCACCCAAGAAATGAGCAAACTCACCGGTGGTCTCAATATACCAGGATTGACATAGGCATGTTAGAGCAGTTCAAACTTTTAAATAAATCAAATTTTAAAAATATGATATTTAACTTTATTATTAAATTCAAACAGTTAAAAGACAATCAACGATGAATTACTATCCGCCCTCCATCCTGAAATTAATCAAAGGCCTTTCCAGGCTTCCGGGGATAGGAGAAAAGACCGCCGAGAGACTTGCTATGCATATACTCCGAGCACCACGCAGAGAGGCGGAACAGCTTTCGAACAGTATTATTGAGGTAAAAGATACCATAAGATTATGTTCTATCTGTTTTGGGCTGAGCGACACCGATATCTGTGACATCTGTAGTGACCCGACAAGAACTTCCTCAATATTATGCGTGGTAGAGCAGCCTGCCGACATGGTAGCCATTGAAAAATCAGGAGCTTTTACCGGATTGTACCACATCCTTGAAGGCGCTCTGTCTCCCATGGACGGCATCGGACCCGATAACATCAGAATCAAAGAACTTACCTCAAGGATAGCCAGCGGGGGTATCAAAGAGGTTGTTCTTGCAACAAGTACAAATCTGGAAGGCGAAGCCACTGCCGCTTATATTGCAGATCATATAGAGAATTACCCGGTGAAAATAACGCGAATCGCATCCGGCGTTCCCATCGGAGGCGATTTAAAATATGTGGATCAGATGACTCTGAAAAAGGCTATGGAAACCCGGCATGCTGTATAAGAATGTAACACCGTCAGATATTTTCAAATGCCAGCAATGTAGTGAGTGTTGCAAGGGATATGGAGGTACATTTGTAACCGAGAAAGAAATTAAAGCCATTGCGGACTATCTTCATATCGATTCTGAGAGTTTTGTTGATAATTACTGTCAAATGTCGGGGGGGAAACCGGTTTTGGCACAGGACAAAAATGGGTATTGCATATTCTGGGACGGACTATGCGCAATTCATCCGGTCAAACCCCGCATGTGCAAAGATTGGCCTTTTATAAAAAGCGTACTGGTTGATATAAACAACTGGCATATCATGGCTGAATTTTGTCCGGGCATTCGAACGGATTTACCTGACAGCGTTATCAAAGAATGTGTCCGCAAAGAACTTGCAAAGAATCTATAACAGCTTCCAGTTCGTTACATCTGCCAATCCTTTACGTCTGATAGTTTGTAGACAGTGTTCCCTGCACGGTCCGAAATTACCCTGCGGAGAATATTTCTTGTTTCAAGATCTTTCAAACCTTCAAGTAATGACGCTCGGGTACTGTTCCACATTCTAGAAAGTTTCTGGGTCGAAATCGTCGCGTCAGTGTCTGCAAGGCTGCAGCACATCAGATATACGGATACCGTCTCCACCGAAAGTCCCAGTTTAAAAATCTTCTGGCTCATGGCCGAAGTATGATTTTGTGAATTCATTGATGCACCTTGATGTTGGTCAGTTGTCATTTATGGTTTGCCATGGAAAACAAATAAATATAATTCTATCAAAAAAAAGTCAAATTATCAGGCCTAAACGCAGCGACTTGCTTTGACAGTCATGGAAAGGATAATAATGATTGGAGTCTTCGATTCGGGAATAGGGGGGCTTACTGTTGTTCGGTCACTGTTGAAGCAACTCCCCGACTATGATATTATTTATTTTGGCGATACTGCTCGGACGCCATATGGAAGCAAGAGCCCCGAAACCGTGGTCGGGTATGCTTTAGAAAATACCGAGTTCCTTTTAAAGCAGGGTGCAAAAATTATTGTAATGGCCTGCAATACTGCCTCAAGTGTGGCTTCTGATCGTGTGGCTGAAAACTTTGATGTTCCTGTATTCGAAGTTATATCTCCGGCATCAGCAAAAGCAATTGAAAGTTCCAGGAACTTCATCGTCGGGATTATCGGAACGCGGGCAACGGTAAAAAGCGGCATTTACGAAGAAAAAATCAAGGCAATGAAACCTAACGCAAAAGTCTATTCAGTTGCCTGTCCGCTTCTGGTTCCTTTGGTAGAAGAGGGATGGCTGAAAAAACCCGAGACCGTGATGATAATTAAAAAATATCTTCATCCTCTAAAAACAAGACAGATAGACACGCTTATTCTGGGGTGCACCCATTATCCTCTTTTGCTGGATAAAATTCAAAGAAAAATCGGTAAAAAGGTAACTATTATCGACTCTTCCATTGCTCTCGCAGAAAATGTTAAGGATTTTTTGGACACGCATCCTAACGTCGATAATTTACTGGGCAAAAAAGGAGCATTCCGGCTATTTGTGTCAGATGTCACCGAGCAATTCGAAAAAACGGCAGAAGCTACGCTTAAAAGGAGGGTTTTGCTTGAGTATATAAAATTATAGCTTTTCCGGGTACATATAGTTGACACTATTAATTTATAACTGATGAAGCCACTCAAGAAATTGAAAAAGCCTAAATATTCATAACCCATACCCATTGGGACCACATCATTGGTTATCCCTTTTTATTAAGGGGACAAAATTGAAGGTGTATGGACCTCCTTTGACACAGAGCCATTTAGAAACGTCTTCTCCACAGACCCAAACGCCCCGGATTATGATCCGGTTGCAAGTGAGAATGGAGAAGAAGGAATGGAGATTCTACTTTGACATCCCCAATTGCGAATTGCCGGCTTTTTTTATGCCATAGCAGAATGTTTTAAGCCAAATTTTCAGCCGGCACCGCAATTAGAGTGACCATGGCTTTTGATATGAGTTTTTCTCGGCCTTCAGATACAGAAAAAACCTCGGATTCTGATACTTTGATCTTTTTGCCATTATTGATAACTTTTGAACGGCAGATCATCAATTCGCCAACAGCAGGCTTAAAATAATTAATCTTAAACTCAATGGTCAGGATTCGATAATTTTCTGAAACCGTGGTAAAAGCTGCGTAACCGGCCGTATGATCCGCCATGGTCGCAATGACGCCCGCATGCACAAATCCGTCTTGCTGCTGGTGAATCGAACAGATTTTTAAACGGGATTCAAATATCCCGTAAGCCACCCTCTCAACTTCAAACCCGCAGTTGGCTGGAAACCCTTGAACATAATCTTTTTTTAAAAATTCAAATCGTTCCATTTTAAGTCATTGATAAAATCGGTTACGATTTCCGAATGCATAAAATTCAGTTTTAAGGAACTAAGTCGATATTTTTGAAAAATCTGCTATGGTTTCAAAGAGATCTGCTATGTGCTTGAGCAGGCTAAGTCTGTTGCTGCGTATTTTTGTGTCCTTTGCCATGACTAAAACACCATCGAAAAAAGCATCCACCGGACCGCGAAGAGTAGCGATCTCGTGCAGTGCCTGTCCCGGATCTCCCTTCTCCAGATTGACCGATACGTTATCTTTGACCGCTTGATATGCCGAATAAAGAGCGAATTCGGAATCATGTTCGAACAGGGTTTTCTTGATAGGTTGTGCTTTAAAGACCTTCACTTTTTTTATGATATTGACGACACGTTTGAATGCAACAGCCAACGGTTCAAAATCGGGTTCGGTTTTTAGATTTTGAAATGCCCTGGCTCTGTTCCAGACGTCCGGAATATTGTCCACCGATATACTTACAACGGCCTGGATGACGTCTTTTGAAAATCCTTCTTCCGCCAGTAAATGTGTCATACGGTTTTGTATAAATGTGTTTACCGGACCGGCGATTTCCCGAATCTTCCTGACATCCTTTACACCGTATAGTTTTAGACTCTTCTCGATCATCCCCATTAAAGAAAATGAAAAGTTTTTATCGAGCATGGTTTGGATTAAACCGATGCCCTGCCGACGAAGGGCATAAGGATCCGACGCGCCGGTTGGAATAAGCCCTACGGAGAAAAATCCGCAAATAGAATCGATCTTGTCGGCAATACCGAGCAGGCCGCCGATTACCGTTTCCGGAAGGGGTCCGCCTGAATAGATCGGCCGGTAATGCTCTTCGATCGAAACCGCCACGGCTTCAGATTCTTTCTTGATCAGGGCATATGTTCTTCCCATAACGCCTTGCAAATTCGGAAATTCGTAAACAACTTGACTTTCCAGGTCGGCCTTGCACAACCATGCGGCCCTCAACACCTGTTTTTTTATATTCAGTTTCTGCCCGCTGGCATCCGCAAGATACGCTGCAATTTTTTGTATCCGTTGAACCTTTTCGTACATGCTCCCCAGTTTGGCCTGGAATAGCACGCCCTTGAGTCTTTCGACCCATTCATCCATGGATTCCTCTACATCACTTTTGAAAAAGAATTGCGCATCGGCCAGACGGGCTCTCAACACTCTTTCATGTCCGGTGGCGACAAGATTCATGTCCTTTGTCCGGGTGTTGTTCACGGCAATAAAGTTGGGCATGAGGTTATTATTGTCATCAACTACGGCAAAATATTTTTGATGCTTGCGCATCGCGGTTATCAGGATCTCGCCGGGTATTTCAAGAAATTCTTTATCAAACCTTCCTGTGGTGGCGATGGGATATTCAACCAGATTTTTATTAATATCAATTAACTCTTCATCCGGAAATATTTTACCACCCACCTCCTTGGCAGCTCTGTTGATCTCATTTTCAACAAGCTTTCGTCGCTCCTCAAAATTGATATATACATGGGCGTTTTTCAGGATTTTGACGTAATCTTCCGGAGAGGATATTCTCACTTTCCCAGGCCGCATAAAATAGTGACCAAAGGTATATCTCCCGCTCTTGGTATCTCCCACTTCAAACGGAATGATTTGATTTCCCAAAAGGGCCACAATATAATGAATCGGTCTTGCAAAGGTGATATTTAATTCCGCCCATTTCATGGTCTTTGGAAACGGCGTTGTCAGAATCACTTCCGGCAGTATGGTTTTAAGAAGCGTCCGCGTTGCCAGTCCTCGCTCAGCAACCCGGACACATACATAACGGCCCTTGTCTGTTTCTTTTACCGTTAAGGCGTTTATGGAAACACCGACCTTCTCGGCGAATTTCATCGCAGCCGTTGTTAGGTTACCGTTATTATCAAACCCGACATTTTCCGGAGGTCCCATAATTTCGGAGGTCAAGGATTTCTGTTTGTCCGCTACATTTTGAACTTCAACTGCAAGTCGCCTTGGCGTTCCAAAAACTTTTGCATTTCCATACTCAATACGAAAATCGGTCATTTTCTGTAGGAGTGTCGACAACAAGGATTGAAGCGCCGGTTCGATATACCCCGCCGGGATTTCCTCTGTCCCTATCTCAAGCAATAAACTTTTCATAGTCACCTCTGTCTTATGTCTAATTTCACAAATTCCAATCACCGAAATCCAAAACCTTTAATACAAAAACAGGAAAGAGAAAAGAGGATAAAGGAAACCACGGATGAACACGAATAAACACAAATTAAAATAACAAAACTTATGTTCATTTGCATCCATTTGTAGTCATCAATTTTCTAATTCCTATTTCCTATTTTCTAATCCTGATTCTTTACGCCCGGATTCTTTACGTCTATTTTCTCAACAGTGGATACCCCATAGCTTCTCTCTGTTTCAGATATCCTTCCGCACATGCTCTGGCAAGATTTCTTATCCTGCCGATATAACCGGTCCTTTCGACAACACTGATAGCGCCTCGAGCATCAAGGAGGTTAAATGTATGTGAACATTTCAGGCAGTATTCATAGGCTGGAAGCACTAGTCCTTCTTTAATCATACGCGCGGATTCGGCTTCATACTGATTGAAAAACTCCAGAAGCATGGTTACATTCGCCTTTTCAAAATTGTAAGTAGACTGTTCGACTTCCTGTTGATGATGTACATCGCCGTATGTAACCGTATCGGTCCATTTCAGATCGAATACACTATCTACTTTTTGCAGATACATTGCAATACGTTCCAGTCCGTACGTGAGTTCTACGGATATGGGGAACAACTCTACACTACCGCACAATTGAAAATAGGTAAACTGGGTGATTTCCATCCCATCCAGCCATACTTCCCATCCGAGTCCCGCCGCGCCCAATGTAGGAGATTCCCAATCATCTTCCACAAATCTGATATCGTGCTCAAGAGGATCTATACCCAGAACTTTCAGACTCTTCAGGTATTGCTGCTGCACATCATAAGGAGAAGGTTTTAAAATAACCTGATACTGGTAGTAGTGTTGCAATCGGTTCGGGTTTTCACCATATCGACCGTCAGTCGGCCGCCTCGACGGCTGAACGTAAGCAACATTCCAGGGTTCGGGGCCCAGTGCCTTTAGTAGAGTGGCTGGATGAAATGTTCCGGCGCCAACTTCAATATCATAAGGTTGTGCCACAACACACCCCTTTTGAGCCCAGAACCTCTCTAACGACATAATAACATCCTGAAAATTCATTTCTTTCCCCTCATTAACTCATTGTTATTTATGAATGTTGTACAATAACCCTTGTGAATCTATGGTTACATCTAACAAACGGGCATCCTTTCTACTTGAAAGAACTTTTTCCCATATCCCCTTTAAATTGTCAATATCTTCGATTTCACCCAGTGCCCAAATACAGCCGCCGCCGCCGGCGCCTGTGAATCGCGCACCACAGTTGTTTCCCAACGCAGAATCCACAAGTTCTTCTCCAACATCATCAAAAACCTCGGGGGTCATCTTTCTTCTGATGACCACTTCCCGGTTCATTGAGACCGACGCATCTTTAAAGTTCAGTGCATGCAGCGCTTCAGCAAACTTTTGTGTGCATGCAACAATTTCAGCCCAAAGTTCACGATTTTTTCCTGAAAGAAACTGACGAACCCACTTTTTGTTAATATCTTTTGACTCGTGTGGCACACCGCAATATGCCAATAGCAGGTGACGTTTAAGATCGTTTAAAAATTTTTTTCTTAAAATGACCTTTCTTCTAAAATATGGCTTTCCCACGCCGTCTTGCCAGGCCCATGCATTAACACCGCCATATACAGCTGCAAGCTGGTCCTGGAGTCCGCAAGGAACGGCGGCGACGCTTGCTTCCAAGGCCTGGGCGAGCAGGGCAATCTGGAGCCTGGAAAGCGGTTTTACGCCCATTCGCTCAAAAATATATGAAAAGGTCCCTACAAGCGCCACTGCCGCTGCGGATGATCCCCCCAAAGCGCTGCGTGGCGGTGATAGGGACTTGATATCAATATGCACACCTTCCGCCCTGAAATAGGCTGCAATTGCGAACATGAGCCCCAGGGGATGATCAAAGGGAGATTCATCAATAGGATATGTTGCACTGGTAAACCCTTTTGAAGATATTTTTACCATACCCCTGTCATAAGGAATAAAACGTATCCGTGTTCTCAAATCAATCGCCATGTTAACGGTGCATGGGAAGAGATGCCTGAGCGGATAATAAAACGTACTGATATCCAGGGTCCCGCCCATGTCGATCCTGCAAGGAGCCGAGGCTTCAATTTGATGCGATTCAATAAAATTTTTAAATGTGTGTGTTGCCTGTTTCGTGTTGCGGAATAGGTGTTGCATTTTTACTCTGTCCTTCAATTTCCACCCTCTGACTTGTGTTCTCTGACTTCTGCCCCCTGTTATCTGCTTTTCGATCATTCCCTTATCTGACGTAAAAATTTCAGGCTCCGGGGTTCTTTCCCTAAATGATAAGGCACAAATGCCTCCAGAAACTCCAGGCTTTCCGTTAAAGATCGGGGAGCAAATTTGATTCGGCCAGCCCTTGCCAAATCCCCTCTTTGGATCCATAAAAGATGTTTAATGGTTCCCTTTGAAAGAAATATCTTCCGTAAGACTCCGGAAGCACACCCATCACATATAATCCCTCCCCTTGAAAGATCGAATTTAATCCGGTTTTTTTTCATCTTCTCCAGTTCAGCCCGACAGATGATACACTGGTTTAAATCTGGATCCAGGCCGGCGATTGTCATAAATCTTATCTGAAACAGGATGGAAAGCGCCGCTTCGGAGGTATGGTCCATATCAAGTTCTTGCAGAACATACCGGAACAGGTTGAAAAGCTGGACCTGTTTTTGACCTTCTTCCATCCATTGATTGATCAATTCAGCCCAGTAGCTGGCATAAGCTGTTTTTATTATCTTGTATCTGATGTTGGGAAAAGCATGCGTTAATGTCGCTTCCTGAAGAATAGGCAGCCCTTTGCCTCGGCCGATGGTACATTCCAAGTTCAACACCGAGAAGAGTTCCAGTATGCCCGCAAACCGTTTTGTGCTTTTTTTTGCAGATTTTGCAATGACTGAAATTTTACCTTTGGTTAAAGTAAAAATCGTAACAATTAGATCATAATCTCCAAAATCGACCCGGCGAAGTATGATGGCAGGCGTTGAAAAGCTTGACATCTTTTTATATACCAAGAAGCGTTGTAGCAATGATAAAATAGAAAGCAACACTTATAATATCTATGGCGGTGGTTACAAATGGACCCGAAGCTATGGCAGGATCTATATTTATCTTTGCGAATCCCATGGGCACCAAAGAACCTACCAGGGCGGCAATAGACATGGAGCTGATCACGGCAAGCCCGACGGATATGGCAACTTGAAACATACTGTATCTAAGCTGGGCCACAGAGCCAACCAGAAGTCCATAAATCATGCCCAGTATAGAACCGACGGCAAACTCCTTGAAGACGACGGACCATAGATCTCTAATGTTAAGACGTCCGGTTGCAAGACCTCGCACCACAATGGTGGAAGTCTGGGTGCCGATATTACCTCCCATGCCCATGATGACCGGAATAAAAGCTGCAAGATATGCAAACTTGCTTAAACTTCCTTCATAATGTCCTATAATAACAAATGCAACGATGCCGCCGATACAGCTTGCAGATAACCACGGCAGGCGAATCCTTGTGCTCCTAAGAATAGACTGTGTTTCAATAAACTCTTCGCCGCCCACACCCGCCATTTTTAAAATATCTTCTGTAGCCTCTTCCCTGATGATATCGATAATATCATCCACGGTAACAATACCAACCAATCTGTTGGTATCATCCACGACCGGTACCGCCAGAATATCGTAACGAGCTACTATTCTGGCCACCTCTTCCTGGTCTGTATCCGTTTTTACCGCAAAAACATCCGTTGTCATGAAATCCTTAAGGGGCGTGGCCGGCGGAACCAGTACCAGTTGCCTCAACGAGCTGACACCGATCAATTTGCCGTTTTCATCAACCACATAAAGATAAAACGGCATCTCCACATCCAGATATTCTTTTTGAAACGATTTGATGGCTTCCCCTGCGGTTGTATTTCCTCGCAAGGCAATAAAATCAGGAACCATGATCCCGCCGGCAGTATCATCTCCATAGTGAAGCAGACCTTCAACCTCTTCGGAACTCTCTTTTTTCATCCTTTCTATAATGGCATCAGACCGTTCCTTGGGCAGTCTTCCTAACAGGTCGGCCACATCATCAGTGGGCATTTGTTCAAAAATCTCAACCATATCGTCAAGTTCGATGACTTTATCAAGCGCAAGAAAAGTATCTTCATCAAGTTCACTGAAGAGTACACCCTTTTGCTCAGTCTCCTTTATCATTTCAAAGAGCTTCTGCTGGCTGGAAATCGACAAAGAACGGAAGACTCGAGACAAATCTGCTGCATGTGTCTTGTTAACTATCTTGCTAAGATGGCTTAAAGCATTCCGTCTCAGCAATCTCTTGATGCTATCGATCAGTATTTTAGTATGGTCACCTTGCATTTGATAATATGAAACTATTTGATAATTTTTATAGCAGACTGATTGCGCAACTCTTCAAGCCATGACTGAAATTTTTTTTCAACAATTTCATTATAAAGTATTTTTTCAATCTCGGGTGATACCTCTTCCAAGGGCCTTCCTGAAGTTTCAACAATCTCTTTAACAAAAAAAATCTGGAATCCCTGGTCCGTATCAAGAACGGGGGTAAACTCACCGGCGTTCATCTCCTTGACGGTATTTTGCAACTGTGGAGAAAGATCATCAAGCCCGAATAAACCCAAATCACCGCCCCCAGCGCCCGGAGATGATTCAGAACAGGTCTCGACCATATTTTCAAAGGATTCCCCCGCTTTTAATTTTGCTAAAATCTCATCCATTTCGGCTTTAATCTTACTCTTCTCCCTTTCATCGGCAAATAGTGGAACTTTTATAATTATGTTCTGAAGACGATATTTTTTCTTTCCTCCATACTTGTCCGTGTGGTTTTTGTAATAAGATGTTATGTCCTCTTTTGTGATTACAACCTTGGATCTTACGTTAAGGTTGATCAGCCTTGTCCTGAGTATCTGTTCCTTTATCTTTCCGCGATACTCCTCCATTGTTAATCCTTCATTGGCCAATGTAAGCCTTAGATCTTCATCCGTATAAAAATTCTCTTCTTTAATTCGCTCGATGGTTTGATCTATCTCCGGTTCATCTATTTTAATTTCTAAGCGTTCCACCTCCTGATCCTGAAGTTTTTGATAGATGAGTCGGTTGAGCATATCCTCCCGCACTTTGAAGAGCATTTTATGTTCATTTTCGTTTGAATAACCAAGTTTTCGAATTTTTTCTTCATACGGTTTAAACGAGAGGTTCAGTTCGGAAAGAGTAATAATGTCATCATTAACTACCGCTACAATTCGGTCGACAATTTCTGCGCCTTCCGATTTAGAAATAAAGGAAAAACCGAGGGTAAAAAAATAAAAAGTGTATAGTATGCAGTAAACGAAACATATAAAACGTTTGCACATCATTGTAATAACCCAAAAATTCGTTGGCTTCACTCATCCCGCTATATGGCGAGCTATAATTTTCGAAATAATGAATTTGGTTACGAACCGATGATTTTTTTCCACTGTACTTTATTTATTTCAATAATATATTTTTTTTGAAGTTCTTTTATCCAAGGCTTATACGCCTGTTCAATCTTTTTTCTGCGCAGATTTCTTGTTATGGTTTTATTGACATCTTTTGACACCTCTTTTTTATCCGGTGTCAACTCATGGTTTTTGTAATGAGCTTCATAATACTTCGACACATCATCAGGTGTTATTACGATCTGAGCCCCCAACTCTTTGGCAATGACCTTTTCCATGAGCAAACGGGTCCGCAACCCTTTTTCCCATGATTGGACCGGTACGGCATACTCAAGTAATATCTGATCGAACACATTTTCCGGGTAATCCTGTTTTATATCTTCAATTGCCTGTTTAACTTCTTCATCAGTAATTGTGATACCGATATCCTTGGCCCTTTCCCGTAAGATCATCTCTTCGGTCATCTGTTTAACAAACCGCAATTTGGCCTCTTTGACCGCATCGGGTTGCTGCATGGCACCCTGCGAATGGGAGGCTTTGGCAATCTCAAAAGCCCTGTTGAAATCATGAACGGTTATAACACTGTCACCGACCCGGATAAAATATTCATCACGGCATTCAGATTCAGAATCAAAACACCCGGTCAAAGGGTAAATAATCGATAAAAAACCGATTAGAGCCATGAACCTGTTAAAATATTTTATCATCGAAAAAGAGCGAGTTCTATTGGCAATATCACATAAATTTTTGATTGTTAACATGTTGTATGATTTCTTTCAAGATATTTTTAGTCTGAGTCAATAGACCGGCTCTATTTGTTTTTGAAAGTTCGGCGGTTAGCACACGGTCTCCGGTGAACTCGAACCGCCTTCCTCCAGAAACAATACTATCACATATTCGTTCAGGATTGTGAGGTTCCAAAAAATAAAGGTAAAGCTGCGATTCTGTCAGATCAAGCCGTTTTACGCCCGCCTCTATAGCCAATACTCTGAGCATGATTTTAAAAAGTAGATTTGAAGCCTCAACCGGCAAAACACCGAAACGATCCACCATCTCTATTTTAAAATCAGCAATTTCATCCACCTCTCTTATCTTGGTCAGACGACGGTATGCTGAAAGACGCTGGTCGATATCCTGTATATATGATTCGGGTATTGAAGCAGGCAGAGCAATGTTAATTTCAGGTTCCAAACGTTCTCGAATCTTTTCCCCTTTCAACTCTGCCATTGAGTTCTCCATGAGTTTGAGAAACATATCATAACCCACTGCGGCAATATGACCAGACTGGGAAGCTCCCAGAATTGTCCCTCCTCCTCTTATTTGCAGATCACTCATTGCAATTTGAAAGCCGGAGCCAAGATCACTGTGCTCCATCAACACCTTCAGACGCTTCCTGGCATCTTTACTCAATGTGCTTTCGTTGGGTATAAAAAGATAAGCGTAAGCCTGTTCATCGAGTCGCCCCACACGTCCCCGTAATTGGTAAATCTGAGCCAGTCCGAATCTGTCCGCCCGGTTGATTAATATTGTGTTGGCTGAAGAAATATCAAGACCGGATTCTATGATAGAGGTACACACCAATAAATCGATTTCTTTGTTCATGAAACCAAGCATTACCTTTTCCAGCATATCGTCATCCAAACGACCGTGGGCCACATCAAGCCTGACCTCGGGCACCAGTTCCCGCAAATGTTTTGCCATGGCCCATATACTGTGAATATTGTTATGAACAAAAAAAATTTGGCCGTTTCTGTTTAACTCATTGCGTATGGCTTCTGAAATAACAGCATCATCTATTTCAGAAATATATGTGATAATAGATTTGCGATGTTCAGGCGGAGTCGAAATTACACTAATGTCACGTATCCCCATCAAAGACATGTGGAGTGTTCTTGGGATTGGAGTAGCGGTCAAGGCAAGAACATCCATTGAGCTTCTTATTTTTTTCAGCTTCTCCTTATGTTTAACACCGAAACGTTGCTCTTCGTCAAGCACGAGAAGTCCCAGATCTTTAAATGCCACATCTTTCTGAAGCAACCGGTGAGTTCCGATGACAATATCTATCTTGCCTGATTTAAGATCAGCGATAATCTTACGCTGCTCCCCCATGGATCGAAATCTGTTCAAACATGCAACATTAACCGGGTAGCGTTGAAAACGGTCGGAAAATGTTAGAAAATGCTGTTCCGCAAGCACCGTAGTCGGAACAAGTACAGCAACCTGTTTACTGTCACTGACGGCCATGAGCGATGCCCGCAGAGCAACCTCTGTTTTACCATATCCCACATCACCACACACCAGTCTGTCCATGGGAACGGGTGATTTCATATCATCGAGAACATCTTCAATAGCGTCAAGCTGGTCTGATGTCTCCTCGTAAGGAAAAGCGGCTTCAAAATCGATAAAATCAGCATCCACTTCCCTGAAAGCGTGGCCATGTTTAATCTTACGCTCGGCGTAGAGTTTCAGGAGTTCTCCGGCGATCTTCTCCGCCGATTTCTTTACCCTGGCTTTGATCCGATCCCATGATTTTCCGCCCATTTTATCGAGAACAGGCTCGATACCATCCACCCCTATGTATTTTTGAACCATGCTCATGCGATCCACGGGCACGTAAAGTTTGTCATCATCTTTGTAAACAATCGAAAGAAAATCATTGCTCGAGCCGTTCAGTTTCAGATTCACCAGTCCGTTATATTGCCCTATTCCGTGTTCAACGTGAACGATAAGGTCCCCTTTTTTTAAATCTTCAAATGCAAGAAGTTCCGTCTGAACTTTTTGCATCTGTTTTCTTCTTCGGCGATGTGTTGAGCCAAATATTTCATTATCCGTAATGATCGCCAGAGATTCATCAGGCCATACAAAACCTGAAGAAACCTGGCCGATGCAGGCATATGCCTGGGTCTCATCCAGTTTAACATCTGAGAAAAACTCAACAGGCTTCAGATGAATCCCGTATGGGAGCAAAAGTGATTTCAGTCTGTGGGCTTGGGTGCTGGTTTTACAAACCAGAAGTGTAGCACATCCGGTTTTTTTTTGATCGCTGATCCACTTCGCAAGCGGCGAAAAAAGAACTTTTTCCCTGCAACGCTTAAGGGATAGGCTGATGTTCATATTGTTTTTAACGGTAAAATTAAATATCCGCAAGGGCTGACCGTCATAAAGAAAGCCTTTTGAAACGGAAAGCTGTTTAATTCTCAGCAGTTTTTTATGCTTAAAGATTTCTTTGGCGTCCGACCACGTTAGATAAAGTCTCTCCGGCTCAACACACAGTCTGGGATCATTGCACGCGGAAACAAAACAATTTGAGGCCTGATCCTGGAATTCATTCACAGCCTTTTCCAATTCAGCCGGCTCACTCAGAATAAAAAGCGCATCTCTCGGCGTGTAATCAAAGAGCGTGTGAAGATCCGGATAAATGAGTGGCATCAGCCCTTCAACCCCGGGAAACATTCCCTCGTTCCTGACCTGATCAATTAAAATTCTGATCTTTGTTGCCGGGAGATCCAACCGGGACGCCTGCTCCCGTATTCGTCCGATGATCTGATCAATACATTCTTCCTTTAAAACAGTCTCTCGGGCCGGCAGTATAACTGCTTCCCGAATATTCTTTATTGTCCTCTGGGTTGCGGCCGAGAAGAACCTTATAGATTCCGCAATATCTCCGTATAATTCGATTCTGAGCGGATCTAAATACAGTGGTGAAAAAACGTCCAGTATACCGCCCCTTACACAAAAATCTCCGGGTTCCTCAACTATTGCCGATTGAACATAGCCACCTGAAACCAGTTTCTCGACCAATAGGTCCCGATGGATTTCCTCTCCTGCCATTATAAGTTCGGCATAGTCAGACAGCTCCGGCTTTGGGATGATTCTTTGCAGCAAAGCTGCTGCCGTTGTCACCACAATTTGCGGGGTATCCTCCACTATCAAACGGTAAAGAGATTTGATCCGGATAGCTGCTGTTTCACTGTGATAGGAAAGCTGCTGAAACGGTGAAATATTATAGGGAGGAAAATAAACCAGGGAGGGATTGTTTTTCCCTAAAAAAAATCTCAAATCTTCCAGATACTTTTCCGCATCTTTTGTTGAAGGAACAATCACTACAACAGACCCTCTGTGTGCCATGGTTAATCTGGACACAAAATATGCCTGCTCGGATCCGGTGAGTCCTGTACAATCAACGGTATGATCCCCGACGGAAATTATATCAATCAAGCGTTCAGGTGATATTTTTTCTTGATTTTGATCCATAAACAAAGTAGGTGTCTTTTTATTGTGCCGGCGTAGCTCAGTTGGTAGAGCAGCTGATTCGTAATCAGCAGGTAGGCGGTTCGAATCCGCCCGCCGGCTCCAAATTCAGGTTATGACTTGTCCTGGAGAAACTTTTTTCTTCATGCCTTTCCAATAAGGCGCTTTTGTAAAGCGCTATAGCTTAATTCAGATTATTCTGCAACCGGCGTTTATGCCCTGGAAAATTTGTGCCCAACGCTACTGAAAAATGACCCAACATAATCATAATGAATTCACAAAAAGTGAACTCATTTCGCGTTGGGTGCTAAGTGTTTTTCTTGAAATATATATTGACGAATCAGCAGGTTATAAAGGCCATAACGCTCAAAATAATAAACATCCAATTTTCACTCAAACAGTATATCCTTATAATAACAATTACTTAACCATTCAAGTGTTTAACAGGGTTCGAAAATAAAAGGAGTGATTGTGAGTTATAAAATAGGATTTGCCGGAACTGACGGAAGAACACTTTTAAGTGCCGTGGTTACCTCTACGGCAACAAGTGAAACCTATGGAAATGATTTTCAGGGAGTGGTAATTAGAGGAATGCCGGCCATGCCTCCCTTTGCCATGTCAATGCAATGGCCGGTGAAATTTATTTCCACAGCAGACAATTCCAAAATGGCATATGCCTCCGCTATTATTGACGCCCTTAAAAACGGCTCGATTGATTGTGTGGTTCCCATGCCTGAAGATTTATTACTAGACGGACTGTTGGACAAACTGGAGGAAGTCGGTCTTTCAGATCATATGATTGGATTCACTCGCGAAAATTCATTTATTGAAGGCGACAAAATTGCCTGTAAACATCTTTGTCATGAATATAATATTCCTGTAGCAGATAAATGGTATGCCGTAGATGCAAGAAATTATGAGGAAATTCTGAAAAAATGTCTGGTTCTATTGGATTTATATGGCGGTGCGGTTTTGAAGTATCCTTATAGTGCCGGAGGAAAGGGCTCCCGTATCATCCTAAATTCCTGGGAGATAAAAGAGGTATATGACACCTTGATAATCGATTATGGTAAAAGCTATAAACGACGTTTCGGCAAAAAATCGGAATGGCCGCTTCTGATAGAATCCAGAATGTCAGGAGTTGAAATTTCTTTTGTTATTCTTGTTGATAAGAACGGTAATTTTCAAATTCTCCCCACTTCCATGGATTATCCGGAACGTTTTCCCGGACCTGCCAGTAAGGACAATCCCATTACCGGCGGGATGGGAAGTATATCGCCGCATCCCATGGAAACGCCTGATTTGTTTGAAATGACAGCCAAAGATATTGTTAAACCCCTGATAAAAGCCTTGAGAGAAAAAAATATATTACGTCCCTGCCTGATATACCCGGGGTGTTTTTTATCTTTTGATAATAATATGGCACCCACAAGAATTCGAGTCTGTGAAATCAATATTCGGCCTCCCGAACCCGAATGGCAGCCGATTATTCGCAGAATAAGGAATTTGGGGGCGTTAATTAAAGCGACAATCCAAGGGAATCTGGATGAGATAATCCCGGAAGTGCGATCCGATCAAATTTCCATCTGCGTCGCCCTGGTTACGGGTTCCGGCGGCCCGCAAAGCCAAAAAGGGTATCCCTGGTCCTGTACAAAAGGAGAGTTGGTGGATATTGATTTTGACTACTTGAAGAAAAAAAAAATACAGGTTATCCCATCTGCAATGACATATTCATCCGAAGAAGGAATTTATAAATCAGATGGCAGCCGGGTGATATATTGTAACGTTAATGCAACCGTTACACATGGAAAAAGCAGAGCAAAAGCAGCAGAACGTCTTCGTCAAAAAATATCGACCGCCTTTGAAAATGGTAAAATCAGGGTAATTCCCCGTGAAAATCCGCAAGGAAACCGGCTGGATTTACGAAGAGATATCGGCAATCATTTCGATATGGCCGAAGCGTTGCTTCCGACAATACTATAAATAATTTTAACATCAATCATCTTGACAGGCATGTCTATTTTAGCATACCGATATACTATAGATAGTAAGCTTTAAAGTATTTTTAGGAGAAATCCATATGAATGATTCCGATGACAGAAAATTAAAAGCCGAAATTGATGAAATTATGAGAAATATCAACAATATAATTAAAAAGATCGAAAACCCTGATCGTGCAAACAGCAAGGAATCAACACAAAACGAGAATTGATATTCCTTAATATAACGATAAGTTAATACATATGAAAAACCGCAAACATTACTTAAGGAGGCGACATGGCATTAACTAAAAATGATATTGTCACGAAAGCACACGAACTGGGGTTTACAAAGAAAAAATCTGTTGAGATAATTGAAGCTCTATTGGAAATTATTAAAAGGACGCTGGAAAAAAATGAGGATGTCCTTCTTTCGGGATTTGGAAAATTTTGTGTAAAGCAAAAAAAACAACGGAGAGGCCGCAATCCCGCCACCGGCGACGACTTGATGTTGAAAGAACGTAAAGTGGTTACATTCAAATGTTCAGGAAAATTGAGGGACAAGATCAACGGACAATAAGTGCAGAATTTAACTTAATCCCTAAAGACCTTTTTAACTGCCCATTGTACTGAGCCATAAAAATTGATAGGGATTCAACTTTAATGCCTCTGTACTAAAAATCTCGCCAGTAATGACGTCTCTCATCCGCTCAGGAGCTCCGGCGCTCGATAACGAAGCTGTGACTCGTTTGGATGAAATATTGGTCACGGCATACAGTTTTTGATTCTCAGCATGCCTTGCGATGACAAACACTTGAGGATCGATTCCCAGTATTTCAAAATCGGCATTCGGGTGAAAAGCAGGCTGCTTCCGCCTGGTTTTAATCATTTTAATATACCTGTTAAATATCTGAGAGCGAAAGGTTTCAGGATTCTTGAGTTGGGACAACACGTCATCAACCTGCAATTTTTCCCGATTGATGGTTCTGGCGCTTTGAGTCTGCCGAACGCCTGCCTCCCAGTTCCTGGAACCGAGTACGCTGTGAATATAGGAAGCTGGAACCCCGGGCAACGCATATTGAATGGACTGAGAAGCCAAAAATTTTTGTCCGTGCCAGGATTTTTTTGTGACCTCCGGAGGTAATAAAGCATCCATATAAGTTATATTCAACTCATACGGACTGTCAGAACCATCGGGATTTCTTTTATAGGAAACCCTTCCACCATTTTCTTTCACAACATCAATGAGGGTATCAATTTCAGCTTGGGGTAAAATCCCTTCCAGCGGACGCACGCCGATTCCGTCATGGGAAGCCGTAAAATTGAAAAACGTATTACTATTAGACGGTACCTTCAAATCTTTGGCCCATTCGGACAGTACCGTTGAATCCTCTCGGACAAACGTATAAAGAATCAATGGCGGTAATGTAAAATTATAAATCATTTGGGCTTCATTATGCCCATCGCCCAAATAACTCATATTCTCATAATGCGGCACATTGGTTTCGGTAATCAGTAGAACGTTCGGCGCAACAACGTTCAATATGCTTCGAAAAAGTTGAACCATTTGATGCGCCTGAATCAAATGAATGCAGGGTGTACCGATTTCCTTCCAAATATACGCGACGGCATCAAGACGAATAGAGGTCGCCCCCTGCTCCACATAAAAAAGAAGGGCCTTTACCATTTGTTTAAGAACTTCAAGGCTCTTGTAATTCAGATCGATCTGATCGGCACTGAAGGTGGTCCAAACATACACCGGCTCGTTGGAAGTTTTTTTGAATCGAGTTAAAAGCGGTGAGGATCGGGGTCTGGTCACCAAAGACAGATTAGCCAAGGGATCGACCTCAATAGCAAAATCCTCATAGTTTGGCTTCTCTGCCAAATAGTTTTGAAACCACATGCTCTTTGCCGAAACATGATTAAGCACGAGATCGAACATCAACTGAAACTCTCTGCCCAGTCGACGAATATCTTCCCAAGTCCCAAGCTCTGGATTTACTGTGAAAAAATCGATCACCGAAAATCCATCGTCCGAAGAAAATGGAAAAAACGGCAGGATATGTATCGTTGAAAACACGTCTTTAAACTGTCGGAAGGCAAATTTAAATAATGTTTCTAAAGGACGCTCTCCCCTTTTCTTCAATGTGTCGCCATAGGTTATCAAAAATACATCTTCCTGAGAAAAATAACCCCTTTTCCGGCCTTTTCGAGGCGGAAATCTCTCTATGATTGGCAGTATGTTATCAAAAGCCAGGTTTCCCCTTTCCGCACCGTAAATCTTCTTGAGGAGATGTTGGATCGCACCAAAGTCTTCCATTCTTATTCTCCTGCTTTTTAATTAGGGTGTAACGTGTTAATGTGTTATAACCAATTGATATTAAAGGGTCTTCAGGCAGTATCACATCTTTAAAAGACTGGAAAGTTACCTGTTGCCTGCCCAGAAATTGGCCAAAACAACCATTTATGGACAGGCATCGGCTAAAGATTAATATCGTAAGCTTTAATTTTACTTAACAGGGAAGGATGACTGATTTCAAGAATCCTTGCGGCCTGCGTGCGATTGCCGTTTGTTGTCTTGAGTGCCTTGGTGATGAGTTTTTTTTCCAGAATTTTCTGGGCGGTCTTCAGCGAGTATCCGTCGAACCAATCGTCCATCTTGCTCATTTTTGATTCTTCGCCCAATTCTGGCGGAAAGTTTTCCGGCAATAGGATGCTATCTTCGGCAAGTACCACGCCCCTTTCAATAACATTTTCAAGTTCCCTGACATTTCCCGGCCAGTTGTGTTTAAGCAAAAGTGACATGGCTGCCGGGGTTATCCCCTTTATTTCTTTATCCAAACTGATATTGAACCGGTCAATAAAATGTTGACTTAAAAGTGGTATATCTTCCGGCCGCTCCCTGAGTGGCGGCAGCATGATCGTCAGCACATTCAGCCTGAAAAACAGATCCTCTCGAAAAGCGCCCTTACTAACTTCATATCTGAGATTTTTAGAAGTCGCAACGATAACACGAACATCTATTTTCTTTGTTTTTGAATCACCCACCGCTCTGATCTCATTTTCCTGTAACACCCTCAGGAGTTTAACCTGCAAGGACAGGGGTAATTCACCAATCTCGTCAAGAAAAATTGTTCCACCGTCCGCTTCTTCAAAAAGACCTTTTTTATCTCTGTCCGCACCGGTAAACGCACCTTTTTTATAACCAAAGAGTTCACTTTCAAGTAAATTTTCAGGGATGCTTCCACAGTTAACCGGGACCAGAGATTTTTTTGCTCTTTGTCCCGTGAAATGGATACCCTTTGCGATCAGCTCTTTCCCGGTTCCGCTGTCACCATATATTAATACCGTAGTATTGTATTGGGCCACTTTCTCGGCCAGCTTGAATACATTCAGCATGGCATTGCTTTTGGCAACCATGTTGCCAAAATGGTAATTTTCTTGAATTTTCCGAATTTTTTCTTTTAACCAGAGGTTCTCTCGTTTTAAACTTTCCCGTTCTTCGGCCTTTTTAAGAGTAAGGAGAACTTCATCAGGCTTAAACGGTTTTGATATAAAATCATATGCTCCCTTCTTCACAGCTTCAACCGCTGTATCGATACTTCCATACGCTGACATCATGATTACCGTCGTCGCCCATAGCTTATCCCTTGCAGTATCAAAAAATTCCATTCCATTCATATTGGGCATCTTAAGATCACAGAGAATAAAATCGTATAATGTCTGATCAACCATCCTAAGAGCATCCGCACCGTCAGAGGCCGTATCCACACGGTAACCGGATTTATTGAGTAAAGAGGACAACATGTGACGCATGTTCTCTTCATCATCTATGATCAACAGACGTTTTGGGAAAAATTTGCTCTCATTTGTGGGTTTATTATCCAATATTTATGTCCAAATTAATTTTATCCGTTCCCCCATAGGCTGCTTAATGTATCAAGGGAAGATATATGTTTATGGTCGCACCTTTGCCTTGTTCACTGCTTGCCTGAATTTTTCCGCCGATTCCTTGGATAATCATAAAACAAACCGAAAGACCCAATCCTGTCCCTTTGCCGGGTTCCTTGGTGGTATAAAAAGGATCAAAAATATTCCCAAGATTTTCCTTTACAATCCCGGAGCCATTATCAATATAACTTATTTTCAACAGGTTGGGATGGTCTCCCGATTCATCGGGGACATTCTGTACCACCTTGCTGGTTATCGATATTCTACCTTTAAAAGGATCCCTAACGGACGAAATAGCATCGGCAGCGTTAATAAGCAAATTCAAAAAAACCTGTCTCAATTGATTAGAATCGGCCATCACTCTATCGTTTTTCGCAATCAAGCCAAGACGCAATTCGATATTGGACATCAACGGCTGAAATTTAAATACATCAACCGTCTCTCTGATGACGGAGTGCACTGAAACAACCTTCAAAGCTTCACTCGAAGGCCTTGATAAATCAAGGAGTTGCTTGATAATAGTATTTACTCTATTTATTTCGTTTTCTGTACGGAGAATAAATTCCTTTTTATCTTCCTCTGAAATATCGTTCTGTTTAAGCAACTCCAAATACCCTACAACAATACCTATGGGGTTTCCAATTTCATGGGCAATTCCTGAAGATAATCTGCCGACAGATGCCAATTTTTCCGCTTGAATAATGTCTTTTTGAGCCTGTTTTAAATCAGTATTCGCCTTCTCGAGGGACATAACCGTGGTCCGAAGTCTTTCTTTGTCATTGGCAATCTGTTTCAATATGCTGTTTAACGCCTTGGATAATTTGCTAAAATCATTATCCTGCTTTTCATAAAGGAAAAACATCTCGTCATCTTCTCGGTATTCTTCAGCCCTCTTTACCAGCCTTTGTAAAGGTTTCACGATAATCCTCGACAACCGGTAAACACCGATAAAAGAAAAAACAAATGTATTAATAAAGATATAGATTAATAAGATATATTGTGTCCGCCTCAACGTGTTATGGATTCCTTTAAGGGGTAAAACAATACTTACCCCTGCAACGATACTTCCATTCCTGAGCAAAGGCGCTGATATGATCACATCCTGGCTTTGCTTCCCCCAGACCCCCCAAGTTGACCCAAAAAATCTGGCGGCTTTATCTCCCGACCGAATTGTTTGTCTTGTAATCGTCTCAATCTCATCTTGCAAGGTAAAATTTTCCCCACTAAAATGTACTCGATTTTTTTTTATGTCCATAACCATTGCGCAAGAGAATCCTGCATTTTCTAATTTCCTTCCAAAATCATCCTTAAAATCTGAATTCTCTGTGATATTGTCCGATTCCAAAATAAAAATTATATTGGATTCCATTCCTGATATAAATATATATCCTTTTGAAATTTCAGATCCAAGGAGGTCCCTTCGTGCGGTTATAATCATTACAAAATCTAATAAAATCATCGCCAACAATAGGAGGACGGTTAGATGAACAGCTATATTTGTTTTTAAACCGCGCGTAAACACATTAAACCTTTTACGTTTGGAAATTTTTAAAACTTACGAAAATAAAATTTTTAATGGCCCCGGATTATGTATCCAGATTTTAGAAAACATGCATTTTATCAAAATTTTACGCGAAAGTTCCATATAAGTCAAATTGCGTTTATACAAAGAGTCACATTCCTATTGATTTTCGTCAAAAGATCGTACAATTTTTGTCACCATCATATGGTAAGTTCATAATACATTTCCATAAAATTATTAAAAACCATTTCAACAAATAAACTCTTTTGTAAAATTAAATTTAACAACCTGTTGTTTATTTTATATATTAGATAAAATGCTGTCAAACATAGACGACTTTTTAAACCCGTCTCATACAACCCCAAAGGCATATTATTTGCGTGTATTTGATCAGGCTCAACGACGGTTAAATAGGCTTTACCCCGATGAAAAAGACTCAACATCTCATCGGGTCATATAGAAGGTAACATACGATCACCCAAACAGTAACGGATGCCGCCGAATGGACCGAGGACTCTGGCTTTGCATCCATCATCGGCAGTGGCGTGCTGACTGCCTATGAGGTATTGGACGATGAAACGATAACCATCCAGGTCAGATATACCTTCGGTGAAGTGACAAGAACGGCCGCGAAAATAATTACAATACTGGATGTGCCTCCATCAAACCTGCCGCCAAGTACACCTATCATCGTCTATCCTGAGACGGGTCAGGTTGAAATCGATGTCCCATTAGATATAAACCATTCAACCCTTTCCAGACCCAAACCATGATTCTCACAGGCAAAGCCGGTGGCAAATCAGCGACCAGAACAGTTTCTCATCCTTAGTTATTGATGTTACCAGCAACGCCTATCTGACCACGTTTTCAGTTCCCCACATGGTCTTGAAATCAAACCATAAATATTACGTGCGCATTCGATATTACGATACCTATTCCGTGACGTCAGATTGGTCCCCCTCTGTTTAATTCACCACCACCTGCTTTTTCGAGGATTTTAACCCAAATGGCGTTCCTGGCGTTCCCGACAATTTTGAGGTAGATGACAGTGTTGATTTCAATATGGACGGTATCCCCGACAACCATCAACCCAAAACCATCAAATGCGCACAATCTCAGACAATTCAATGTATATCGGTATCGAGAAAATCTCGGATACCATCAGTGAAATTGAATCAGTGGAAATGATTGATCCCGAAACGATTCCCGACATTGCCTATCGGCCGGACGATCTTATCTTTGGTCTGATTTTGTATCGGCTGAAAATGAAAGAGCCTGGCGATACAGCCATATTGAAAATTTATTTTTCAGGAGAAATTTTCGAGTCTGACACCTTTTTTAAATACGACACAATCAACGGCTGGCATGACTATTCGGAACATACTACTTTTGATAACGACGGTCAATCTGTCACTTTAAAATTAAAGGATGGTGGATACGGTGATAGCGATGGACTGTCCAATGGAATTATTGTGGATCCGGGCGGAATTGCCGCCTCTGGGGTCTATGACTCAAGTAGTGGTGGAAGCAGTGGATGTTTTATCGCTACCGCGGCTTCTGGTTCAAGATTTAAGAAACATGTGAGGCTGTTACGACGATTCCCCGAGCTTTATCTTATGCCCTTTAAAATCGGCCGTGCTTTTGTGAAAACCTATTACAGGTACTCCCCACCCGTGGCTGAATTTATCGCCAACCACGACATCCTGCGGGCGATAGTACGCTGGAGTCTTATACCTCTGATAGGTCTCAGCTGGATGCTGCTCCACATTGATGCGGCACCAACACTAATTTTCCTGGTTCTGATAAGTTCCACTTCGTTTTTTTATTTTAGAAAAGTACAAAAAGAATTTTGCCGGAACCACGCAATTTTAATAAAAAAACCCGGAATCACTTAATCTTATAATAGAGTGATTCCGGGTCATATAAAAATTTTTCGGCAGCGTCCTACTCTCCCACTCAGCCTCCCGAGCAGTACCATCGGCGCAAAAGAGCTTAACTTCCGTGTTCGGGATGGGAACGGGTGTTTCCTCTTTGCTATTGCCACCGAAAAAACTTTAACCTTAATTTTAGCAACAATTTAGATATGAGCACATCAAAACGTTCAGAACAATTATGTAAATTATTTTGTGGCCAAGCCTCACGACCTATTAGTACCAGTAAGCTAAATGCGTTGCCGCACTTACACACCTGGCCTATCAACCTTGTCGTCTTCAAGGGGTCTTTAGTTAAGTATGTTTCCATACTTAAGGGATATCTTATCTTGAGGTTGGCTTCCCGCTTAGATGCTTTCAGCGGTTATCCATTCCGAACTTAGCTACCCAGCAATGCCGCTGGCGCGACAACTGGAACACCATTGGTTCGTCCATTCCGGTCCTCTCGTACTAGGAACAGCTCCTCTCAAATATCCTGCGCCCACGAAAGATAGGGACCAAACTGTCTCACGACGTTTTAAACCCAGCTCACGTACCACTTTAATTGGCGAACAGCCAAACCCTTGGGACCTGCTCCAGCCCCAGGATGCGACGAGCCGACATCGAGGTGCCAAACCGCCCCGTCGATGCGAACTC
>CAYPIW010000116.1:0-33693 GCA_964410925.1 uncultured Desulfobacteraceae bacterium
ACCGGGTGATATCAGCTTGCTGATTGATCGACTCTTGGATCAAATCAATCAGGAAAGCGTTGATGAGCCAGGGTATAAATACAAAAAAGTTTCTGCTTCAGCAAAAAATCTTATGCTTCAGCACAGCTGGCCAGGCAACGTCCGGGAGCTGCAGAACACATTGCGCCGGGCGGCCCTATGGTCGTTTGAAAACACAATCAATGTTGAGGATATTCGTGAAGCAATGCTGCCGGTTCTGAAAACAAAGGACGACGGTCTTCTTGGGAAGCCCATCAACGACGGTATCAACCTGCTGCAACTTATGGAAAAATTAGCACAGCATTATTTAAAACGTGCTCTGGATGAGGCAGGCGGCAACAAGACAAAGGCTACCAAACTGGTCGGCCTTCCAAATTACCAAACATTTTCTAATTGGTTAAAAAAATATGGCCTTGAATAAATATGGTACGATACTTGCTGACATGAGAAAACTTGAAGACAATCATGAAATTTATAAATTTTGATATGTTTCGGAATAAGTGGCAGGAACTGCCCGGTGTTTTCAAAATACCACAATAAAGTTCGGGGGGAATCAATGATAGAAGAATATCAAATAACAAACTTTAAAGCCTTTGCTGAACACGCAAATATTCCAATAAAGCCTATTACTTTAATATTTGGAGCTAATTCTTCGGGGAAAAGTTCAATTCTTCAATCGCTCCTGATGCTAAAACAAACCTTGGCTGAAGCAAAAAGTCCAGAACAATCTCTCGTATCTGAAGGAGGGATTGTTAAGTTAGGAGGCTACCCACAATTTATCCATCGCCATGATATTAGAAGATCTTTTTCTTTTAAGGTAACGATGCATCGACCAGAAGATATAAGTAGTGCATTCCCTGTGGAAGATTATCTTGCTCTTGTTGCATCATCCATTTCTCAGTATTTTGAAAAGTTAAACGAAAGTGGTGATTTTGACACAATAGGCATGAGTGTTACCTTTTCTTATAATCAGGACTTTGGTGTAACTACATCTGAGATTAACCTTTTTCTTGGAGATGACCCAGCGCCAATTCTCACATACAAAAACGAGCCTCCCGACAAAAAAACGGCGTTTAGGAATGATGATTATTTCGATAAAAATGCACTTCGTATTTACAAAAAATCTCCAGGCTCTTTTTTTAAGCTGACTTATATAAATTCGCAACATAGGTATTGGAAAAGTTACGATGCAATTTTTGGTAAGGAGATAGAAACAGCAGACCTAAAACCAGATCAGAAAAAAAATCTAAAAGGACTTTGGGACGCTTTAGCACTACATCGCTTTGACGGAGATTTTTTATTATTACGAAATTACTTGCCAGAATCATTAAATAGCCGTGATGTTCAGTACATAATTTTTGAAGATTTTGATAGTGAGGATGCGAATAACGTTTCCTTATTTACACTTTCGGCATCTTATTTGTTTCGAGATTTTCTTGACTCGATCATTTACCTATCCCCTCTCCGTCCTTACCCAAACCCAGACATACTTGTCAGAGACCAAAGATTTATGGAAAGGTTAGATGATATAAATAAACAGTTTTGTCGTTTTAATATGGGGTATGAGCTTAAAGTTGTCTCTTTTTCAAGTCGGGCTTCCGATATTCATGACGATTTGAAGCTCAAATTGTTCGATAAATCAAAAGGAGTGCATTTAAGTTTTACAGACATAGGTGTTGGTGTCGGACAGGTATTCCCTGTGATTGTTGATAGTATGATCTCGAAAGGGAAGACCATCCTGATAGAGCAACCGGAACTCCATCTTCATCCTGCTCTTCAGGCAGAGCTTGGCGATCTTTTTATTAATTCTGCTCTTGGAGATAACCAAAACACCTTCCTGCTTGAGACTCACTCTGAGCACCTTATTCTGCGCATTTTGCGCCGCATCCGGGAAACAACAGATAACGAGCTGCCAGATGGTGTGCCGCCAATCACACCGGAACAATTGGCCGTCCTTTACGTCCAGCCCGGCAAAGAGGGAGCGGAGGTGATTAATATCCCAGTGAATGAAGATGGAGAGTTCGATCGGCCTTGGCCCCAAGGCTTCTTTGCCGAACGAGCAAAGGAGTTGTTCTAGTGATATACGAGTATGCAATAGAACCTGCTTTGGCGGTAGCTTGGGCAAAACACCGGAATGAATTCGAATATTATTATGAAAAATTCGGACTGGGTCAGTCGAAAATCATGTCGGAATTTCCAAAATTCAAGAATTGGCGAAAACAGTTCAAACAGGCAGCTTCCGGAGCACAAGATTTCGAATTACAAAGAATCACAGCCCTTTTTAATCAGCTGATAGAAAGACGTATCTACCGCGATGGTTTTTCCTATGACGTCACGGTTACCTGGCTTGAAAATGCTGAAAAGGAAAACGGCCGTTGTCCATTTCATACAATTCTATCTGCTGAAAATCCTCGCAAACACAAAGGCATACTCACACCGGAGGCTATCAAGACAAGCGTTCTATGGAAAACAGAGGAACAAGACTATTGTCCAAGGACATCTAATGATATGGCCCGGCTTGTCTCATCAATGCTATCAAACTGCTTTGAGTTTTACTTTATAGATCCTCACTTTGGCCCTGAAAACTCCAGACACCGCAGGCCGTTAGAGGCATTTCTTAATGAGATGGCAGTTAATCGTTGCGGCAAACCTTTGCCTAATCGCATTGAAATTCATACGTCGAACAAGGCAGATTCAGCTTTTTTTAAAAATACCTGCCAGGAAAAGCTGCCGCAACTTATTCCTTCCGGCTATCGTGTAAGGCTGAAAAGATGGGCAGAACGGATCGGCGGGGAAAAATTTCATCAACGATTTATTCTAACCGATATTGGTGGAGTAGAGGTCGATCCCGGACTTGATGATGGCAAAGAAGGTGAGAGTTTCAAAGTCATGCTGCTCAAAAGAAAAATGTTCGAAAAGCACTGGGCTGACCACATAGCTGCACCTGCATTTGATTTGGCAGAAGATCCGATTGAAATAGATGGCGAAGCGTGAGAATTTTCCCCTAATCTAAATACCATTTATCATGACTCTCAAATTCATTTAATTTTAAAGGAGAATGGAATAGTTGACAAAGCTTTGAAATTCCTTTCATCGAAAGATGCGATAAACGAAATCTTTGTCGATCTGGCAGTGCATCCTGATAAATGGTACGATTTAGCTTTGTTTGCAAAAGTATATGGCTTTTTGACCAACGGAAAAGCTCTATGCCGGGACAAGCCAATTCCAACGCCGAGGATTTGATGGAAAAAGGGATATGGTACGCAGCCAAAGGAGAAAAAATTGAAAAATTTATCCCGGCTTATGATTTTAAAAATCTCGCAATTGATCTGATTCCCAAAGTAACATCCAGAATTGACGAGATTGCCCAAGTCTATGAATGGACAATGTGGGTAAACACCTTTTCAGGCAAAGGCTCTAACGGAAAGGAAGGAATATGGGTTGAAACGGAAATGGAGAAATTTCAGTGTACCCGGTGCGGGCACTGTTGCCTGAAACTGCACGACGCATACTGCACCTCGGTTGATATGGAGGATGTGCGACGCTGGCGGAAGGAAAAGCGTTGGGACATTCTCGAGTGGGTCCATATCATGAGAGTGGGAGGAGAGGCACTGTTCGCGGACATATGGTTCAGTCCCTCGACCGGTGAGGAAACTACCAGATGCCCGTGGCTCCGAAAACTTCCGAACAAAAATATTTACAAATGCAGAATTCACGAAACCAAACCATCACATTGCCGTAATTTCCCAAAATCAAAAAAGCATGCTCTGACTACCGGGTGCAAAGGTTTCGGAGACGACCCAACCTTTGAGCGGGTAAAACGGGATCTGGAAAAGCTCTACGATAATTCGCAGAAAAAAGAAGAACTGCCTGGGAGCAAGTAGGCACCAAGCAAGATCAGTGCAAAATCACAGCCGGAGTCGGGACGGACTGACGACAATAGATATAATTCTCAATTCATTCGGCAATGCCAAGTTGATCTAAATACCGCAGTCTTGGAATCATTGAAAATTGGGAGTGTCAATTCCAATTTTCAATCTTATCCCGACGGATTCAGTTAACGGAGTACCCGGTGGATGCGACGGCCCCCCTCATCGTCGGACACAAACAAGGTGATTACGCGGTTGATAACAATTATCTCGACCCTGTCGTCGGCAGGGTAAACGCATTTGATTTCGGTGCAGCGTAGCGACGGCGTGTTTCTCTTGGAAACCGACTGACTGTTTGAAGGGCTTTAGCACGCGTTTGCCCGAGCCGAACGAATTTATGACTTAAAAAATCAATGGGATAATTTAGCGGCGGATTGTTCTTAATAGCTCCGGCGCGGCTCGGGCTTACGAATGCTTAAGCACAAGTTTCAGTCGGTTGGAAAGAGATACACGCCGTCGTGGAGCGTTCCCCCTGTATTGGGACTCAAATGCGTTTGCCCTGCTGTCGTCGGTCAGAACCCTTTATTCTTAAAAACGATTATGTTATACAACCGAAATATCAAATATCGTCTGAGGAATCCAAACCGTCCAGATCCTTGTTTTTGGCCTTTTCCCAGAGAAAATGGAGATGCTCGCGGTTTGCGGACCTGAATAGCTTAAGGGCCTCATCTTTCATCATTTCTTTCCTTCAAAATGTTGATAGCTGTATATTGAAAGAAAACACGACTATTTTCAAGCAGTTAATCGTTGATATGATTAATGTAGGTTACGGTAAAACCATAAAATGATCCGGGAGGCAATTCGGAACATGCTGAAGAAACCGTTGCAAAAATATTTTGGGTTCAATTTATTTTTAAAGGGTCAGGAAAAAGTCATCCGGAAAGTGCTGGAGCGTCAATCCGCGGCAACCATCTTTCCAACCGGTGCCGGCAAATCCCTTTGTTATCAACTGCCGGCAATATTATTGCCCGGCATGACACTGGTGGTATCTCCCTTGCTGTCTTTGATGAAAGATCAACTGGATTTTTTACTGGAAAGCAATATCCCTGCCGCGCGTTTAGATTCAACCCTTCAAAAAAACGAATATAATGCGATTCTCGACAGAGCCAAAAATAACGAATTAAAAATTTTAATGATTTCGGTCGAACGGTTTAAAAATGAACGATTTCGCTTCCATCTGGAAAAGATGAACGTTACCCTGTTGGTTGTTGACGAAGCGCATTGCATCTCTGAGTGGGGGCATAATTTTCGACCGGAATATCTGAAACTGCCTGATTATCAAAAGGAATTCAAAATAGAGCAAACGCTGTTGCTTACCGCGACCGCTACTGAGCGTGTCATTGACGACATGTGCGCTAAATTCAATATTCTTAAAGACCATGTATTTGTTACCGGCTTTTATCGCGAAAATCTCTTTCTGCAAATAACGCCAATAGCCACACCTGAAAAAAAGAACCGCGTACTTCAAAGAATCCGTGAAAACCCCAAAGCTTCTACGATTGTATATGTTACCCTGCAGAAAACGGCTGAAGACGTCTCGGATTTTCTTTGCGCAAATAACATAAATGCGCATCCTTATCATGCCGGGATGAAGAACGAAAAACGGGAACAGATTCAAAACAAATTCATGGATGGAACCCTGGCCTGTATCGTTGCAACGATCGCATTCGGAATGGGAATCGATAAAAAGGACATCCGCAGAATCATTCATTATGATTTGCCCAAATCCATTGAAAACTACAGCCAGGAAATCGGACGCTCCGGGAGAGACGGAAGACCCGCTTTATGCGAAGTTTTAGCCAACAGGGACAATATTCATATTTTAGAGAATTTTATTTATGGAGATACTCCGGAGAAACATTCGATCTTTCAATTGCTCCGAACCATAAAAGAAAATAAAGGCTTTATCTGGGAAATCAAAGCCGTAAAGCTTTCAAATGACCTGAATATCAGAATTCTTCCCCTAAAAACATTACTGGTTTATCTTGCAATGAAAAACATTATTCGGCCCAAATTGACCTATTTTGAGGAATATTCATTCAAATACCACACAGAACCGGAAAACATCATTCACAGTTTTGAAGGGGAGAGAAGGCAGTTTGTTACAGCGATCATGAATAATTGCCATACCCTTAAAATATGGACACTTGTTGATATTCAGGCAATCCTTAACAGTTATCGTACGGATCGGCAGCGGATTCTCACCGCACTGGAATACTTTGATGAGAAGGGCTGGATTGAACTTCAATCCAGGCAGGCAATGGAAGTGTACGACATTTTGACGCAGGCGTTTGATATCGAGGTCATGGCTGAAAAAATGTATGACTTGTTTAAAAAGAAGGAGGGACTTGAGATTCAAAGAATCCACAACATGGTAAGCTTTTTTGAAAGCGATGCATGTATCAGCAAACAGCTTGCCGGATATTTTGGAGAACATCTTGAAAAAGAACGCTGCGGGCATTGTTCATTTTGTAAAAGCGGGAAAGCGGTTTTGCAGCCCACAACTGAACTAAAGCCTCTTGCCCATTTTGATTTTAAAACGATTACCGGTGAATTTATGCAAGCTGTGGGCGAGCAGTTTACTGGGGCAAATTTAACGAAGTTTCTTTGCGGTATTTATACGCCTGTCTTCTCGAAATTGAAAATAAAGAAATTGCCGTATTTCGGTATTCTTGAAAATTATCCCTTTTTGGAAGTAAAAACTTGGATCATGGGGAAACCCGAACAGCATGGCACCTCTATGTAGACCGTGATAATACTTTTGATTCCGGCAGTTTTGAATATTGCTACAAATTTTTCGATAAATTCTTCAGCACCATCGAATTTGGGACACACCATCATCACCACCCGCCCATGATCAGCTACACAAAAGCCGTTCAAGGCACTTCGATTTGGCACAAAATCACTCCTGCTTTCTGTTATGCATTTTTCTCCCTTTTGGTTTTTAACTCTTTAAGCCTGTCGATTAAATCGGATTCATCTTCTAATTCCATACCGATAGCCATTTTATAGATATTTCCAGCTTTTTCATAATCAGGTTTTGTATCTTTTTTCATTGGCCAAAGATACATATCCCCCCAGCCAATATACCCCCAAATATTTTTTGGATATTCCTCAATCAGGGCCGTAAAACATTCATCACCTTTGGAAAAATCACCCAAGGCAAAATGGGATTCCGCAATCGCTCTTTTCATATTGTGTATTAACAAACTGTCTGATTCAGGAAATATTGAACAAAAAAGATTTTGTCAGGTTTGCGTAATTTGTACTTTTTCAGCAAAGACACATACCGGTTATTGTCAAAAGGTTTCTTATGGTTCATGATATCGAACATCAGTGGAACCAGAATGTCGCCGATCAGGTGAATGGTTTTGTGATGGGAGCATTTCTTTTTGCGAATGGCATTGTAGAAATGGAAAACTTCAATGGGGTCTTTGGCCGCAACTTGATTCTCGACTACGGTATGGATGGTGATGTGCAGAAACGGGCTGACGTCGGTGTCCGGATCAAACTCCCTGTCATGCAGAACGTCGGCGAATTCAAATGCATTGACGGATAAGTCGGCGCACCTGCCCCACCATATATAAGGGAAGTGACAGTAGGCGATAACGAAGGTTTTGTCCATCGGGCAGGGTTGTCTCCAGTGTGAGCAGGGAGGGAATATCACTATTAAATCGAACACCAATGTGGGGACGTTTTTCTTGAAAAAAAAAATGAAGAGATTTCAGGGTTCCACTTTTGCCCGCCTTGACTTCAATTGGAATAATGGCTGTGTTTTCGGCAATTACATAATCGACTTCTGAGGAAGAGCCTTTTTTCTCCCTCACCCAGTAATACAGCTCCGGTTCACGATACAATTGACGGGAAAACAAAAGGTGTTGCCCTATAAATTGCTCACAAATTGCTCCTCTGTTCACCATCATAACATCCTCGGCCTTTTCATAATCGAGTAAATTAAGACCGATACCGGTTGTCATGAGACCTACATCAAGAAATAGAACTTTGATTTTTTTTCATTTATCGTTGAACCCAAGGGGATACCGCTACATGATGAATGGAAAACCTTGTATGCCACTCTTGCGTGGCACAACATGCTTAATGCCATTGCCAGATCAGCCGATCGCTCACTGCGATCTACGTTCACATATTTGAATTTTTGACCTGCAAGAACAGGAAGTTTCTTGAACACAAGCAAAAGCCGTTGGTGCTGAACTCTTCTTTTGTATTTACTAAAATCATCCTGATAGGTTAAAAATAAAGAATGCTTCACAGAATCACATTTCTGCCATGAATTGCTATTTAAATATACTGCAATGGCTTCAGGCATGCCTCCAGTAACAAAAAAGATCTTGAGAAGTTCCAAAAGTTGTCGGTGAATCGGTTCAGGTATGTCTTCGCCGGGAGATAAATTGTTGAGAAAATCTGCCAGCTTTTCCTTTCCAGCCGCTATAAGGAACTCCTCAAACTGAATGGGGCCAAGGTGCAGGTACTCGATACGCCCCACCGGCATGGAGAAGGCCGGTTCCTCAAGTGCAAATTCCAGCAGGGATCCTGCAGCGATCACATGAAGGCCTGGCATTTCCTCATAAAAATATCTAAGCGAGGAAAGTACCTGGGGAACAGCCTGTATCTCGTCGAGAAACAAGAGCATTGAACCCGGCTTTATGGAGATGTTGAATTGAAGTTCCAGAAATTGAATAATTTTTTGAGGGTCCTTTGAGGTAAACAGGGAAGCAACTTCCGGATTCCGTTCGAGATTGATTTCCAGCAGATGTTCAAAACTTTTCTTTGCGAACATCCGTACTAAATATGTCTTTCCTACTTGCCTGCCCCCACGGATAATCAAGGGCTTACGATTCGGGCTTAATTTCCAATTATTGAGATCTTTTAAAGCAAACCGGTACATTTTCTTTAAATTAAGCTTTTTTAATGGGTAATTATATTATTAATTATGATATTTAAAGGGGTAATTAATAATAAATATATGCTTTTATACAGGGTAACTATAAGATGAGACAGATCGTATGTCAATAAAAAATCTTTTTAAAATCATCTATTTTTTATACGTGTAGATCAAAATAGAAATCGGTTAATCAGAATGGCTTCGATCAGGTGAATTCGCATGCCGTTGTTTACATATGCTTTTATTGACACCATGCTCCTGATAGCTTATGGTTTCCAGAATTTAAAATTTGAGTTTGATAATTATGACATGGCATAATCATAGATAATAGCGAGAGAATTGAATATTGTTGTGGTGCCAAATGGCTCACTTCAGACAGAATGGATCGAAACAAAAAAACATAAATAAAAGCACCCGCTTGCTTCAACAGGAAATCTTCAACAGTTTTACCGCCAACAATGATGCCGCCACCCTGTATGGCATCGGCGCCTGTCTTGATGATTCCCCGAGCCTGTTTTTCAAACTCCGGAAGGTCAATGTAGATGACTTGATAGGCATTGGACTTCAGCAATAGTTGATCAATTGTCTATGCAGGGTTTGTTGCGGCTCGATATTTGAGTTTTTATTTTTCATAACCGGCCCCTTGCCGGTGAGTTGTTTTACGGAATCACCAAAAAAATAATTCATAATCGCGTTAAGCCGGGTCCGAAGAACAGAATAAGAATAATGCCGGGCGGCAATCTCATAATTATAAGCCACCATTTTTTCTCTTCGCTCCGGTGAGTCCATAATTTCTTTTACGCGCCGGACGATCTTTCTTGAGAGAAATCCATCCATGACCGCAAGATCAAACCCTTGAGGCTCAATATCCCTGACAAAGGTGGAATACCGGTTGATCAGCATGGGTTTTTTAAAATAGATGGCCTCAAGAAAAGCATTTCCAAATCCTTCGTACAAGCTGGGATATGTGATAAAATCAGCAAAAGGATAAACATCCCAGAGAGAATACCTGGCTTGACCATTTCCATTGTTACACCAGGGATCGGCAATTTTGGTGGTTATTAGTCCAAGATCGATGTCATGGTCGCAGGCATATTCTTTCAACCATTCCACATATTCAAAGCCTTCATCACCGGCCTCGTGGGATACCACCAGTTTGTTCCGGGAATCTTTCAGCTCCTTAACCAATTCAATGGCATGTTCGATACCTTTCCGTTGAATGATGCGGGTGGGCTGTAAAATCATCCGGTCATCGGGTTTTAACCCCATGGATTCGCGAAAAACACGGGCCGCTCCGGTATCCAGGACCGGAGGGTTTTCAAAGTCGAGAACATTGGGGATGATAATTGAAGAAATTCCTGTTCGAAGCGCCAATTGTTCCCGGGCTTCGGAATTAATCACTACATGTTGAATATTGTCCAGCTTGGGAGGAAAAGCCATTCGGAGGTAATCGTTAACGGCAGTTACTGAAAAACGGATCCTTTCCCAGTAAAAATCATGATGATGGGCAATGGCCGGAATCTGGGTTTCCGCAATGACTTCGGTCAATGCCAGCCCCAAGGGGACGTGCATAGGAATACTAAGGACATTTTCGGCAATCAGAAGGTCTATGTTGAAATGGTCGATGAATTCGTGGAGTTTGACTTTAAGCACGGATCTTAACTCATGGATTACGCGGGTAACCGGCGGCGTGCGGCCCTTTTTTCCCATAACCTGCGCATTGATCCATTTATTTTGTTCATTTTGGAAATGCGCTACAGGAGCAAGATAACTCTTATCGCAATCCCGATCCAGTTCTCCGGCAAACCAGAAACACTTGTGTCCGTTTTTTTCAAAAACATCGGCCCATTTACTCGATTCTAGAGTAACGCCGTCAATGCCTGCAAACCGGGTTGAAACAAATCCGATGTTTTTTATCATAGTGCAACAGCTTTTAAGAATAAAACAGCTCGGTTTATTTCGTGAAACATGTGATATCGAGAATTGGGAAAATATACAAAATGAATGTTACCTATCATCATTTTTTTTTGCGTTTACTTCAATATATTGTTGTATGTCAATAAAAAAATCAATATATGGGATGAAGATGCAAAAAAGCTATATTGTGTTGCGCAACCTCATCCACCTCTCCAGCAACTCTCCTACAACCGCACATTCCAGGCCGAAGGGAAGATATCCGGCATATCCTAAAACCGGCATTTCAAAGATTTGAAACCCATGAACAAACGGGATGCTGTATTCCCATCTGGCCAAACTATAGTAGTTCCACATCTCCCAAAATCCTCCGCAAAAAAGAGCTGCGGCCGCGGATGTGATGATGAGGCTCCAATCTCCGCTGGTTATGCCCGACAGGATCGTGCATTCTCCGGTCAGGGTTTGGAACGATACCATGACAATTAGAGGAGATACCCACAGCAGGGAGAAAAGATAATTCGGCCACACGCCGATGCCGGTCAGGCTTGCACCGGATAGCAATAGTGCGGCTCCTGCCAACAGTTTGGGATGCGGGAACCTGAAGGGACGAAAGTCCGCCATCCCCTGACTGATCCGGGAATCCCCGGCCATCCATTCCCGGGTTCCCAACACCGCAGGAAGTACGGTTGAAAAAGAAAGGCTTGCGTAACAAAAATACTCCCAGGAATTATAATGGACACCGGTATAGCTCCAGTTTTGGACAAACCGGTTCAGGTATTCAAAGAACCACCAGAATGCCGCGCTTAAGGGAAAAAGCACAAGAAAAAATCGGGTGCGATTCATCATCATGCAGTGCCCGGTCCGTCTATGGCACAGGGCATTTATCACCAGGATGAAAGAAAGCCACAGCGGCGTAAATGTGTGAGCCTGATATGGCGCAAACCAGGGAAATCGTGTCCATGCCAATATCCATGAGACCGCACCGGTGATAATCCCCAGCCATCCCCACCATGGGAAGGTATGCGGAGTCAATGGTTTGATTTTTCTTGGAAAAATCCATAACACAGGTTTAACAATAAAAGGAAAAACAACCGCGGTGATGAAAAGGGCGTAAGCGGTAAAGGCAAGCCATGAAAACGGCGCATGGCAAACATACCGGGTTTCAGGGGGAAACTCCAGGTACCGGGCAATCGGGTAACCTGCCAGAACCACACCCATCATGGGCAACCCGAGCAACATTCCCGTGAGTATAATAAATTTCAAAACTGCGCTTCTCATGGATTTCCAGATTGGAAGTAACTAATACCTGAATCTTGCATGAGTCGGAGGCTTTCATATACAAGGCATTTAAGGGTGAAGTCATAGTGAACTATTACGAATCCTTAATAACGCAGTAGATGGAAGCCTCCGACTCGCCCTTAGGGTGAAAATTAATGAATAAAAAGAACCATCACCCGATTTAACATTTGGGTAAAAATTATGATTATGTGATTTTGTCTAAATTCGCTTCAATTAAGCCGTTTAAAAAATCTCATTAATTTTCATGCAAGATTCATGTAATATCTTTACCGTAATCATTTTTCTTGGTATTGTTTTTTTGTGTCAATTGGATTCATTATAACAGTATTTGCTGATGATTTCTCTAGTTTTTCATTGCTGTTGAACAGGGAGACGCAACATGGGCCGAACCATCCGAATCGGAGCGCTCATATCAGGAACCGGGACAAACCTGCAGGCCATTATCGATTCCTGTGAGTCGGGGAAGATAAACGGTAAAATCGTATTCGTGGGATCGGATACTCCCAGGGCTCGGGGTCTTGAAAAAGGGACCCGACTTGGAATTCCTACGTTTGTGGTGGATTATGGATCCATTATTCGGGATTTCAAAAAAGATCCGTCAATGGTGGTGCCTCCTGACGATTTTGATCTTAACGATCTGATTTCAAAATTGACGCTTTTTACCGCCCATGCCGATCCTGAAACCGTGAAAACCTTCATCATCACAAGAGCGGTTGCAGAGGCAAAACTTATTGAGAAAATGAGGTATTATCCGTTCGATCTTCTAATATTGGCCGGTTATATGAGGAATTTATCGCCTTATTTTGTCGACAGGGTAAATAGGAATTCAAGTATTCCGCGGATCATGAATATCCATCCGGCACTGCTTCCGGCGTTCCCCGGCGTGGACGGATATGGGGACACATTCCGATATGGATGCAAAGTTGGCGGGTGTACGGTACACTTTGTGGATTACGGTGAAGATTCGGGGCCTATTATCGGCCAGAAAACTTATAAGATACTCGAAGAAGACACCATAGATTCCATCAGATCAAAAGGCTTGAAGCTGGAGTGGGCACTTTATCCGGAATGTGTAAAGCTGTTTGCCGAGGGGCGACTGAAACCTGTCCGCAGGTCCTATCAATTGAAAAACGGCAGGAAAATGCAGAGAACCATCGTGAAAATCCTGCCGTCTTTGGAAGACTAGTTTTTACGAAACCGTCAATTATAATACTTTTACCATCAACGGTATAGCAACAAAGGTACCCAGAGAACTGCCCAGGTTGGTAAAGACCACCACCAAAAGGATTCGCGTGATCTTGTTTTTCCAGAATCCCCTTATGGAGAGAATGTCTTGCGGCAATTCTTCAAAATCCCTGACCTTGGGTTTCCGTGAAAAGGCTTCAACAATCCCGGCAACCCATCCTGCGGCAATCATGGGATTCAGGGAAGTCAATGGGGCGGCCAAAACCGAGGAAAAAATCGTCAGGGGATGAGCCAAAGCAATAACGGCTCCAAGACCTGCCAGAATACCGTTTGCCATAATCCACCACGTTATCATATCCGCTCCGGCTTTGGCACCGCCAAAATAAAAGCCTAAGACAATTAGTAAAACTATAGCTATGGGAATCATCCATTTCAGGGTTGCGGATAGTTTTCCTTTGGGCGGGGTTTGTTCAAGAGCTTCAACATCAATCTCCTGGTTCCAATATTTTTTTATCCCGGGCACATGTCCCGCGCCCACAACCGCAACAATTTTATTGCCGGGCGCCGTCCGGATTTTGTGGGTCAGATACCGGTCTCTCTCATCAATCAGTATATCCTTTAATATGGGAAGGGATTTCCCCACATCGGCAAGAAGTGTTTCAAGCACATCCTCCTGCTTCATCTTTTCTATGTCTTCCTCGCTGATGTCGTCGATTTTTCCCATGGATAAAACCAGTTGAAACAACAGCTTGATTTTATCCCATAGTCCCATGACCCGCCATGTTTTGGTCAGGGTGATGCGGATATTTCTGTCTGCAAGACGTATTCCCGCGCCTGCGGCCTCTCCGGCTTCGATGGCCGTTATCATTTCCTCCCCGGGTTTAATGTCCAATTTTTCCGCAATTCTTTTTTGAAAAGACGCCAGGAGAAGATTTGAAAGAAGGAGGAACGATTTTTTTTCCTTGATCACTTTAATGATATCTTTGTCCAGCCATTTGTCCTTCTGGCGGATGGACTGGAACCTGGCTTCGCACAGCTCGACACAGACCGTGTCCGGTTTTTCCGACCCAATAACATCAGCGACCAGCCGGACGCTCTCTTTTGAAACGTGTGCCGTCCCCAAAAGGATGATTTCTTTGTCTTCAAATACGAGTCGATGTATGTTATGGAGGTTGTTTGTCATTTGAATTCGGTATATGGTTCCTGGCCGGTTAATGATTTTCGAGTGCTGTTAACATAACTATTACATTAATCCTGTCAATACAATCTAAAACTTGCATTCATTATGAGGTAATCCATTTATGACAGACCAAATTCAATCGGATACCGGAAGCCGTCTGATTATAAAAGAGCCGTATTATCTTGGAACAGGGAATGAGATCAGAATGTTTGAGGCCGCTTTTGATGCCAGGCTTCCGGTAATGCTGAAAGGCCCTACCGGGTGCGGCAAGACCCGGTTTGTGGAATATATGTCGTATCATCTAAAGCGCCCCCTGGTTACCGTTGCCTGCCATGAAGACCTGTTTGCGTCCGACCTTTTGGGGCGTTATCTTTTAAAAAAGGATGAAACCGTATGGGCTGACGGTCCGTTAACACAGGCCGTTCGCATGGGCGCCATCTGCTACCTGGACGAAATCGTTGAAGCTCGCAAGGATACGACGGTTGTGATTCATCCCTTAACGGACATGCGGCGAACCCTTTCCATTGACAAAAAAGGAGAGATGATCCATGCCCATCCGGATTTTATGATGGTGATATCCTATAATCCGGGATATCAATCGGTATTGAAAGATCTCAAACAGAGCACGCGCCAGCGATTTATATCATTAGAGTTCGATTATCCCGAAGCCGAAAAAGAAGCCGAAATCGTTTCCCATGAAGGAAATATCGATTTGAAAACCGCTTTCAAATTGGTATCTCTGGCGGGAAAAATAAGAAACATCAGAGAGCATGGTCTTACCGAAGGGGCCAGTACCCGGCTTTTAATTTATGCCGCTCAGTTGATCGGGCGAAACATCCCGATTCACGATGCGTGCCGGTCCGCCATATGTCTTCCCTTGACCGACGATGCCAGGCTTCAGGAAACCCTGAACGACCTTATCGAAGATATCTTTTAGCTTTATATCAGGATGCAACACTTCCCGCCTGTGGTTGTTGGGAAGGATTTCGAACGGATTTCCCCTTGCTTTTTATCCGTCATTCGCTTAAATATCCTGCGGTTTAACTCAAAAAAAGGGGGGGAGGGAAACAGTTTGGTTATCATTCCTGAGGATAAGAATAAAAAATGAAAAAGGGATCTGACTTATATATGCACGGAAAAACCGAAAGGAGTAGATTATGGCAGATGTAAAAAATTTTTTAATTGTTGTGAACAGCGGAGTGGATCATCCGTATAACCATTACGCTGCTTATGTCGTTGCCTTCCTGGGCAAAAAACTGGGTAACATAGAAAATGTATCCATTTACTATGGGCCTGAAGGCGTTGCCATGACGAAAAAGGGCGAACTGGCAAAACTTGCCATTCAGGATTCGGTCAAAGAGCTTATCGCCGGCCAGATTGAGGGCCTCAATGCCTCTGACTTGCCGGATAATCTCGAACAGCTTGCCCGATTTGAAAAAGAAAATCTGGGCATTAATATCGTTTCTTGCGGAACCTTTCACGTCATCGACGGTCTGGGTAAAAATCTGGAAGATGTTTCAAATATAGAGGATTTTATCGTTCCCCTTAAGTTGCCCCAGGCTGCAGAGGCGCTTCTGAGCGCGGATAAGATACATTATCTTTAAAATTTATGCAGGGCATCTCCCCTCCCCTTTTTTTTTGTATCCCTGGGTGTAGAGATTGTTTTTAAGCATAGGGTTTAATCGAAATAATTTCCCGTTCCTAATAAAAAAATATCACATCGGCCGAGGAAAAATAAAAATAATGAAACTTGATCATATGGCTATAGTCTGCAGCTCCATTGAAAATGCAGATAAATTTTATGAGGAAATCCTTGGGCTGAAAAAGATAAAGTCCGGAACACTCGACAGGGCGTTTGCCGAACAACTTTTTGACATATCTCAGGAATGTGAAATGATCCTCTATGGAAACGAGGATTTCAGGATTGAAATCTTTGTTACCGTTTCCGATCCTGAATTGAAGGCACCTTACGTACACGTCTGTCTTGAAGTCAACGACAGGAAATCCTTTACAAAAAAGTGTGAGGAAGCGGGGCTAACCGTCAATCGTATTCCCAGAGGAGATTATCCGATTGTTTTTATTGAGGATTATGATGGAAACATGTTTGAAATAAAGGAATCAATGACAGAGTAAACGGATGAGAACCTTTTTCTCCTGTCCTTAGCTTCCCCTCATAAACGCTATGTTATTTTTTTCGATGGAAGGACAGAGGAAGGTTTGCTGAAAAAGACAATGCCTAAAGAAGATCCGCTTAAACAGCTTGCCATTGCCGATCCGGACTTGGCAAAGAAGGTTACCGACGCCCTGAATCAAAAAAGCTGTCCGGTTTCAAACCAGAGCATTGCGCTGCTGGTCGAAGAAACATTATGGGGGTTGGCCCTTGAGATTTCTTTCGGTCGAACAATAGCAATCGGTTATACGGATCTGATTGGGGAGGTTGATTTTAAAAAAATTTATCGCTACCGGGATCTGATCCGCAATTTTGGGCACAAGGGTCCGACATTGGGGCGGATTATGGCCGAGCATCTTGTTCCTGTGATAAAACACGGGGACAATTTTTTTTTAAAGCGTTTTTTACAAACCCTTGAAATTATGTTGAACAAAGGAACCTATACCCTAAAAGATCCGCTGAAGGCACTGTCGGAATTATTAAACGGGAACCACATGGAAGCCGCATCCGCAACCCTTGATCTGCTGGGAGATACTTTTTCCCAGGAGATGTCATATGTCCGGAGCCAGCATTTTTCTCATATCCTGCCCGGTGCCGTGCTTGGCTTTTCTCCTTTACGGCGAACCTGGCAGACAGAACAGCTTCGACGGGTTATAACGGCTGATTTTCACCTGGCCGATTCCTTTATGGACGGACTTGAGAAGGGACTGTATCTGCTTACCGAAGAGGCGCTAAGCGGTTTTGTTTCCCTGGGTCTCGAAAAATTAAAGCGCAATCCAAAACTTGCAAAAAAATTTCTTTCACTGGAATCCAAACTCGGGATCGATACCTTCACCGATCTTCAGGTAACCATTCCCATCTCCCGGGTCCGGCAGCAGCTAAACCGTTATCTTACGGCCAGAACCGGTCTTTCAATTTCAGTACGTCCGATATCTTCCCTTCCGGATTCATTACTAAAGGAATTCAACAAAAAAACTCTTGTCTGTTCAGACGGAAAGTTCATATACCTTCCGGATGAAATCAGCGTGTTTCACAATAAATCCAAAAACATAAACTTATATAAATGCCTTGCAAAACTTGAAGCCGGACACTATGAGTTCGGCACCTTTGATTTTGATCTTGATAAAGCCATAGAAAGATGCCGGGGGCTTGCAAAATTAAAACATCGTGATTGGGGATTCGATGCAATCCAAAACCGGGAAGATCTATCCGACCTGGAACGTTTTTTCTTGTATTTTCCGGTCGCGGCGCTGGCAGCGGATCTGTTTACCATCTTCGAACACGGCCGTATCAGAATTATGTTGCACCGGCAATATCCCGGCCTTGTCCGTCAGAGTCTTCCCGTGCTTCAACGGGAAGCCCGGCGGATGATTAGAACCCATACCCCCTTTGAAATGGTTTTTCTTTTGTATCTGTGGATTGCACTCGGCATGTCAGGAAAAGAACATTTTGGCACGGATACCAAAACATGTATACACACCAAAGAATTTAAAAATTTGTTTGAAACCACAATAACAGAGGATGCTACGGTTGAGTCTTGTGCAGAACTTGTTTTCGGAATTTACCCGGAAATAGAAAAATTTTTAAATCAAACATCATATGTTGGAAAAGAACTTAATGAATGGTACACCCCCATGCAAACGCCGTTTGGCCGCAGATTAAGACCCGATCTTTTTTTCTCGGCATATCGGGACTATGAACGGTTAGCCAGGACCTTAAAGGTGATGCTCGAGGGAAAGGGGTTTGAAGTCTACACATCGGATATTAAAAAACGCCTGATGGAAAACAACGGTATGGTTTCCCATCAGAACCTTAAAGAAATGATATGCTGTTTTCGGAAAAATCATGAGCCTCATGGGGCACCTAAACAAAATTTTTCTATAGACCTGTCCTGGCTTGATCTGTCCAAGCTTTTCGCTACGGAGAGCATTGCGGTGCTTCAGAAAAAAGATTTTTCCGGCTCTGTTTCCTGGCACAAAGAATGGGACTGCAACCTGCAGGATTACCTTCATTCTCATGTAAGAGTGCGTGATAAATTTTTAACCGAAAAAGAGAGCGACTTTTATAAGTTAACATTGAACCATCACAGAGGTCTGGTTAAAAGGATACGCTATGCCTTTGAACTGCTGAAGCCCGAAGGGCTTATAAGATTAAGACAATGGTCGGAAGGGGATGAATTCGATTACCGGGCACTGCTGGACTTTGCCCTGGACAAAAAAGCCGGGAGAATTCCTTCAGACAGGCTGTATATCAAACATATTAAACAAACCCGTGATGTTGCCGTACTTTTGCTTGTGGATCTTTCCCGTTCAACGGCAAACGCTGTTTTTGATTCACATGCAACCGTTTTAGATGTCGAGAAGGAAGCCATCGTCCTTTTTTGTGAAGCACTGAGCGTAGTTGGGGACGCCTTCGCCATCGCAGGTTTTTCAGGGACCGGCCGTCTGGGAGTGGATTACTTTCGCATAAAAAACCTTGATGAAACCATGGATGATACGGTCAAGCGGCGTATTAATGCCATGGCGCCCCAACGGAGCACTCGGATGGGGGCCGCCATCCGCCATGCGACCCGTCACCTTAAAGAGATCTCTTCAAAAGTCCGTTTATTGATTATTTTAAGTGACGGGTTTCCTAATGATGTTGATTATAAACAAAATTATGCAACTGAGGATACCCGAAAAGCCATATTCGAAGCACGTTCAAAAAACATATATGCTCATGCAATAACCGTTAATTTTGCAGGAGATCCCAGGCTGGATGATCTTTACGGGGACGTTCATCACAATGTTATATCCGATGTTCGCGAACTGCCCGACAAGCTTTTACGGATCTATGGAAGTCTGACCAGACATTAGTTTCCATCCAGAAATGGCCCTTTTCGGCAATCTCTGCGTCAATCTGCGGAATTACTTGTGCGGCGTACCACTTGTACGCCTCCGCATAATTCCTTGATTTCCTTGACCTTGCGAAAAATTGCTCATTTCTGTATTGGAAACTTAATTTGTGACCAATATAGATTTCTGGATGAAAACATAGTAAATTGAAAATTTCAATAGGTAACGGGGTCAATGAGTTGCGATTTGTTCTTTTTTTCAGAGCCGCAGAATCTTCGAACTGGAGACCGGTTTATCCGGGATAGGGTTCATGAAAAAAACCCAGGGTGAGCAACCCTGAACCAACAAACCGTGAACGGTTACGATATTTGTTTCATTTCCAGAAAGTTGCTTTATTGACAATGCATTGATCAGGCATTAATGTTGTAAATTACGAATGAGGTACTCGCAGCTATTTTTTCCACAACAAAACTCAGCAAAAAATTCATATGAAACGGGTTCATAAAAAAGAAAAAGAACAATTCAAAAAACTTTTTAAGCAAGAAGATATTGATCATTTCGAAGATAGATTCAATATTTTGGAGGTTTTTCTTCAAACCGAGAACCACATCACCGTTGCCGAACTTGTTCGGCTTCTTGAAGAAAACGGATATGAATTTACTCCCGATTTTGTTCGAGACACGTTGAAGCTTATGTGTCGGTTTGGTTTTGCCCAAAAAAGGAAATTCAATAACGGTGATGTTCGCTATGAACACCGGCACTTGGGTCAACATCATGATCATATGATCTGTACAAAATGCAAAAATATTTTTGAATTTGAAAACGAAGAGCTTGAAAACCTGCAGGTTCAGATTGCTGCGGCCTATAATTTCCACATGCTTCGGCATAAGATGGAAATCTACGGCATCTGTTCAAAATGCCTTAAAGACCGCGCTCAGCTCATGTCCCTTATCAACGCCAAACAGGGGGAACGGTTTGAAATCAAAGAGTTTACCGGGGGCACCACAGCGCGAATGCGCCTATTGTCCATGGGGTTGAGAATCGGTGACAAGATAGACGTTATTACCAACCTGGACAGAGGGCAATTGGTGGTTGCCGTAGATTACAATCGGTACGCCCTGGGCCGAGGGATGGCAAAGAAGATACTGGTGGAACCTATTATAAGGTAACCAGGGGAGATTGGTCCATGTTGTTAAGCAATTTAAAAGAAAATCAGACCGCAAAAATCGTACATATCGGCGGTAACGGGGCTCTGCGCAGAAGAATACTTGAAATGGGACTCATTAAAGGTGCCGAGGTCTATGTTGAAAAATATGCGCCCCTGAAGGATCCGATCGAGTTAATTATAAAAGGGTATCATGTGTCACTTCGGGTTGAGGAAGCCGCACGAATTACTGTTGATAATGTCAAATAGAACCACCAATTTTGAAAAAAACATCGCATTCAGATAATCCGTAATGAATCAAAAACGCCTTTCAATAGCCCTGGCAGGCAATCCTAATTCAGGTAAAACCACAATATTTAATAATATAACCGGCACCCGACAGAAGGTCGGAAACTGGCCGGGCGTAACTGTTGAAAAAAAAGAGGGCAATGTCAAAAAATTCGGATATGATTTAAAAATTATAGATCTTCCCGGAACTTACAGTTTAACGCCCTTTACCATAGAAGAAATTATTGCCCGTGACTTTGTTCTGGAAGAACGCCCGGATGTCGTGATTGATATCATCGATGCATCCAATCTGGAACGAAGCCTTTACCTGGCAACCCAGTTTAGAGAGATCGATTGCAAGGTGCTGTTCGCTTTGAACATGGCAGACGTCGCCCGATCGCGGGGATTCAAGATTGATGGTAAAAAACTCTCTGAACTTCTGGATGTGCCCGTGGTCTTTACCGTAGGGAATAAAAACCAGGGCATTGATGCCCTTCTGGAAAAAGTCATAGAACTGGCAGAATCGAATTATGAAATTCCTCAAAAACGGAGAGTCAAATACAGCAAAGATATTGAAAATTCGATTTCCAGTCTAAAGTCATTCCTCGAAAACTGGACGGAAGGGTCAATTCCTTACAACCCCCGATGGACCGCCATAAAGCTTTTGGAAGACGATAAAATCGTAAAAAAGCGTGTCCTCAACAAGGCTGGAGAAAACAGCCAAAAGATTCTGCAACAAGCCCAGATACATCGGGACTTTTTAGTGGATCGTTTCGATGACAATCCGGAAATTGTTATGACAGACGAACGTTACGGATTTATCGCCGGAATCATCAAAGAAGTTCTGACAACCTCCACAAAACAGCGCGTCGATATTTCCCGCAACATTGATCTGGTTCTTACCAACCGATTTCTGGGATTCCCGATCTTCATTTTTTTTATCTGGGCCATGTTTCAGCTAACGTTTTCCCTGGGAGCCTATCCCATGGAATGGATCGATATGGGGGTCGGCTTTGTTTCAAAATCCTTGGCCCATGTTCTTCCGAACACTCTTTTTAAGGATTTCCTTTTGGATGGAGTTATCGCAGGAGTTGGAAGCGTTGCCATTTTTCTGCCCAATATTTTAATTCTTTTTTTCTGTATCGCAATTTTTGAAGATACGGGATACATGTCCAGAGCGGCCTTTCTGATGGACAAGATCATGCACCTTATCGGTCTTCACGGCAAATCCTTCATTCCCATGTTGATGGGTTTCGGATGCAATGTTCCGGCCATTATGGCGGCCCGAACCCTTGAAAGTGAAAAAGACCGAACCCTCACGATTCTTATCACCCCTTTTATGTCATGTTCGGCAAAACTGCCGGTTTATATCGTACTTGCGGGTGCATTCTTTGGGGCCAGAGCCGGGACCGTTATCTTCGGCATCTACTTGGCAGGAATTATACTTTCCATTGTCACCGGCCGCCTTTTCCGATCCACCCTTTTAAGAGGCGCTGATGCACCGTTTGTCATGGAACTTCCTCCTTACAGAGCCCCTATGATAAAAAGCCTGTTGATTCATATGTGGGATCGGAGCAGGATCTTTTTAAAAAAGATGGGGGGCGTTATCCTCGCCGGTTCGGTTGTGGTATGGACACTGTCGGTATTTCCTCATAACATATCGTACTCATTGGATTATAACTCAAAAATCGCAGAGGTCAAGGCATCCTATGGTGTCGAGATTGAAACTGCCGGCGAATCCGATAAAAAGCTGTTCGCAAAGAAACGGGACGTTGCGGTTGCAGAACTTATAAAAGCAAAACAGGCTGAAAAAGCTGAACAATCTTTTATGGGCAGGATAGGAAAAGTGCTTGCACCTGTGTTTGCGCCCATCGGCATCGACTGGCGGGGCAGTATTGCCCTTCTTACCGGCTTTGTGGCCAAAGAAATTGTTGTAAGTACCATGGGAATACTTTATGTTGCAGATGAAACAGACGATTCCTCAGCACTCAAGAACGCACTGTTATCTTCGGGAATGACACCTGTGGGAGCTCTCGCCATGATGGTTTTTGTTCTGTTATATATGCCGTGCCTGGCCACGATAGCCGCCATCAGACGTGAAACCGGTTCCTTTAAATGGATGATTTTCAGTGTTGTTTACAGTACATCTCTTGCGTGGGCTGTTGCTTTTTGTATATATCAGGGGGGAACCATTCTATGGGCTTAAGATTTTATAACCCGTTAGTTTTTGAAACTCATTTCTTTACAGGGTCTTTGAATTAATGGAATTTCCAAATAACAAATCCCAAATAACAAAAAAATTACAATAACCGAAATTCAAAATTCGAAACCGTATGATCTTGAAGCCGAATGGACAAATTAAAAAAGACATTTTAATGAATACTTTAAAAATCGAAATGGTTAAAATCATTGGGATTTTCAATTCTTGGCTGCCTTTGGTATGATGTTTTGAATTTGATGTTTTAAATTTGAGACCTGCCCGCTCGTGCCTTGCAATGGCAGGCGGGTTTATTTGTAATTTGGTACTTAGAATTTGGGATTTAATAGATCTTTCTTGATTGAAAATTTAAACAAATCCGTGAACGGTTGCTTTGAAACCAAGATGGCTTGAGCTCTGTAAATAATTAGGAAGTTGTAAAACATGCCGCTTTTTAAGCCTGCCTATATCGAAACTTTTAAAAAGGGATTGCTTTCGGAAAAGATTGAGAAAGCATATGAAATTTTAAAGTCCTGCACCCTTTGTCCCAGAACATGCAAGGCAGATCGTCTATCCGGTGAAACCGGTATATGCAAAACAGGTGAAAAAGCATATGTTTCAAGCTTTAATTCTCATTTTGGAGAAGAAGACCCTCTGGTCGGCACCCATGGCTCCGGCACAATTTTTTTTACCCACTGTAACCTGTTGTGCATCTTCTGCCAGAATTACGAGATCAGCCACCTGGGTCATGGGGATCAGATATCCAATGAAAAGCTCGCCGGTATGATGCTGCAGTTACAAAAGGCCGGATGCCACAACATCAATTTCGTTACCCCATCCCATGTCGTGCCCCAGATCCTTTCCGCTGTAAAACTAGCAGTGGATAACGGTCTTTCGGTACCCCTGGTTTATAACACAGGAGGCTACGACCGTGTTGAAACCCTGAAACTGCTTGAAGGGGTATTTGATATCTATATGCCGGATTTTAAATTCTGGAATCCTGAAATTGCAAAAACCCTTTGCAACGCCGAAAATTACCCGGAGGTAGCCCGAAAGGCGCTGATTGAGATGCACCGGCAGGTCGGTGATCTTATTACAGATGAATCGGGTATTGCCCGGCGGGGACTTTTGGTAAGGCATCTCGTTCTACCCCATGGACTTGCGGGGACACGTGAAATAATGAGATTTATTGCAAATAAAATTTCGTCCCATACTTATGTAAATATAATGCCCCAGTACAGGCCCTGCGGCAGAGCTTCAGAAATAAAGGAACTTTCCGATTTTCTTTCACAAAAGGATTATAAAACGGCTTTGCAGGAAGCAAGGGAGGAAGGAGTTGAACGACTTGACAGCCGAAAGCGCAGGTTTATGTTTCTGTAACCGGTTTGGCCCGGATTTTTGATAAAGAATTCCACTGACTTTTTGCGCACGAACAGCTCACGGGTTGGATATAGAACCACAGGATTAAAGGAATCGACCAGGGTGCAATATTAAAAATGAAATCCCGTACGGTGATGATAATGATTCTGCTGTTAGTATTCAGCAGCATGGCTTGGGCCGAACGACTGGCCGTGTCGGTTTCGGTGGCCAATGTACGGTCCGGACCCGGAGAAAATACCGATATTTTATGGGAAGTCGAAAAATACTATCCTTTGAATGTGTTTAAAAAATCCGGGCAATGGTATCATTTTCGAGATTTTGAGGGAGATGAGGGTTGGATTCATAAATCCCTTGTCAGTAACATACCAACAATTATTACAAAAATTGAAAAATGCAATATTCGATCCGGTCCGGGCACCGGTTTTTCGATAACGTTTACGGTTGAAAAAGGAGTTCCCTTTAAGGTTATAAAACGCGAAGGAAGCTGGATTTACATTGAGCATGCTGACGGGGATAAAGGTTGGATTTTTAATTCGCTGGTCTGGTAAGATCCGGTTACTGATAATTCAGAAAAGACCAACGAATCTAAGGAGTTCGACCCAATTGGCTTCCAGCCCGCAGGCCTGCGCCCCTTAGGAAATAATGGCCCCGGTGAAATAAAAAAAAATTTCACCCCGGCACCCTCTTCTGGAGTTGCGGGGCAGGCCCCGGTAAGATTTGCCGGTCTGTTCCGGTACTTTCACGGGGACTTACGGGACAGGCTGGGTAAAAATGATAGAATAATGTTTATCAGTCAGAAATTCAAGAACAGAAAGCTTATCGTAGGGGTCGGATCGGCTCTTGTGGATATCCTCGCCCGTGAAGACGATGATTTTTTACAGAAAACCGGCGCGATAAAGGGCGGGATGAAATATGTTGACAAAGAGTTCATCGAGATCACAATGTCACGGGCATCCAAGAAACCCACTATGGTTCCGGGGGGGTCTGCCTGCAACACGGTAATAGGTATCGGCAAACTCGGTGGATATGCCCGCTTTGTCGGCAAAAGAGGCAAAGGTAAACTCGGCGGATTTTTTGAAACAAATTTAAGAAAAAACAATGTCGATCCGGTGCTTTTTACATCATCTTCATTCACCGGTAGAGTCCTTTCCATTATTACACAGGATGCACAGCGTTCCATGTTTACATTCCTTGGCGCGTCTTCAGAAACACAACCCGAAGAAATTACTAAAAAATGTTTTGAAAATGCAGCCATTGTGCATATCGAGGGGTATCTTCTTTTTAACGAGGATTTGATACTCGCCGCCTTAACTGCCGCAAAAGAAGCCGGAGCACTGGTATCTCTCGACCTTGCCAGTTTTACGGTTGTTGAGGAGTCCAAAGTCCTTTTGAAAAAAATTGTAAAAGATTTTGTTGATATTCTGATTGCCAATGAGGATGAAGCACAGGCATTTACAGGATATTCGGATGAAATAAAAGCGGCCGGATCTCTTTCGGAATACACGCTTATCGCAGCACTTAAGGTGGGAAAACGGGGAAGTTACATTGCCCATGGAGGCAAAATTATAAAGATCGACCCCATGGTACCCGACACTGCTGTTGATACCACAGGAGCCGGAGACCTCTGGGCATCGGGGTTTCTGTTTGGACTGGTTAACGGCTATAGTCTAGAACAATGCGGTAACCTCGGATCAGCATGTGGTTATGAAGTGTGTCAGGTGGTGGGAGCAAACATCCCGGAACAAGGATGGCAAAGAATAAAAAAATATTGGAGGAATCATGGCGAAAAAAAGGGTGTCCCGATCCCGGAAAAGAGACCTGAATGAACCCGATGAGTTTATAAGCTTCTGGGCAAAAGTATTTGGGTGGATCTCTGAATATAAGCTTGTTTTTTCAAGCGCGTTGGGGGGTATGGTTGTCGTAATTATCATCATTATGGGAATGGCCTACTTTATAAAAAAATCCGAAGATAAGGCCTTTGCTTTGCTCCATCAGGAAATCGTCAACTACCAAACAAGACTGGAAACCAGCACTCCGGAAACAGCCTGTCTTGATGTGAAAGAGGATTTTCAGTTTATTTTGGATAAATATTCGAACAGAGCCGGGGGCAAACTGGCGCGTTTTATTTATGCCAATATATGTTACGACGCCAAAGATTATGATAAGGCCATAGAACTTTACAATAAAGCCCTAATTAATTTTAATGATGAACCGTTTATTAAAGATTTAATTTTAAACGGACTGGGTTATGCTTACCTATCAAAAAAAGATTTCAAAACCGCAGCCAAATATTTTGAAATCATCGCTTCGGATCCTGATTATAAAATCAAAGACGAAGCTTTTTTCAACCTGGGAGAGCTTTATGCCGCCATGGGCGATCAGGATAAGAGTATATCCGCCTTTAAAAAGATCATATCTGATCATTCGGGCTCCATGTATATTGAGCTTGTAAAGGAAAGGGTAACGGGATAACGTATTTCAAAAAAAATGACTAATCGGAACACTTCCGATTAGTCATTAAGGAAGAAAAACAGATGAAAAAATTATTAGGTTGGAAATATGCCCTGCAATTTGCTTGCCAAAAGATAGTATTTGGGCCGACAATTTCACAGCATATCGATAAATGAATAAATTCTAATGGGTTATGCTAAAAACTATTCAAAATGATTGTTTATACTTTGTCCGTTACAACTTCCTGAAAAACCCGAAACGTTCATAATTTTGAACCATCTTTATAGACAATTCGTATAACATATTAATAAAATTAAGATTAGTTTTAAATTCTCTGGGTTCAAATTTTTGAACCCAATTAAAACCAATCCATATAACCCATTAATATAATAAAGAATGATACAAGTCCATCTTTGTTCAAATTTTTAACCCCAGACCGTGACCCGCCTGTCAAAACCACCAACACAGCCTGTTAATTTTTAGTTAGTGTCCTGCCGGCCGAATCAGTGTTTGGCATCTATATCCAATTTAAATTTTTTAATCTTCCAGTTGAGTCCGCTTTTACCGATGCCGAGTAGTTCTGCAGCCTGAGATTGAACGTTGTTTGTCAATTTCAAGGCTCTGATAATCATTCTTTTTTCTATCATTGTAAGAACGTTATCTAATTTTGCATTTGCAGGTATTCCTTCAATGTGCAATGTATTGTAAACATTTTCCTTAAATTTTTTGGGGAGGTCTGATATTTTGATGCTGCTGCTTTGGCACATAATCATAGCCCGCTCAATAACATTTTCGAGTTCACGGACATTCCCGGGCCAACTATAATCATGAAAAAGACGTTCAACTTCCTGATCGAGACCGGTTACAGGATCTGCAGAATTTCGTTCCTCTCTGTATTTATTTATAAAATGCTCCACAAGCGGGAGAATATCCTCCTGACGCTCCCTTAATAGGGGGAGGACCATATGGACCACATTTAATCGATAATAGAGATCTTCCCTGAATCTTCCCTGTTCCATCTCTTCTTTGAGATTTTTGTTTGTTGCGGCAACAACACGAATATCGACCGATATCGGCTTAACTCCCCCAACCCTTTCAAAAATCTTTTCCTGAAGCACCCGTAACAGTTTTACCTGGAGGTTTTGTGAGAGTTCGCCAATTTCATCAAGAAACAGGGTTCCGCCGTCGGCCAGTTCAAAACGGCCTTTTTTCATGGCCACGGCGCCGGTAAACGCCCCTTTTTCATGGCCAAAAAGTTCGCTTTCAAGGAGGGTCTCGGCAAGTGCACTGCAATTCACAGCAATAAAGGATTTATCGCGCCGCAGGCTGTTAAAATGAATGGATTTTGCAACCAGCTCCTTTCCGGTGCCACTTTCACCTTCAATCAAAACAGTCGTTGTGGTGGGCGCGACCTTCCTTATGGTTTCGAAAAGATCCTGCATCACCTTGCTTTTCCCGATGATGTTTCCGAAACCATATTGCAATTCCGCAGCATTCCTCAGTCGCCGGTTTTCTTTGACCACCCGATACATGGAAATGGCCTTATTCACATAAAGAATCAATCTGTCGTTATCAAAAGGTTTGAGGATATAACTGTAGGCGCCTTTCTGCATGGCCTCCACGGCCTTATCTACTGTACCGTGGGCCGTCATCATAATAACCGGGAGATCTTCGTCTTTGGTCTTGATTTTTTCCAAAAGCTCAATACCGTCCATGGAAGGCATTTTCATATCGGTGAGTACCAGGTCCACATCGGTATTTTTCAGTATTTCAATGGCCTCGGGCCCGCTGTTGGCGGTAAAGGTTTCAAAACCTTCCTCTTCGAGTACCGCACCCAAGATAAGCGGATAATTTTTTTCATCATCTACGATCAGGACCGTCTCCATGACTATACTCCCTGCACTATGGGTATTTTTACGGTCACCCTGGCACCGGATTGCGATCCGTTGGCAATCTGGACGCTTCCGCCGTGAGATTCGATAATGTTTTTAACAATACCGAGTCCCAGTCCGGTCCCTTTTGACTTGGTCGTAAAAAAAGGATCCCATATTTTTTCCAAAATATCCTCCGCGATACCGTCCCCTTGATCTTCAAAACATATTTCCACAAACTTACCACTTGAACAAATTTGTATGCTAATTTTGCCGCCTTGGGGCATTGCCTGCATGGCATTGATCAAAATATTCAAAAATGCCTGATACAACATATCAGGATCGGCGGTTATTTCCGGAAGGTTATCATCACAATGTTTATTAACCGTATATCCTTGTTCTTTAATCTGTAATTCAAGAAAGGTTATGTTTTTTTGTATAATATCTTCAAGTTTACACGGTACCAAGTGTGGGCTTCTGGGTTTCGCGAAATTCAAAAAGTCTGTTATGATATTATTTAATCGGGAAGATTCTTCAATGATTATGTTTGGAATGGGAGTTGAAGGATCGTGGTCGGCCATCTTTTTCTTTAAAAGTTCGGAGGAACTCATTATAATACCCAGCGGATTACGAATTTCATGAGAAATTCCCGCAACCATTTCACCTAAAGAAGACAAGTGTTCTGAGCGACTTAACTGTTCTTTCAGCCGTATTTTTTCCAAAGCGCGCTTTTCAATTATAGCCTCGCCTCTCTTGACCACAAACAAAAGCACTAAAAAAAGGGTGCCCATAACCACGGTACAGGCAGTAATAATTCTTATCTGAAAACTGAAGATCACTTTATACTCATCTGTTAAGTCCTGTACGATTTCAACAACACCGAGCACCGGACCGGAGATGCGGGAAAGCGGCTGCTCTGCGCGCAGGGGTGCAAAAGTAATTAATTTGCTGTATTGCGGAAATCCTAATAATATCTCGAACCAATTGCCCCTTTGAAAAAGTTTTGAAGTCGACTTGCCTGAAAGTGCATCCTGATAGCTTTGACCTCCGGCATCTTCCTTGCCGATCAGCGACAGGTCGAAACTGTACGAAATTGTATTATTCACATCATAGATATTGACCATATCGACCTTGAAGCTGTGAAGGGTGCTTCTGACCACCTTGTCCATACGTTCAAACTGTTCTTTGTTACTGAGCTGAATCTTGCCAAACTTCATTGCAACAGGAATGATGAACTGTAAAAAGACCTGATGGTTCAAATTTTCTATCAGAAGCTGAGCGTACTCTTCACTTTTTTCCTGCTCCATGGTCCTTGCCAGGTGAGTGTTGAGTAAAGAGAGGAGCAATGTTCCAATAAATATTACCGTAAGGCTTGTAAAGGTAAAGTATTTGACCAGTCTAAACGGTTTGACTTTTTCTTCTGATGAATGGATATTCATAGATAAGAGTAATTTTTCGGAACTCATATGTTTGATAAATTCATAACCACTTGAATTCATCACATTTTAAAATTTGATGACCTCGTAAAAAATTCGATTTAGAAGGTTTTGTAAAAAGTTCAAATTCAAGGCGTGCAAATTTTGTAACCATGAGGCGTACTTATCGTACGTTGAATGATTGCGAAATGCAGCACAACGCAGAAGTTGGACTTTTTACGAGACCATCATATATGGAACATCATCATTAAAGTCAATGTAATGCTTATTTCCATTGATACAATAACAAAGTACCCATCAAGCATACCGGACCTGAACAGGTGTTTTAATAGCATTGTTATATTGCATATATTTTGAGCTTTTCATACCATACTATATTTAGCAACTTTATCAAGCAAACCACAAAATAAACAAATTAATTTAAGTTTATCTATAATTATACATAAAAGTACTTGAACTAAACTATAATTTAAGATAACATTACTCAAAATTCAGATTCATTATTAAATTTTATTTTACCTGCTGTCGACAGTATAAATTTGCTTATCATGCTTTATTTTGTATAAAGGCTATTGAATGAAAGGGAACTCTGTAAAAAAAATCAGAGAGTCTTTACTGATGAGTAAGAGCGAACTTGCCAGAAAGGCAAACGTATCTCCTATAACGATTGCACGCATAGAAAAAGACATGCCGTGCCGCCTGGAAACTCAACGAAAAATTATTCTGGCCCTTGGTTTCGACCTTTCTGACAAAAACACAATATTCGGCGATGAATAGCATATCATGATTTTTGGAAAAAAAACTCATCTTATCGGCCTTGATATCGGTTCCAGAACTATAAAGATTGCTGAAGTGGTTGATAAAAAAACAACTCAGATCTTTAAAGGGTTTCACACGATTAATATTGAACCGGGATTGATAGAAGAAGGTACGATTAAAGATCCTGAAACTGTGTCTAAATCTATCCGCGAACTTTACCATAAAGCAAAACTGAAAGAAAAGAATGTTGCCATCTCCATCGGTGGATATTCGGTAATTGTCAAAAAGATCAATGTTCAGAACATGACGGAAGATGAGTTGCAGGAAACGATCCATTTTGAAGCGGAACAGTATATTCCGTTTGATATTAGCGATGTTAATCTGGATTTTCAAATAATAGGGGAAAGCGAACATAACCCAAATATTATGAGTGTTCTTCTGGTTGCAGCCAAAAAGGAAATGATTAACGAATATATCAACCTGGTCCAGATGACCGGGCTAAACCTGTGCGTAATAGATGTTGATGCGTTTGCTCTCCAAAATATCTTTGAATTTACTTATGATCCGGGAGATGAAAATATTGCCCTTATTGATATTGGAGCCAGTAAGACATCATTGAATATCCTGAAAGATAATTCTTCTGTATTCATGCGCGATGTTTCGCTTGGATGCGGACAAATAAACAAAAAAATTGCTTCTCTAGTGGAGTGTTCTTTAGCGGAAGCCGAAGAAATTAAACACAGCGGACAATCAGAGATTATTTCCTCTGAAGATCTGAGCATCATCATTTCATCAACGGTAACCGACTGGTGCACTGAAATAAAACGCGCGCTTGATTTCTTTTACTCTACATTTCCTGAAAATCAAATAACAAAGATTATTCTTAGCGGGGGTGGCGCCAACATTAAGGAGTTTCGCCAACTTCTGGCCATGGCAACATCAATCGACGTCGAAATTATAAATCCTTTTCGATATTTTTCCATCGACAGTAACCGTTTTGCTTCTTCTTATCTTAAGCAGATAGCTCCCCAGGCTGCAATATGTATGGGGCTCGCGATAAGAAAAATTGGTGACAAATGATACGAATCAATCTGCTGCCTTATCGGGCAGCACGTAAAAAAGAGAACATTCGCAAACAAATCGGTATATTTTTCCTCTCTTTATTGGTTGTTGTTGCCACTTTGCTTTTCTATAATATGAGGTTGCAAAAAAGAATTGATGTTTTAACTGCAAAGATAGCGGAAAACAAAACAATGTTGGCCAAATTTGAAAACCAGGCAAAAGAAGTCGATAGAATAAAAAATGCCTTTAACAATCTGGAAAACAAGACAAAAATTATCAAGAATCTTGAGACAACACGTAATGATGCCGTTTGGCTGCTGGACAGCATGACAAAACTGGTTGCTGAGCACACGTTAAGTTCCTCCGGGTCAGATTCGGTGTCAGACAAAGACAGCACGCTGGCAAAGCGATTATGGTTCACCAGTTTTGAGGCAAAAGCAAACAAGATCAGCATCAGGGGAATTGCCATGGATAATAAAACGGTAGCCGATTTTATGACCCGTTTAGAAAGTTCAGAACTTTATAAAAATGTAAATCTGAACACCCTTAAACAACGAAAGACAAACAAATTAAATCTAAAGAGCTTCGATATTGATTGTAATAAAGTCTTTTTGAATCCATCGGAAACAAAAAATTAAAAATTGCTCCGGATAGAGCAAAATAAATGAAAAAGATTGAAATTTCCAAATTCACAGAGTTTTTCTTAGAAAAAATCGACAAAATCGGAAAACTTTCAAAACTTTACAGAGTTTTGATATGTCTTGGGATTTTTTTAGTGCTTTTTGGACCTTTTTTTTATTTTTCTTATCAGCCTAAAGTGAATAAAATTTCCCAATTAAAAACAGAACAGGAAACTTTGGAAACAAGAGTTGCCAGCGCAAAAGCAAAGGCGAGACAGCTTAAACATTTTCAGGATAAGCTGGCAAAGGCAGAAACGGAATTTAAAACGGCCGTGAAAAAACTTCCCGAAAAAAAAGAAATTCCTTCTCTCCTGTCAAGCATTTCCCAATCCGGTCGGGATGCCGGCCTGGAATTTTTGCTATTTGAACCCAGAGGAGAACAAACCAAAGAATTTTATGCTGAAATTCCTGTATCCATTATAGTTACGGGGAACTATCATAAAACCGCCCTTTTTTTCGACAAGGTCGCACGACTCCATCGGATTGTCAATATAGACGATATTAAAATGATATCGGAAAAGGATAGCGGTGACCTTAGAACATCATGTATTGCCGTAACGTACAGGTTTGTGGAAACGACATCCAAACAGGCCTCGAAAAAAGGAAAATAAAAAAACCGCCATAAATCATGGATAAAATAATTGCCATACTGCGCAGTTTCATCTTGCCTATCTGTCTATTTTTCTTGCTGATAGGTTGTGATCAAAAAGCCGAACCGCCCCCAAAATCCAAAAAAATTACCCAAAAAATCATTGTTGGCAAAAATGAGGCTTCAAAATCTCAACACCCCAAAGAGACCGAGATCCCAGAATTTGGACCCATACAAGAACCTGCCGGGCCCATACCCAAAGTTGCGCCTGACGTTTCAACGGGAAAGGTCGATATAGAAAAAGAAAAACGGGTTGCTTCAGTATCTGCAACAACTGAAAAAATCGAACCACCGAAAATAAACGATTTGTACAATCCCGAAGGAAAACTCGATCCGTTTGCACC
>CAYPIW010000117.1:0-39301 GCA_964410925.1 uncultured Desulfobacteraceae bacterium
AGGCACTTTAGTTCACTTTAGGCACTTTAAACTTTTGCATAAATAGAATGAATAAACCAAGGTATAATTACGTGACCGTATTTACGAATACATGTACTAAGGCATGCAGGATGAGGGCTTTATTTGAAGCCCGTTTGAGTGAAAACGCTCAATTGGAAGTTATCCGATATTTTGAAAAAAAGTTGCTTTTTTTGGCAAAAAATTGAATACAATAAAAAGCGTACTTATCCGGATAATAAAATAAAATTCAAAAGGAGGGTATATCATGGAGAATGAACCGATTTTAACAGATAAGCAGGATATGATAGGTTTGATTACGCTGAATCGACCCGAAGAAATGAACACGTTTAATGTTCCCTTTGCCAGAAAATTGAATGACGCACTTCGGGAAATGGATCAGGATGACGGAATTCGTGTCATCGTCATCCGGGCATCGGGGAAACATTTTTCAACGGGCATCTCACTTTCCGAGTTCAAAGACAAAAGTCATGAGGACTACCGGGAATTTATTAAATTGATGGACGAGCACAACCACACCATCGCCCGGATGAAAAAACCTGTCATCGCCTCGGTCAAGGGCTATGCTCTTGCGAACGGTGCAGGACTGGTGTTTGCCTGTGATTTAGCGGTGGCCGCCCAAGATGCAAAGTTCGGAACCACCGCCATAAACGTCGGGTTAATCTGTCTGGGTCCGGCGATTCCAATGGTACGTTCCCTGGGACGTAAAAAAACCCTTGAGATGGTACTGGCCGGTGATATCATTTCCGCTGCGGAAGCTGAAAAGCTTGGCCTCATTAACAAGGTAGTGCCGCCGGAAGAACTCGAAGCGTCCACAATGGAACTTGCCGCCAAGCTGGCAAAGAAAAGCCCCCTGGCGCTCCAGATCGGAAAGACAGGCATATACGGCATGTCAGAACTTCCATACCATCAATCCATTGATTATCTGGGAGAGTTGTTTGCCGGACTTTGCGCTACTGAAGATGCCCGGGAAGGGGTAGCGGCTTTTTTGGAAAAGAGGAAACCCGTTTGGAAGGGGATATAATATTCTAAAGGAGAAATTTTGGACTTAAACAAAGCAGAGAAGATAGAAGACCTGGATCATGAATATACTGCCCGGCTGGTTCTGGACATGTTCCATCGCATCATTATTCATTACGCCCTGTGGTTTAATGAGGTCAGGCACCAGATGGGTATGGAAAAAGCTCTGGATATTCTTAAGAAAGCATCGGAAAGAAGTTATGGCATTCAAATGAAACGGCTGTCACAGGCCCTCGGGTTCGACATGAAAGACGGCATCCCGTCGGCACTATTGAACCGGTCAAAAGAATCGCTGACGGAACTTATGAATCGTGTGGCCGTGAATTGGCTGGCCAACGACGGGGTATGGTTTCAAGCCGTGGAATTTACACACGGCATGAATGATGCCAAGCGATGTAATGATTCCTGCTGGGCCCAGTTCTCGCCATTTGAAGCCCGGGCCATTAAGAATTTTTTGAATCTTTCTGAAGAACCCGGTCTGGAGGGGTTGAAAAAGGCACTTAATTTCCGCGTCTATGCCTGTATCAACACGCAATCCATTATTGATGAAAGGTCTGACAGTTTTGTATTTCAAATGAACGACTGCAGGGTTCAATCCGCAAGAAAACGCAAAGGGCTTGACGATTATCCGTGCAAATCCGGTGGACTGGTGGAGTATACCTATTTTGCCGAAGCTATTGATTCGAGAATCCGAACCGAGTGCATCGGCTGTCCGCCGGATGACCATCCCGAAGAATGGTTTTGTGCATGGCGTTTTATTTTAGAGTCTCAGAAGTAACAAATTATTACCCCTGTTAAATAATGACGGTTTCGTAAAAAGTCCAACTTCTGCGTTGTGCTGCATTTCACAATCATTCAACGTACAATAAGTACTCCTAATTATTACAAAACTTGCACGCCTTGAATTTGAACTTTTTACGAAACCGTCTAAAGCGGACTTTTTACGAATCCTTCACATTCGCTACCCATTTGATAATATCAATCGCTTTTTCAATTGGGATCCGGCTCAAATTCAATGTCAGGTCAAACAAAACCGGATCGTTAAAGCCCTCGCCACAAATTGAAAGCAGAATCCCTGCTGATCGTTATTATGGCCATATTTTTTTCCTTATTTGATTAAGAGTCAGGTGATTGTAATGAAAAACTCATCTTAATTTATTACATCTGATTTTATATAATGCAATAAATTTTGTCTTATTCCAAGCTCACATCTTTCTTCAGCAATCGAGTTTCCACCTTATCGCTCAGATAATTTTTTACCTTGGAGATAGATACTTCTTTTCTATGAAATATACCGGCGGCCAGCGCGGATTCTGCTTGTGTTTTTGTAAATACTTCGTAGAAATGTTCAACGCAGCCTGCACCACTTGATGCGATTACCGGAATGGTTACGGCATTTTTAACGGCATTTATTAACTCGATATCATAACCGGAATCCGTTCCGTCCTTATCTATGCAATTTAACAATATTTCCCCGGCACCTAATTTTTCGCAAACTTGCGCAAGTGTTATCGCATCCAGGTCTCTGCCCTCTCTTCCCCCGTTGATGGTACATTGATACCAGCAATACTTCTCTCCTGAGGGGCCTGTTTGTTGTGTTTTTATTACCTGGTGAGGTGTCCGGTCCGGTGATGACACATAAACTCTCCTTGGATCGATGGATACGACAACGGCTTGTGCGCCGTAAACTTTGGATATTTGTTCAATGGAGCTGTTACCGGTTTTTTTGCCTGTTATTAAATACGCTTCCGCGATTAAGACCGCATCGCTTCCTATGGAAATTTTATCAGCGCCCGATCTGAAATATTCGGTTGCGACTTCCAATGCGGTATATTTCCTGCCGTGCTGATCCGTATAATCTCTAATGCCGCCTCCGATGGTTAACGGAACAAAAACATTTTTGGACGTTTGTTTTAATACGTCCATCATGGGGATATCTTCCAGTGGAAAATCTCTGAACCCTGTAATGTTAAGAAAGGTAATCTCATCAGCACCTTGTTCATAATATGTCCTTGCAAGTTCAACAGGGTTGCCGAGATTTCTCACATTCCCGTTTTCTCTGACATCATATTGGTCACCCTTTGTAACCACCAGGTTTCCATGATCGTTCGATCTGACATCCAGGCATGCAACGATTCTTTTGGACAGCCTGGTTTTTTTTAAAACATGTGTGATTGCCTTTTGTTCACTGCCGGGATCAAGAAAATTCTTCAGAACGTTTATTCCCGCGGTTCCGCTTTTTTCAGGATGAAATTGTGTGGCCGTGATATTTCCTTTTTGAATACCGCTGACAAACTCAATCCCATAATGGGTTGTTGTCAGAACAACGGAATCGTCATCCGGTACCACGTGAAATGAATGTACAAAGTAAAATTTATCATCACTGCGCAACCCGTTGAATATCCGGGATGATTTTTTTATATTGATGCCGTTCCATCCGATATGGGGGACGGAAAGATGAATATCGAACCTTTTTACGCACCCTGATAATAAACCCAGTCCTTTACTATCGGGTGCTTCCTCGCTTTTTTCAAACAGCGCATGCAATCCCAAACAGATGCCGAGAAAGGGTCGGTTTGAGAGCAGATAGTCTTTTAACGCATGGACATAATTCTTATCCTTCAGAATCCGCATCATACTCCCGAAATTGCCTACCCCGGGGAAAACAAGCTTTTCGGCAGACAGCAAATCATCAATGCCGGAAACAATTTTAACTTTTTGCCCCAGACTTTCTATTGCATTTATGACACTTCTGACATTGCCGGCGCCGTAATCTAATAATGTAATCATTGTTTTCCTGTTCAATTTTCGTTTCAGTCATAAGCCAAACGGGTTTTTTCATCCGTCAATGCGGGTTGAATAATTTCTTGCCACTCGGGATCATCCCATGTTCCCAGTTGCTCATGCATATGAATATATTTTTGAGGTATGGGGTGAGTGCCGTAAACCACTTCCAGGCCGTATTGTATCCGGATAAAATCATGAAAATATACAAGATGAGGACATGGAGGATACCCAACGATTAACCCGGTGGCAAGATGTATAATTTCTGCGCCGTTTTTCTTCATTTCCGCTCCGGTATATTCAATGTTTCCACCCGGACACCCATCGCAGGTGGTATACCCCACGAGGTCAACTTCAATATTTCGGTAACGGGCAAATGCTCCTTCCCTGTTTCGTAATGATCTGAAACACTTTCCACCGGCACAGCTGCGGTAACGGTCGCAAATAATGATACCAATTCTTGTTCTCTGTTGCATGTCATTTCCTTTGTTTTCAAAAAATTAAAAATAATTTTCCATTAACCCGGATATTTCATGAAATATCCGGATTAGCTGTGGACATGATCCTGAAAGAGAGGATTTGCACAGGCTTTGCTTTCGAACTGAATCGTGCTGTGTTTTATTTTATATTTATTATGCAGAAGGCTCGCATTATGTTTTCCATTGTCTGGTTTTATGGGCTGATGGATATGATGAACCGTCATTTTTATTCTTGAACAAATACCATCCCCTCTCCGGGATAGACCATGCGATCCTCGTCAGGTGTTATCTGCTGAGGTTCAGGCCATTGGGCGCCTTGAGGTTCAGGTCCTTCTCTGGCAGTGATACAAGGATTTCTGTCCTTCATTTTAGGATGTTTCCTAATGTCCACACCCGGTACCGGTGCGCTGAACTCGATGGGAATGTTATTGGGATCAAAAGTATAAATAGAATGAATGAATCCGTGGTCGATGACTTCAGATACCCAGATTTCGGATGCTTCCAGCTTGTCCTTGAGTTTCCAGAGGTCGTCATCACTTTCCACTCCGAAGGAAATGTGGTCAAAAGCGAAAGGTCCCTTAACGGGAACTCCGTGATCCTTTTCCGGAATTTTTTCCACCTCCTGCCACTCGAAAAAAGCAATCATGTCGTATTCGGAAATTTCGAAAAAATAATGTCTGTATTTGCTGTCTCCCAGACCGGCCACAAGACGCATACCGAGCAAATCTCTCCAGAATCTGATGGTTTCGTCCATGTTTCCGGTGACCATTGCCAAATGATTGATACCGGTATAGGTTAGCATATTATCTGTCCTGTAAAATATAATTTTCCAGTAGACTCGACCAGCTTTTGTTCAGAATCTTCAACATTAAAAATCCGCAGGATATACCCAGTCCCTCACCCGCGGGTGGTTCGGTACAGATCATTTTAACCCGTCAGTTGGAGTCTAAGGATGTCTTTCATGAGTTTAAAATGGCCATCAAGCGAATAAATTTCACAGTGATTTTGTTTCGCGTTTTGGGCAACGATTAGATCAGGAATGCCAATTCCATTTAAACCGTTTTTCAAACATTTGGATTGGAATTCAATAATCTGATCCCAATTTATGGATAGTTCCAACTTGTTAATTATTATGTAATAGTTTAAAAAGCTTTCGCTGGTTGGGAAGCCTTAAATATGGGACCAATTCTGATAGAATAAGATCATTAATAACAATGAGGTTTTCATCAATAAGGAAATCAAGTTTTTCAGAATTATTTCCAGTTCTGAAATAATCTATCCATATGGATGTATCGACTAATACCGGCATTGACGCCCTCTAACGGCGTTCATATTGATATCCAAATCTACCTTGCCCTTATATTCTTTCAATCCGGAAATCTTTGATTTCCTTATTAAATCTTCCAAGGCGGTTATAATAACTTTGGTTTTTGTTTTAATTTGGGTCGCTTTCATCGCCTCATCAATTAAATCTTCGGGTAAATCAAGTGTTGTTCTCATGGTTGGCCTCCTTTCTATATATTCGTGCCGTATGATGGTCTCTCCTTTTCAAAGTCAACGCCAACCCATTGTTAACTGGTTTTCGATTTCAGGTCTTTGCAGCACTTTAGTCCGCAGAGTGATTTGGCATTCTCAACCCCGGATATCACCGCTTTTTCCATAGCTCTTGCCGCTAGTAAGCCCACCACACTGAGATCTGCTTCAATGCTGCCAAGAGCCATGGCAAATATCGTATCACGATCATACATTGAATGAGCAGGTCTCATAACCCTGGCATATCCGTTTTGTGCCATGGAAGCTAACTTTGTGGCTTATTCTTTTTTCATTTCGCCGAAGGATGAACTATGGGGCGCGGCTTTTCATATCCGCACCAGTGACGGGCAGGCTTTTACTGCCCTATTTCTGATTCACATAAATTAGCCTTTCGGTCTCGAAACCCAATTTTTCGGCCTTGTTAAAACTGAGATAATAATTTTTCATCTACAGTTGGTGTTCGAGACAACAACCAGAGATAAGATGTATTCGGACCGGAGACGAACGCATATTGATAGTTATCTTTATCCAATTCGAACACGACACAGGAGCCGTAAAATGGGCCGAAGAAAGAAACTTTCAAGTACCCTTCACTTGATTTTCCGACGAAGAATGCCTTTCCTTCTACTTCACTCCATTTATCTTTCTTCTTGGAATACCCACGGTTTTTAACTTGGACACCTCCGTCTTCCCGTAAGGTATATTCGGCACTTACCCGTTCCAATCCTCTTTCAAAAGAATGATTCAACCGTGCAATTTCGTACCATTTGCCAAGATATTTATCGAGTTCAAATTCTTTGACCGGGGTAACAGATTTTGGCATTCCCAAACATCCGCTAAGATATAGTGATGCAAGTACCCAGAAAATTTTTTTCACTATTTTTTCACCTTTGCCTGACGGAATTAGCCGGCGCGGCGGGATGCAGTTCGAGGAAAAGACGAATGGAGCCGTTCCACGTCCGGTTGAATGTGTTGGCCTTCTACTCCTTGTAGGTTGGCGTTAAGCCCTATATTTGAGTTCTTATTATGCTTCACGTCCAATGATGTATACATCATCATTTCTATATTCGGCTAAGGTTATAAAGAATCTTATAGCCTTTTACCAGACTGTTTGTCAAGAATGAGGATCTGACCCCAACAGCTTTTCCTGTCCAGCCCGTTGTTCGAATTAAATTTTTTCATTATTATTCCATTCGAACAATTATTTTTTTAAGGGCATAACCTTCTGGAATTGAGCGCAGCGAAATCCCAATCAGGTCATGCCATTGTTGTGAACTTTTTCCGCCTGGGAATGTTATTCTATGCTCACTCTCGCCAGTGCTTTGGATCATTGAGCGCCTCAGCGCAAAACACTTGCCCCTTAACGTGCCCTATAATCCCCGGCTGGAGTTCCTGAACCATCCATGCATCAAAATTTTTAGGAGGAATAGTATACGGTGCGTCGAATCCCATTATTCCAGCAGTGGAAAAGCCATATTTAGGGTAATAGTCAGGATGGCCGAGTACAAATACAAGTTCAACGCCCGCTGCCTTCAACTGCCTTAGTCCTTCTTTGATAAGTCGGCCTCCGATTCCCTGATTTTGATATTTCGGGTGTACAGATAAAGGTGCCAGGATCGCTGAAAAGACCATCTTTTGAGAATGCCTGATTCGTGTGTTCGTGAATAGAATGTGCCCAACAACATTATCATTGATAGCTGCAACAAGCGATAACAATGGCTGCGCAGTCGGATCTTCCAATAAATCGATAATAAGCTCCGCAATTTCCTGTCCTTGCACATTCCCGAATGAGGCAATGACAACATGCGAGATTGCCTGTCTATCTGATTCAAATGCTTGGCGCACCTTCAAATTCATAATGGGCTATCCCTGATCCCTAACTAAGAACTCACTTGGCGTAAACGCTCAAGCGTTTTGCGTTAAGTGCAGTGACGGGTGTACGCCCGGCATGGGCGTAATGCCTTATAATTATTCGCTGTACGAATTTAATGATATTGCCACTAAAGAAAACTCACGCAGCAGCTGCTTATCAACAGTTACTAAAGGGACTTTCAGGTCATTTGCCGTGGCGATAAATTCACAATCATAGGCAGAACAATTGCTTGTTGAGGTAAGCCGCAAAACTTCATATGATGGAACCTCATATTCTCGACCCCTTAGCAATTCCAACGCACGGTTCATTATCTGCTGAGCTTGCTCCAACTTGATGATATCTTTTCGCATATAAAGAGTTAGGACATTGCGAAATTCGCTACGCCATAAAATTGGTGCTGCCCACTCGTTGTCCTTTTTTAGAGCTCGTTCGGCTAAAATAGATTGCTCGCTTGACAGGAAGAGATAGCCAATAACATTTGTATCAACCACAATCATAGCCTACCTTCTGTTTTTGCCTTATTGAATTCCTCATCACTGATCAGATGCCCGGCTGTCAATTGACGGAACTGACGAGCATTCTCAAGCACCTCATCGAGATTTATTCGGCGACTCATAACAGTATTTTCAATGCACATGATAATCTCGCTATTGATGGAGCGCCGATTTATTTCTGCGACTGACTTGAGCCGGTTATAAAGCTCATCCGGTATATTCTTTACTGTTATCGTTGCCATATAAACACCTCCAAGTGGTTTCAATATGAAACCATTATGCATCCTAGTGGGATTTTTGTCAAGCGCAAACCATTCTTTTGAGCCACTCAATTAGTGAGTAGCGAGAATTATTTCCCTTTTATTGTTATTTCTGCATTATTTCTCAGACCCGGTATGTAGTATCGGTTTGCCCTTGCCATAAGTAGACCATGCTGGAGGATCGACCTTAAACCCGCCTTTTTACCATTAAAATCGTTGTCTTAAGCTCCAAAAATTACCTTCAATTTTATTATTTTATTAATGTTTCCGGTATTTTATCTTGGCTCTTTAATGGGCGACCCCGGAGCCAAGAACTGTGGGTGAACATTTATCGGTTTCAGGCGGATTCATTACCCGATTACGGTCGGGTAATTTAAGTGAACCGCCCGATGCGCTTGCCCGCCTTTTGAGGGGACCCGAGTGCCGGGCGGTATGGGGAGGGGGAGAGAAAGACTCCGTCTTACCCGATTCGCTTTAGATGATTAATGCAAATATATTTCAACAAACTTACGGGGGTTATGCACATTAATGCCTTTAAATCCTTTTAGTTTTAATAGATGCTTATCGCCGCTTACGATAATATTCGTACCGCTGACTATTGCACATTCAATGTATTTGTTATCATCTGGATCCTCGCACACAGTTATATCGACATTTTGAGTGTCAACAAACTCCCCATGCACCGTAACCAAATCAATAATTGGTAGAATATTAATTGAGGGATATTTAAGGGTTAAAGACTCGGCAACACGCTGATATTCAGTGAGAATTTCCTGGGATAGAATTATTTGCAGCTTTTTGTTTTTCCATGCCCGTAAAATTTGAGAAGGTGGCCCTCTGAAAAAAAATACCAGAAATAAACACATTTGTATCAAGGACTATTTTCATTTCTATTTGCCACGGACACCTGATATCGCGTTTTGAATATCAGTCTTTTTTAACCCGGCTTTTTCCCCCTTCCGCCGAGCTTCAGCAATTAAGTCATCAAAATCGTTAAGATTTGGTGGCGAGATGTTTTTTAATATAACGACGTCTTTATTCCCCACCACAACAAATTGAGATCCGGCTTTTAGATTTAGTTTTTTTCTTATTATTTCAGGTATCACAACCTGTCCCTTGGACGACATTTTAGTAGTTGAAACATTTGTCATAGTTTACCTCTCCCCGTTTATTTTGACTTACTGGTAAGATCTTATGGCAAATAAGATAAAAAAGCAAGAACTAACCTGTTTTTGAAAGCGATCGGTACGCTCACCGGCGAGCTTCAGCGAGTCCGTGTGGAGCGCTTGGGTACGCCCGGCATGGGCGTGAACTTATGGGGTGGAAGTCCCCTTCATCCAGACCAAAACCCATATTCCAATAAGTTGAGCAGGTAATGACCATCCTTGACATTTGGAACATGTGGTTAATCGTGTCATAGGCATGTGTGGCTCCTCCGCGTCTAACTGCCACTACCGCTGCCCCTATTTTTCCAGAAAAAGCGTTATTGTTAGCATAAGCTACATAACCTGCCCTTTCAATCCTTAAAAGTAGTTCAGTATTCCCTCCCTTACGTGGACTTCCGTTATGGCTAATGCATACATAGTAATCTCCTTATTTGTAACGAATAGAAAACAAAAGGGTCAAGTCTTCACGGGCTGTTGCCCAAATCAAAACCGACACACAATTCGCATAATTCGCGACTTCTGAGAATAATAATTTCAGTTCCTCAAGTATTGCGCTTAGGTCCGGACCGGTCATTTCTTTGCTGCTTGTAGGCATCTCTTAACTCCTGAATAGTTCGTGCCGCGTTATCATTGGCCTGTAAGCGTTCCTCGGGAGACATCTTGAGAAACATTGCCACCAAACTCTTGTCAATACTCAGTGAGTTTGTCGTGGTCTTTTTTTTAGCCATATCCGAACCTTTTTTTGGTATCTAAATCGGACTTTTTACGAGTTCATCTGTATTTAAAAGCCGAACAATTCTGCAGGTGGATTAAAAACAACAGGAAAGGTGTTTCACAAATAAATTTGAAATAATTTCGCATATTATTAATAGGTTGTCAATTACTTAAACCTAAAACGAGCGTTTCAAATTTTAAAAGGTGATCAACTATCTTTTATCGTAATGAATTAATCGGAAAGATTGTGTGGATATCGAGAAATGTGATATATGGTTTACTAATGGTTTTTAAAAAACATTCAAAAGAAATAATATGAAAATCATCCTGACGAACAATATCAGGCTTTCCGATATTCCTTCGGAAATCCGGGCCAAGCTCATGGAAACCCTGACATTTCCCAATCCCAAGTGGCTGGAAAATGAGAGAATGGGCCGATGGAACCGGGGCACCCCGAAACTGCTTAGATTTTATGATAAAACCCGGAGCGGCGGCCTGTGGATCCCCAGGGGGTATATGCGGCAGTTGGTGTTGCTCTGCAGGCGTCGGAAGGTACCGGTTGAGATTGATGATCACAGACGGGTGTTGCCACCGGTGGATTTCAATTTCACCGGGCATCTCAAGCCTTTCCAGAACAAAGCGGTTACGGTCATGCTGTCAAGAGATTTCGGCACATTGGACGCGCCCACGGGCAGCGGAAAAACGGTGATGGCGCTGTATATGGTTGCCCGGCGCCGGCAACCGGCCCTGATTGTGGTGCATACCAAAGATCTGACATATCAATGGATGGAAAGGGCAGGGGAGTTTCTCGGGATAGCCGAAGAGGACGTGGGGGTTATCGCCAGCGGGAAAAAAAAGGTGGGCGAAAAAATTACGGTGGCCCTGGTTCAATCTTTGTATAAATGTGCTGATGACGTATCCCAATATGTGGGGTTTCTGCTGGTGGATGAATGCCATCGATGTCCCAGCCGCACCTTTACCCAGGCGGTGAGCGATTTTGATTCCAAATATATGCTCGGACTGTCGGCAACCCCATGGCGCCGGGACCGGCTGTCAAAATTGATATTCTGGTACCTGGGAGATGTGCATCAAAAAATCGATCAAAGCCGTTTGGTTGAGAGCGGTGATGTGCTGCCTGCTGAAATTATTATCAGGGAGACCGATTTTAAGCCCTATTACGATCCGGTGAACGAATACAGCAAAATGATATCCGAACTCACGTCGGACGATGGAAGAAACCGCCTGATCGCATCGGATGTTGCGCAGGAGGTATATAAAAATGACGGGGTCTGTCTGGTTCTATCCGACAGAAAAAAACACTGTGACACCCTGAAGGCGATTTTGCAATACGGATATAACATCTGCTGCGAAGTTTTGACCGGTGATGTTACCGGCAGCCGGCGGCGGGAGGTCCTGGATCGCATGAATCAGGGAAATGTCAGGGTGTTGCTGGCCACGGGGCAGCTTATAGGAGAAGGGTTTGATCGCAGGGATTTGTCTCCGTTGTTTCTGACAACGCCCATAAAATTCAGCGGCAGGGTGCTTCAATACATGGGTCGGGTGCTCCGGCCCTCACCGGGCAAGAAAAAAGCCAGGGTTTATGATTATGTGGACGTTAAAGTGGATGTTCTGAAAGCTGCGGCCAGGGCGCGGCAAAAGGTTTACGCGCCGGAAAGCTATTCCTCTAATAACCGTGGCGGAGCAGCACATCTTGAGACCGGTTTCCATTCACATTGAGCATTGAGTTCTAATCCTTCTTGAATCACGGAAACGGGCCGGTCTGCCGATACCACGATGATAATCAGGTTATCGTGTTCAGCGGTAAAGCGAAGCGCGGAATTATAGCGCGCGCCCCGTGCCCGGTCTTCGGTGGGAGTGGCCCGGCCGTCCAGAAGGCAGGCAAACCCGTGAAGTTTCAAATCGGCTCCGATATGCAAGGCACCGTCAACCTTTGAAAGAGATTCCAGAAAGTCCAGAAAGTTGTTCCGGCGCAAATCAAGGGGCGGTTCAAGTTGTTGACCGGAAATTTTGACAGGTTCCTCGTTGGATTTAAGATAGAGCTTTTTGGACTTGGGTTCATGTCCATGGAGAAGATGTTTCGGATCGTAAACGTAAACCGGATCATCAGGCCCTATCGCAAAGATAATGGCGGCACGGCTCATTCCGGAAAAATGCGAGAGCCCGCCGCGCAGTCCATCAAGGGTGTGAAAAAGACATAAATTTCTAAAGGAAGAGTTTTCCATTTCGCTTCCGGGACGTGTCAAAAAATAAGATCTGACTTAAAAATTTCCTCTTGTTTGAGAAACATGGTAATGGTTTTATGAGCTATTTTAACGTAACAGGTTTTAAGAGCCAACGTACTGAGTTTTTAGGTTTTAAGAATTTAAGAATGTGTCAAAAGTGCGGTTAATTATTATTGCTCGGTATAAGGGTCAATAACAGAATGCATTTTTTGAGAAGTTACTTAATCTGTTGCCCTAAGATAGGAGCTGAAGTTGATTGAGTCGAGATACTGGATAAATGATGAATCGTTCACTCAGGGCTGGCGCATTACTACTGAACATGCTTCCTGACCCCTGACCCCTGACATCTGAAACCTTAAACCTGACACAAATAGCCATGGCAATCTCAGCAAACAACCGTCTTGAGTTACATCCGGTGATCTATTAGGCATTGTGATGAAACCCTGGAAATTTTGCATATGGCGTTGACACACGGGGATGTGATTTATTAATGTGAACAGGATCCGATTATCTTTCAATTCGACCATAAACGGCCGGAGAAAACAGGAGGTAACTTACAATGGCCTGCGCGGAGAAGATTCTGGAAAAAAGTATAGATCCCAGTGTTCACAAAATGCTGGAAAGAGCGGAGCAGCTAAACCTGGAGACGGTTTGGGACAGATATGAGGCGATGCTTCCGAAGTGCGGGTTCGGCGAGTTGGGTGTCTGCTGCCGTAACTGCAACATGGGCCCCTGCCGGATCAGTCCTTTTGATGACCATGGCCCCAAGAAAGGGGTCTGCGGTGCCACAGCGGATATTATCGTTGCGCGAAACCTGATACGCATGATTGCCGGCGGGGCCGCCGCCCATTCCGACCATGGCCGTGACCTTGCCCACATCCTCCTGCTCACCGCCGAAGGAAAAGGCGGGGGATACGAGATCAAAGATGAGGAAAAGCTGAACGCACTTGCCGGTGAATACGGTATAGAAACAGAAGGTCGTTCAAAGGAGCAAATCGCTTTGGACCTGGCCTGGGCGGTTTACGGAGAATTTGGCAAGCAGGAAGGATTTGTGCAGTTTACCCGCCGTGCGCCTGAAAAACGTGTGGAATTGTGGAAAAGACTGGGAATCGATCCGAGGGGTATAGACCGTGAAATCGTGGAAATTATGCATCGCACCCACATCGGCGTGGACAACGACCCGGTCAATTTGATTCTTCAGGGACTCAAGGCCTCCATTGCCGACGGATGGGGCGGATCCGCCATTGCAACGGATCTATCGGATGTGCTCTTCGGAACGCCCACTCCGGTGCGCTCCCAGTCCAACCTGGGTGTTTTAAAGCAAGACCATGTGAACATCATCGTTCACGGTCATGAACCCGTGCTTTCGGAAATGATCGTGGCCGCTTCAAACGACCCGGAACTCATGGCTTTGGCGGAAACGGCCGGCGCCAGGGGTATAAATGTCGGAGGCATCTGCTGTACCGGCAACGAGATCATCATGAGACACGGTATTCCTGTTGTGGGAAATTTTCTGCAGCAGGAACTCGCCATGATCACGGGGGCGGTTGAGGCAATGATTGTGGACGTTCAGTGTATCATGCCGTCACTCGGGCCCCTGAGCGATTGCTTTCATACAAAATTCATCTCCACGTCTCCCAAGGCCAAGTTTCCGGGTGCCATTCACGTGGAATTCAATGAAGAAAAAGCATTTGAGATTGCCAGGCAGATCGTTCGGGCGGCGGTGGAAAACTACAGCTTTCGCATTCCGGAAAAGGTATTTATCCCGGAAGACAAGACCGAATGCATGGTGGGTTTCAGCGCCGAGGCCATCTTCAAGGCTTTGGGGGGGACCCTGGATCCTCTGCTGAACGCGATCAAGTCCGGAGATATCAGGGGAATCGCCGGTGTGGTGGGATGCAACAATCCCAAAGTCAAGCATGATTACGGCCACGTGGCCATGGTCAGGGAACTGATCAAACACAATGTTCTGGTGACCACAACCGGCTGCAATGCCATCGCCTGTGCCAAGTTCGGGCTGATGCTTCCCGAAGCTGCCGAACAGGCGGGTGACGGGCTCAAGGCCGTATGCCGGACCCTGGGGGTTCCACCGGTTCTGCATATGGGTTCCTGTGTCGATATCAGCCGTATCCTTACGGTCTGTGCCGCGGTCGCCAATGCGCTCGGGGTTGATATCAGTGATCTTCCTGTGGCAGGCGCTGCTCCGGAATGGATGAGCGAAAAGGCGGTGAGCATCGGCGCTTATGTGGTCTCTTCGGGGATCTTCACGGTGCTCGGGACCGTACCGCCGGTTCTGGGAAGCAGGGTTGTGACCGAGATCCTGACTTGCGGTGCAAATGAGGTGGTGGGCGCCGCATTTGCCGTGGAACCCGATCCAGTCAAAGGTGCCGGCCTGATGATTGCGCACATGGATAAGAAGCGCCGGGCATTGGGAATCTGATAAAAAAACCAATATAAGTAAAAGGAGCAGGCTATGTTAAAGCCAAAAGAAATATTTGTAAGAACCGATCGATGTGTTGGATGCCTGTCCTGCAAGATTGCCTGTGCGGTGGAACATTCCAGAAGCAAAACTCTGTTCGGCGCCATATCGGAAATACCGGTTCCCAAAAGCCGTGTATATGTCCAGTGGGTGGAACCTAATGGTAAGGTGCCCCTGGTCTGCCGGCATTGTGAAGAAGCGCCCTGTATGTATGCTTGCATCAGCGGCGCCATCAGCCGGGATGAGAACGGGGTGGTCATTACAGACACGGACAAGTGTATTGGCTGCTGGACTTGTGTGATGGTGTGTCCATACGGCGTTATCGGCCGCCACCTGGAAGAACACAAAGCCTATCGCTGCGATCGCTGCCCGGACAGGGAGATTCCCGCATGCGTGAGCGCATGCCCCACCGGGGCGCTGGTTTACGAGACGGTGGAATCCTTTTCGGGCAAGGTCCGTAACCATGCCTCCCGGGAGCTGCTTCGGGCGGAAAGGGGATAATGTGAGGCAAGACAAAAGCAAATACATTATCGTAGGGGCAAGTGCTGCGGGCATGGCCGCCGCCCATACCATCCGTCTGAATGATCGGCAGAGCTCTGTTACGGTGCTTTCGGAGGAACCGGATCCCCCCTATTTCCGGCCCCTGATTCCCTTTGTAGTGTCTGGAAAAAAGCGTGCGGAAGATATGGGTTTGTCCGGGTGCGGTCCCTACACGGGCCGGAATATTTTCGTAAGGACCGGTGCCAGAGTGGAATCGGTGAACACCGCTGAAAAAACCGTTTCCGTGCAGGAAAGCGGCAGCCTGGCCTATGAAAAGATACTTTTTGCCACGGGGAGCCGGCCCTATATTCCGCCGGAGATCAAAGGCACGGATGCAACGGGCGTTTTTGCATTAAGAACACTGACCCATGCCAGAAACATGGCCCGAAGAGTGGAAACGTCGGATCATGCGGTGATGCTCGGGGGCGGACTTTTAAACCTGAAAGCCGCCTTCGCCCTTCTTGAAAGAGGGTTAAAGGTTACGATGGTTGTGTATTCACCTGAGGTGCTTTCACAGCTCATGGAGCCTGAAGATGCGTTCCTGATCCGTAAGGCCCTGGACAGAGCGGGTCTTAAAATCAAAACCGGATGCGCTGCGACCCATATTATTTCAGACCTTAGCGGTGTCACCGGGGTTGTCCTTGACCCCGGAGGCGAGATGTCCTGCCAGATGGTGTGCATCGGAAAAGGGGTACGCCCCAATGTTGAATTTCTTGACGGCGGCAATGTGCGGATTGACGGGGGAATTGTTGCCGATCGGTATACGGCCTGCAGCGCCCCGGATACCTTTGCCGCCGGTGATGTTGCCGTAACCTTTGATTCTGTCTTGGGAGACCGGATCATGACCGCCCTCTGGACAAACGCCGTTGAAATGGGGCGGTGTGCCGGGCGGAACATGGCGGGCGTAAAAACAGCCTATTCCGGCACCTTCGGCATTTTGAACGCAACCCAGGTGGCCGATGAGCCGTTTGTTTCCATGGGCGTGGTTCATACAAAAGACCAGGATTTCGAAGTATACAGACATGCCACGCAAACGACCTGCCGCAAGCTGGTTTTTAATCCCCAAGGCACCCGGCTTATCGGAGCCTTGTTTATTGGGGATATCACCAACGCGGGGCTGTATCGGTATGTTATCCGGGGGAAAATGCCGGTTGTGCATATCAAGCGGTATCTCATCGAGCATACCCTGCATTACGGGCATGTTATGTGCGGCAAAACTTAACCCGAGCTTACCTGCCAGGCCCCTTTATTTTTCCATTGAGAACCTGTCCTCTGGGTCAGGTCAGAGATAGATGGCTCTGCCTTGGAGTTTGGTGTCTTAAATCACAAATCCCAAGCACCAAATTCCAAATTGGTTCAACGCGCAGCGTAGGCGCTTGCGCCGCGTGAGCGATTGTTTTTTTTGTTTGGGATTTTGAATTTCGGTCATTGTTATTTGTCTGTTTTTTGGGAGGGGAGTGGCCAATACATTATAGTTGAAAATAGGATCATTATTAAGGTTTTACCGTTGTGAAGAATTTTCCATTATCCTTCTTGATGACATCTCGTTGAATGAAATTATTTATAATTTCATTATATTTTAATTGGTATTGGCCGCTGAAATATAAATCAACCGTTTCTTTGAACCAGTAGGTATTCATTAGATATGCAAAGAATGTTTCAGCGTTAATGAATCTCTTCATCAACAGGGTATACACGATTATTTTTTTAAGCAGATCATCTCCGATTCTCTCTTTATCGAACATATAGGCTTTAATTCTTTTTTTACTTTTTGATATGGCGCGTTCATTATCTCTAAAGGGTGCTCCATGACCCGGGCAAACCAAATCTACGTCAAGGGATTCCAGCTTTTCAAGGGATTCCATCATTTGAAACAAAGCAGTGCTTCCTTCGATACGGATCGTCATTACGGCCAGATCGGTTTCCCATAGCGTGTCCGAAGATATAAGGACTTTTTCTTTCTTGTTGTAAAGTACAATTCCGTCAGAAGCATGTCCCGGGGTATGAAGGATCTTAAATTTGTGGGGACCGACAGGTATAACCTCCCCGTCTTCCAATGCCCGGGTACAGGTAAAGAAATCGGCTTTTTGATTATAGTATTTCCACCAGGTTGACCAGTCATCTCGGGTGTCCATAAAATGTTTTCCAACCTTATGCAAGGCGATATCACAGCCGGATTTTTCCTGAATAATTCTGTTGCCGCCGATATGATCGCAATGACAATGTGTATTAATAATCTGATAAACATCTGAGATGTTAACACCCAATTCGTTTATAAATCTCTCCGTATCGCTGAAGTCGGAAATATAGCCGGTATCTATGAGGACCGGCGCTTCAGATCGATATAGAAAATGATTTGAATTTAAATATCCTCTTTCAATAAAGAATAAATCTTTCATAATTTCGAGCACTGCCATGGTGTCCCTCATCCGCCTTCGGACGATTCCTCTTTATTTGCCATGATATATGTCATAAAGCCGCCGCTCAGGTTTCTGGATCTAAAACCGTTTTGAACGAGAATTCTGTGCCCCAGATACCCCCGAAAGCCCACGGCACAAAAGGGAATGTACGTATTTTGCTTATCGAGTTCGGAGAGTCGGCTTCGCAGGTCATCGATGGGAATATGCAAAGCGCCCCGGATCTCTGCCGTGTGTTTGAGCTCCAATTTGGTGCGAAGATCGATCAAAATTGCACCGCTTTTTTGAAGCGCGTCGAGTTCACTCCAATGGGCTATTTCCATATCTCCTTTTAGAATATTGCTCGCCACAAAGCCGGAAATGTTCACAGGATCTTTTGCCGATGAATACGGCGGTGCATAAGCCAGTTCCAGTTCTTGCAGGTCGTAGACGGTCATTTCTCCACGGATGGCAGTGGCAAGGACATCGATTCTCTTGTCCACACCCTTTTTACCCACGATTTGAGCGCCTAGTACTTTACCGGTGCCCGGGGAAAAAAGAATTTTAATGGAGGTTCTGGTGGCGCCCGGATAATAGCCGGCGTGGGAGCCGGAATGGGTGTAAGAAACAAGATAGGGAATGCCGTGCTTTTTTAAAAATTTTTCATTGGCGCCGGTGGATGCCGCGACCATATCGAACACTTTAACCACCGAACTCCCCAGCGTCCCGGTAAAGATCGATTTTCTGCCCAACGCATTATCTGCGGCAATCCGCGCCTGTTTATTGGCGGGGCCTGCCAGAGCGGTGAGTGTGGGAAAGCCCGTGACGAAATCTCTGACCTCGACCGCATCTCCCACGGCATAGATGTCCGGATTCGAAGTCCTCATGGTGTCATCCACTGCAATGCCGCCCGTGGGGCCTATTTTCAGATCGGCCTGTTTGGCCAGTTTATTTTCGGGTCTGATCCCCACGGAAAGCAGCACCATGTCACATTCGATTTCCCGTCCTTTTTGCGTGGAGACTAAAATCCGGTCCCCTGCTTTTGAAAATGATTTTACGCCGTTTTCAAGCTCCAGTTCCACGTTTTTGGCTTCAAGATGTTCATGAAGCAGGGCCGCCATCTCATAATCCAGGGTTGGCATGACCTGGTCGAGCATTTCCACGATTGTGGTTTTAACGCCTCGCTCGGTCAGGTTTTCCGCCATTTCCAGGCCGATAAAACCGCCGCCCACCGCAACCGCGCATCGGGGATTACGCTCATCCACAATTTTTTTGATTCGATCCGAGTCCGGTACGTTTCGAAGGTGAAAAATATTTTCCAGTTCAATGCCTTCCAGAGGCGGTTTGATGGGTTCGGCTCCGGGAGATAAGATCAGCTTGTCATAACCTTCCCAGTATGTTTTTCCCGTGGATGTATTTTTTATCTCAACGGCTTTTTCTCCGGCATTGATCCCCACTACTTCGGAGAAGATCCGCACATCGATGTTATAGCGCTGTTTAAATTCCTCGGGTGTGGCCAGAAGAAGGTCGTTACGCTGTTTGATGACATTTCCGATATAATAGGGAAGTCCGCAGTTGGCAAAGGAGATATATTCTCCGCGCTCAAAAATGATGATCTCGGCATCCTCGCTCACCCTTCTTGCGCGAGCCGCTGCTGTGGCGCCTCCGGCAACTCCGCCGACAATAACAAGTTTAATACCCATAGTTCTTTCCTCAAAAATAAAATGTGTTTGTAACTGCTGTAAGATGATGGTTCGCCAACATAATTTCAAAGGGAGCATTACCGATTTGTTAAAATGGTTTTCACCCATTAACTTATTTATTTTTGAACGAAAACCTCACCATCGGATCTCGGTTGTCAGGTGTCAGGTGTCAGGAATCGCCAGACCTGAAACCTGAACACTGACACCTGAAACCTACATTTCCCCTGACACCTGAAAACAAAAAGTCTTGGATAGCAATTAACAAACTGGTAATGCACCCGTTTCAAACAGGATACGTATTCTATGAGACTTAAATATTATGGCCGAAATACAAAAAAAAGTAAAGGATATCTTCGACAGTGATGTCTCGATTATTCATGGAGGGAAGCAAGTTGACAACAAGTTACCCGTATAAATTCTTGAATAAAAGGCTTTTACATATTGACTTTCTGATTTTGTTCCTGCATTTTAGGAAAAGCAAAGGCAATTAAGCATGAAGGAACAATAAACAAAAAAAAGGGGGAAACACATGACAAAAGCTGAATTGGTTGAAAAGATGGCTAAAGATGCTGGGATTACAAAGGTTGCGGCCAAAACGGCATTGGAATCATTTGTTGACGGTGTTGCAACGGGTCTGAAGAAAAGAAACAGCAAGGTGACTCTAGTAGGTTTTGGGACATTTAAGAAGGTATATCGAAAAACCCGAATGGGACGTAATCCGCAGACAGGTGAAAAAATTAAGATCAAGGGTAAAAATACGGTTACCTTTAAACCGGGGAAAAATCTAAAATAAAAAATCGGCTTAGCAAAAAAACAGAATCATATCGTTTCATGTGCGCCTGTCAGGTTGGACGGCTGCAATGCCGGGAAAAATGCGCCATATAGTTCACGTAGGCCGGTCCGCCGAGAATGCAGCGGCGCAGCAGGGGAATGTATAACAGGCCGGAGACGTTCTTTAAAGTCAGTTGAACCGATTCGGCCCATTGAATCATTTCCGAAGGTTTGATAAAGCGGCTGTACCGATGCGTTCCTCTGGGTACCAGCCCGAGAAGGTATTCCGCTGCCAGGATCGCCAGCAGGTATGACAGCGGGTTGCGGTTAAGGGTTGCAAAAAACACATGGCCGCCGGGTCTGACCAGCTCTTTGCAGGCTTTGATTATGGACCACGGTCTGGGGACGTGTTCGAGCAGTTCCATGCAGGTGACGATGTCATAGCACTGCGAATGGGATACGGCAAAGACTTCGGCGGTAACTTGGCGGTAATCGATTGCCAGGCCTTTTTGAGCCATGTGACTTCTGGCGATTTCCAGGGGGCCTTTGCCGGCGTCGATTCCCGTGACGCGGGCGCCTGTTTTTGCCATAGCCTCCGAGAGAATTCCGCCGCCGCAGCCGATGTCCAGCACCTGTTTGCCGGCAAGACCGGCCCGGGCGTCGATGTATCGGGTTCGGGTCTCATTGATGTCATGCAGGGTGGCGAATTCTCCTTCACGGTCCCACCAGCGGAGGGCCATGGTCTCGAATTTGGAAATTTCGGATTCGTCGATGTTTTTGTCGATTGTTACCATGGTTCATCTGCTCCCCGGCAGTTGCGCCGATGCTGAAACGATCAAAAAATGATCGGCATGACTGACATCCAAAAAACCATATCAGACCGACTGGTGTCATGTAAAACACTTTTTGTTTTTTATATGGATACGGGATGTTCGTACTGAGCGGCCGGAATGAATACGGGACACGGTTCAGAACGTATAAAAATTTCATAGGTTGAAGAATTGTTGACGGCTTCGTAAAAAGTCGTCACTCCGGTGGAAACCGGAGTCCAGATGGGCTGCAACTACTTTAAAAGGCTGGATTCCGGCTTTCGCCGGAATGACGGAAAACGGTATTCTGTGACTTTTTAGGAAGGCATCATTATTAAGTTGTATAAATTCCGAGATGTTTTTTTAATTATTGCCGGAAATTTCCGGGGATAAAATGAGGTGGATATGAAAGAAACAGTTAGATTGCTGTGGGGTATCATTTTGGTCTTCAGTTTATTTGGCTTATTCGCCTGCTTTTCTTCGGAAGATGCTTCCAAGCAGGAAAAATGGGATATCAAAAAGCTGAGCATCGAAAATAAAGCACTTGATTTTGCTCTTGAAGACCTTGACGGCAATACGGTGAAATTAAGTTATTACACCGGTCAAGGGGTTCTTTTGGTTTTTGGTACAACCTGGTGCCCCTATTGCAGTAAAGAAATTCCTGAATTAAAGAAATTATACGCAAAGTACAGAGAAAAAGGATTTGAAATCCTGAATATCGATATCCAGGAAAGCAAAGAGAAAGTGTCTGAATATGCAAATGAACATAAACTTCCTTATAAAGTTCTTCTGGATAAGGATGCTCAGGTTGCATCAATGTATGGGGTAAGAGGCATACCCACCAAAGTTCTGATTAATAAAGACGGAACCATCCTTTGTGCTGCCTGTCGATCCATTGATATTATGCTGGAGCTGTTATTTAATGATTCGAATCCATAATTTATTGAGAAGTTACAGAACATCCGGGCAACTATTTAATAAGTTATAGAACATTGGGATAACTATTTAAAATGACACCTTATATGGATTTAACGTCATCCACTTTAAAGGGAAAGAATCGAACTCCGATGCTCATTTTTTTCACCCATATTCTCGCCATGGTAATAGTGTCCCCGGAAGGGCTTGTCATATTTGGAAGTTCTTCGGCATAAGAAATATCTTCGGTATTGAATTCGTAATAAAACGTATTGGTGCTGAATGGATCGGCGATCAGAATAATTTTTCCGGAGTCGTTTGCTTTCTTTCGGGGTGAACCGGAAAAAGCCACGTGCGTTCTCAGCAAGGTTGCGATGTCTTTTGGTTGTTTGTATGTCTGGATTTCAAATTTTTCCGATATTTTTAAATGTGTTGTCATTGGCATGAAAATCTCTCCCGGTAATAAAAATCGTTTTAAATCAATATACAAAACATCATTTATTGTATAAGCCTATCGATCTCTCTATTTTTATTGATTTTTTTGGGTCAACTGTGATTAATGAAAAATTGAAAACATAAGAATAAATTGAAATTGAAACTTGTCAAGATTTTTATTTCGGCTTAGAAAACTACGTCCTCTGGGCGTGGTCAGAGTTCTTTGGCTCTGCCTTGGGGTTTTGTGTCTAAAATCACAAATTCCAAGCACCAAATCCCAAATAAACCTCAAATTCCAACATTCAATGACCAAAACCTTCTCGGACGAGGCATTGTTTGGATTTTCGAATTTTGGTCATTGTAATTTGCCTGCCCTGTTAAATAAATCGTAGATTTAATGCGAAGCATTATTTAACAGGGTAAAATATTTGCAATTTGATAGTTGTGATTTTTGAAACTTCCAATATAGCATATCCCCTCTGGGGATAACCAAAGCCTGACCATTTGGGCAAGGATTTTTACTCTTTTGTTAGATCTAATAGGTGTCGTCTATGCCTGAAATAGCGTCAACCCGGGATGCAAGATCGATCACGCTGATCGGGGGATTCGTTAATATCTTTCTGATCGGCCTCAAGTTTATCACCGGTATAATTGGAAACAGCCATGCCCTTATAGCGGATGCCGTGCACTCTATTTCCGACCTTTTCACGGATGTGGTTGTTTTGTTCGGGATAAAAAGCGGTCGAAAGCCTCCGGATGACAGATATCCTTTTGGGCATGGCCGCATCGAAACACTGGCTGCTGCCACAGTTGGGCTGGTTCTTATTGTTACCGCAGTGTATCTGGGTGTCCGGTCATCCATGGATATTTACTTTCAAAAAGAATATCATCCCACAATATTGGCAGTGTTCGGGGCAGTTATCTCTATTGCTTTAAAAGAAACGCTTTATCATTATACACTACGTGCCGGGCGGCGAATTAAAAGCCAACTCGTCGTGGCGAATGCCTGGCATCATCGATCAGATGCCCTGTCATCGCTTGCGGTTCTGTTGGGCGTGGCGGGTGCACGTATTAAGCCCGAGTGGCATATATGTGATGCGTTCGCCGCCCTGTTGGTTTCGTTTTTCATCATAAAAGTCGGACTGGAGATCCTTGGCAAGTCCATACATGAATTGAGCGATGCGGCCCCCGACCCGGAAGTTTTGCACAAAATCAACCAATGCTCTTTGAGTGTTGAGGGGGTGATCGATTCTCATGATCTTAAAGTCCGATCATCCGGAGGGCGATACCAAATAGAAATTCACATCATTGTCGATGCCCTGTTGACTGTGGCACAAGGGCACCGGGTTGCCAAAGCCGTTGAAAAATGCCTGATGGATGATGTCGAAGATCTGGACAAAGTTATTGTCCATATTGATCCCTCGGAAGATAAAAAAAAGCCGGATGCGTAATTTTGTCGAAAAAAGAAACTGTCCGAATCCCGCGCAGATCCCGACACGGGCGGGATCGGGTTGTTTTATTCACAAGGGGTCCCAAGGGTTTTTCCTTCAAGCCATCTGTTAACAAAAAGTTTTGTAATACTCAAATCCATCCCGGTTTTTTCCGAAACCTTTTCCAGTTTTTCCATTATGTTTTGCACGTTTTTATGGTTTCCCATGAGCGCATGGATTTTGACACTTCGTTTAAAAAAATTAACGGCGAGCTCGTCTTTTCCCAGCTTTAAACAGGCAGATCCCATTGCGGCCAGATCGTCGGCAATGCTTTTGTTAAACCCGGACAATCGATCCGCGTTCAGGGCGGTTTTAAAGAAGTCCATGGCTTTTTCATAGCGCTGAGTTTCAACCATAAGGTTCCCGAGAGCAAAATTTACTGTTGCAAATTCTGAAAGGTTTTCAGGATCTGTATTGGCAAGAACCTGTTGCATCAGTTCCTCAGCTCCTTTGTATTGGGCTTTTTTGATTAAAAGGATTCCCCGGTTGCAAAGAAGCGGGCCAAATGATATCCGGTGTTCCTCGGCCATTTCTTCAGCCGTATCCAGAACGGTCTCCGCTTTTTCGAGCCTGCCTGAGTCTATCAGTGCGGCCGCCTTGTTACATAGAACCTGCACTCGGCCAAGGGGATCGCCCATATCCGAGTATATTGCCAGGGACTCGTCAAAAAAAAATAAGGCACTGTCGATATCACCCGTGACCCTGTAAACATTTCCCATGTTGTTGAGACTCATGGCAACACCGCTTAATTGATCAGAGGCAACAAACAGCTCGTGAGCCCTGAAAAAATATTCCAGGGAGTCCGTGTAACACCCCTTGTTGTACCTGGTGATTCCTCTGGCAAGTTCTTTGGTGCCTGCAGTTATGTGGTCAGGCATTATCTTCGCCGAGTTTCCTGCTGCACATGAAAAGCAAAACAGAGCAAATAACGGAATAAAAAATGCGTTACAGTATTTCATGGAGGTCTCTTTTGTATAATTTGGTTTATACCATCATGAAAACCCAAAAGTCAAAAGAACAAACATAAAAAGCGTTTGACAGTATTAAACCAATCTTTTAAAAGGTTTTTTGAAGCCGTTTTTTTGTATACTGGTAATAGAAGGAGATGATCATGGAATACAGGGTAATTCAGACAGATCAAGCGCCGTCTGCCATCGGTCCGTATTCCCAGGGCATAGCCGTGGACTCCTGGCTTTTTGTGAGTGGGCAGCTGGGAATGCACCCCCAAACCGGAGAACTGGTGAGTTCCGATTTTGCGCCACAGGTGCGCCAGGCTCTGGAGAATCTTCGGCAGATTTTGCTGGCCTCAGGATGTGATCTTAATTGTGTGACGGCGGTGGATGTTTTTGTCACCGACATGGGTGATTTTGCCGAGTTTAACGAAATTTACGCCGGATATTTCTTCGAGCATCGACCGGCCAGGGCCGTGGTGGAAGTCAGTGCCCTGCCCAGGGGTGCCAAAATCGAGATCAAGTGTGTTGCCTGTGTCGGGTCCGTATGACTGATGTCCATCCGGAGAATGGCAGGACGGAAACCCTACATTCTTTCGATCATCTCCGGCGGCGGATCGGTGCCGGGCTGAATCTTCACCTCAACCTCGTCACTCAGGGAGTTGATATCAGATTGGGTCAAGGACCTGCCCGTATCTACGAACACAACGTCCGCTGGTTTACTGCTTACCGTACTATGACCTGAGAGAACACCTCTCTCTTGATAATAAATCACCTGTTCGTGCCAGCCTTCATCGCCAATCACGATGCCATAACAGAAATTGCCGTAAACGGTTTCCATGATCGTCGCTTCTGTAACCGGCACATCGGTGATGAAGCAAACACTGCCCTTTTCCAAATCTTTATTTTCATATTGCCCCTTCACCAGCATTACGGAATCTTGTATCATAATTTCCCTTTTTGCCACAGGTTTTTTTAATCTCGCCGCGACGAAATTTAACATGGTGAGGTGGTTTTCCTCATCAGTCTTTGAAAAATGCAGGTAATTCAAAGCGCCGTGAGAGTGTATCCATCCATTGATAAGTGTCTGTTCGGGCAACTCCTCCTGGAATTCGGCGATCCTCGCAGAACCGATCGTCGTGTAATCTTGAAGATTCTGATCATTCTTTGGCAATCCTATGTCTTCGATGAGTTCGGGAGTATGGCTTTTGGCCAGCGTATACCCGTACCATTCAAAACTCTCCCCGTGTATTGTGCGAACCAGCTCGTTGATTTTATAAGCTTTCACTCGGGCGTAATGCGCCATCGCTATTTTCTGCGGTAAATCTGCAAGTGGTATTTCTTGCGGTTTCGGGCGCTTTAGCGCTGAAAGACTCTTGAATCTCACCCCAATCTCTCCTTTACATAATTTTGATCCACCACGAATTTTCCGGTATAGCTTCCCGGGAGGCGGTACATATCTTCCAGCAACACCCGGTGGATAATATTTATCAGACCCCGGGCACCGGTTCCTTCATTTTCGGACCGACCTGCGATTTCGGTCAGTGCGCCAGTCGTGAAGCTCAAGTCGATCTCCCATGCTTTAAAGTCGTTGGTATAGGATAGCAGGGCACTGCCTTGGCTTTTTATCAGGATGTTTTTGAGGTCCTGTCGTGTCAGTTGATCATATACGACTTTTACAGGGAATCGTCCCATGAGCTGCCTTTCCATACCGAAGGCAACCAGGTCGTCCGTCATCAGGCAGTCTTGCCAATCGCCTTTAAGACCCATCCTGGCCATACGTTTTTTGACGATGCCGTCGAGATTCTCAAAAGCACCTCCGGCGATAAAAAGTACATGTTTTGTGGACAGGGATATTCTTTCCTTCCCCATGTGAACGGTGTTTTCCGTACCGTCGACCATATGCAGCAGACCTTTTTGAACCCCCTTACCGGAAACATCTTTGCAGGCGATGATCTCGGTGGCAATTTTATCAATCTCGTCAAGATATACGATTCCCATCTGGGCCACATGCGGGTTCCCGCCGGACACCAGAAGAAGGTCCAGCAGGATGTCACTGGCGTTTTGCCCCACGTACCCGACCTCGCTGAATTTAGTTATGTCCTCATGAACGAAGGATACCCCCACCAGCCGAGAAGCAGTTTCGCTGGTATAGGTTTTACCGCAACCGGTCGGACCGATTATCAATATATTGGCCTTGGGAGTTCTGGTGTTTCGAAGAATATCGTCAATGTCTCCGTTGTTCTCAATATTTCTTTTTCTGAGGGCCTCACCCAGCCTCCGGTAATGAAACGCAATGGCAGTGGCCATGATTTTCTTCCCTTTTTCCTGTCCGATCACAAACCGGTCCATATCTGCCTTGAGTTGGGACGGAGTTTTGTCAAATGCAATGATTTCCTCCACAGCCTCAATCTCTTGTTCTTTTCTCAGCTGTGCAATTTTTTCTTCAATACGCTGGCGGCGTGGCCCGGATACTCTGTCATCCATAAGTTTCACTCTTAATTAAGATGCGGCGCTTTCAACCTTTGCAATAAAGGTATGAATCAGTTTTACATGTTCGGTTAAAGTGCCCAATTGCGATTTTTTATTTTCGATAGTTTCCGTTTTACGACCCGCATCTGTGGTTTTGCGGATCTGTGCTGCCTGATTCGCTAACTCTTTGAGATATTTTTTGGCGTGTTCATACGCGATCAGGGTCTCGAAATCGTAGCGTCTCAACGCTTCAGGTCTCAGGTTGGCATTCATGTGATATAGAATCCCACTCATAAGGATTTCTTCCGGGGAATGTGCAAACGACAAATAGGGATTGTTCACTTTCCTTAAAAGTGCCTGGGTCAAATCGTACTCATCCCGGGAACATAAGGAAAATAATGGAAATTCAAAAGGCTTTTTTGGTTTAACCCGGAGAAAATCCATTTTCTCTCCGGGCGAATAATCCTCAGGGGTATCGAGGTGTTTCAGAAAGTTTTCATCCAGTCCGTAGTGTCGAACCAGCGTACTGATTTTGGTAAAGGCCTCTCGCTCAAAAGGCTGTTTTTTTCTCTGTTGAGTCCGTTTGTGCTTTATGTGATCCAGTAGATCCATAACTTCATGAAATGCTTTTTATTTTGCTACTACAGTTAGCACCGATGACGTTTCCTGTCAGATCCGATAATCATCAAACTCAATGGATTTGACATGCAACAGTTTCCGGTCCAGGCTGTGAATGCCATTTCTTCTCCGGCTGTCGTAGCCATAGATCAAGGCATTGATTCCCATTTCCAAGCCATTGATGATGTGGCCGGCAGTAAATTTGTTTGGAGGGGTAAATTGCTGAAGGCAAATTTCCTGTCCGGCTTCGTGGCCGAGCAGGAAGGGATGTTTGTACGTCTCCATCACAATCGGTCTCAGAATGCCGGAGGTGGGAACCGCCACCCTGCAATCCGGAAACAAGTACTCGCGTGCATGGTAATCCTTGAGGATATATTCCCCCGTACGCTTATATACAAGGTAATCGTCTCTGGAATCAATTCTCGAAAAACCGAAACCATCTATTTCCAATGATCCTTTGTCTGCGATATAGAGCAGTATTCCGAGGTGTTTGGTTTTTGTATTTCCGAATTGCTTTCGCATATGCAGCGACTTTCTCAAACCTTCTTTTTCACGATGGAAAATTTTTGCGAATAATCCCTTGAGAAGCCATTCGCGCAGCTCTCGAGAGGACAGCGGTCCGGTTTGCAGGGGGTCGAGGGGTGTTTCTTGTTGTTCCAATTCACCGAGCATTCTTTTCAGCGGTTCCGTGTCGAGGAATGTTTTTGCCCTTTCATAATATTCTAATGGAATATCAATCTGCTTTCCGATAACATCCAGTATTTCTTCCTCACCCCCTCTTTTTCTTTCCAGCCCCCTCTTTTTTTTGATGAAATAGGTCATCACCTGGAAGAGTATGGTTCTGAGCTTTCCATCTGCGGACAGGCCGTCAAGATCCGGAGTGAGAAAATTTTCTTGCAGACAGCGGTTTCTCAGGTGTTGGTATGAATCCGCACTGATTTTTTCTAAATTTGTCAGCAGGGATTGCAAATTCAGGGTTCGGATGAAGTGTCTGCCGTTTGCTTTGATAACTGCCGTTGGCTCCCGGAAGCCGGATTGCTCCGGTGATGCCCCGGACCTTAATGACGCTTGAAGCTCGCTGTCTATTGCCGGATCATGCAGAAGAGGTACATAGATGAAACCTGATTCGACCATAAGATCCAGGTCGGAATCAAGCAACTCTTTCATTATTTACCTCTCCCTGTTTTACTTTGCCTTGAAAAGCCCGGTTCTTTGGGCCCGGATTCTTTGGTTCGATGATGAATTCGACTTTTTACGAATTCATCAGGATTCAAAGAATTTCTTAAATCGTCAATCGCGAATCGAAAATAATCCATCCCATCCCCCCTTCTTGAGGTTTAATGGCGCGAATCGGTACATATAAATATTTTTCGCCGGCTTCGGTTTGCCCGGCTTCGGCAAATTCCAAAGCTGTCCCGTCGATCTGTTGTCCCCGGCACAGCAAGTTCCCGCCTTCCCGTTGTCTGAGGATATCTTCCACGATCAACTGTTCCTCGATGCTCCATTTTTTTTTGCTTAGGGTGCGCTCACAAAGTTTCTGTAGTGATTTGCCTTCATAACTGCCAGGCTCATATATATCGATTAATCCCTCGGCAGCATGGCCCGGCATAATTTCAAGAACAAGAGGCAACAGTTTCTCGTCCTCATGAATTTGGAGAGCCTTGTTTCGCTCAATATCAATCATCTTTCCATTCCTCCTTTAGACTTAAATTCTCTTATCACTTGTCGCATCATAGAAGATGTTTGCGGGGTCTTGACCCGTTAAAAGCATTCGAAACGCATCGACCATAAAGCCGGCGACAATTTGATTGGTCATGATAACGGACGGATCAGGCTGGTACCTGCAAGAGGCCCTTTCCCGCCTGAAGGAATCCCCTTTTCGTTGATCGACAATATCGTATAAGCCCAGTAAATTCGCGGGAGTGGGCCCATTTTTTTCAGGCGTATAGATAACCACCTGTCCCTCTGTTGAGCTGGTTCCGCCGCTGATCAGGGTCTTGCCATGAACCTTGCATGTTTCGCTCAATACAATTCTTGTTTCGAAATTATCCACGCAGTCAAAAACAATATCATAGGGCGCCATGTCCGTTTCTCTATTAAAGTAATCCGTTAACGCATTGTTTTCCATGCCAAAAAGATGGTTCAATCTTTTCGAGAGTGTTTCCGCTTTACCCTTGCCGATAGCGTCATAGAAAAAAACCTGACGATTTAAATTGGTCTCATCGACACTATCCGGGTCCATGAATGTGGTGTGTCGAAATCCCAAATAGGCAAGCCCCAGCCCTACGAAGATACCCAGTGCTCCGGCACCGACTACCAGTGTGCCGGGCTGATTTTTTGAAACACCCGGTTTTCTTCTTGTGTATGCGATGAGATCTTCTGACATTTCCTGACCCATCAACATGTTTTTGGTCTCTTCCAGTACGATTCCGGCAATAATCGTATCCAGCACGCCATCATCAAAATGATCGCCGGGAAAATTATTCGGGGAAACCAGCTGTTCGAGCTCCTGCCATTCTCGACCTCTCACATAGGTAAACACCCTGAAACCTTGCTCATCATTCTGTTCGTAGCAACACCCTCTAATCATCGGAATTTTTTCAGTGTAACCTTTCTGAAGTAAAAGTTTGTTGGCCAGGCCATAATGACTCAAATCCGCAATAAGGTTGCATCCCTTGAAGATTTCGTCCAGAACCGGATGGGTGTAAAATCCCTCTATGTGAGTCAAATCGAATCGCGGGTTCAATTTTTTTGCGATTTCAACATACGTCTGGTTTAATGACGGTGCCAGGACAATCAACCGGTTGATTCCAAGAGCCGAAGCCGACAAAAGGTAATGGGATGCCAAGAGATCTGCATCACCCACCACACCCACTTTCGCGGTGTCCAATGCATCCTGATTCCAGCCCTCTATTCGTAACTGCCTGTCAAGTCTTTTCAGCCGCATGAAATGGTATTCCTTGTTGGGAGAATTTTACCCATGGGGCGGTCCCCAGAGAGCATATTCCAGCGGTACGTCCGATGAGAGACGGGGGGGCTTGTTTTCGAGATCCTTGATCCGTTTTTTCAAATACAGTACTTTTGCCTTAAGATATTCACTGTCAGGATCTGCTCTGAGGGCCTGTTCCGTATCTCTCAGAAGTTTTCGATTTTCAAGGTATTCCTTCTCCAGACTCCGAATTTCCTTCTGTAACTCCCGGTAGCCTTCCGTTTCTTCTGTCTCGTCATAGAACCACATGCTCATGATAGACACCTCTCCCGATATTTTTTTAACTAAGAAATTAATTATCAGTATCAAGAAATTAACATTCGTTTATTGTCTATATTATAACACTCGTAACAATATAGTCAACTTTATCGATTTGCTCTCTACATTCCTGTAAGGATTTCGGACCAATATTTATGGGCGGCCGGGTCAATGTTGACAAGTTCAAATAAACATATCATACTGAAAGCTCAATTGTGCGAGAATGCACAACTATGCATCGAGTGATAATATGGAATACCGATTCATTCTGAATTAATTTCGCATACCATGAAAAGGAGCCATCATATGATCAAGGAGATTACCGCACAAGAGCTTAACGCAGAGCATTTCATCAATGATAAAGTCAAAGAGATCCGGAACATGGTCGGAGACGGGATGGCAATCAACGCCCTTTCTGGAGGTGTGGATTCGTCTACGGTCACTATGCTCGGTCACCAGGCCCTGGGAAAGCGTCTTAAAACCGTTTTTATCGAAAACGGCCTCATGCGCGAGGGAGAACCGGAACAGGTTGTGGGTCTTTTCCAAAAGCTCGGCGTTGCGGTTGAAGTCGTGGATGCGAAAAAAGAGTTCTTCGCGGCCCTCAAGGGGATCACAGATCCGGAAGAAAAGCGCGAGGCGATTACCCAGTCCTTTTACCGGGATGTATTCAGACGCATGATCAGGGAAAGCGGAGCGAAACACCTTGTCCAGGGAACCATTCTGACCGATATCGACGAGACCGTTGCGGGAATAAAGCGGCAGCACAATGTGTTTGAGCAGCTTGGAATCGATCCCAAGGAGGCTTTCGGTTACCGCATCATCGAGCCGCTTATTGAGCTTCGAAAAGACGGCGTAAGAACGGTTGGCAAGGCCTTGGGGCTTCCGGCAGAGCTATTCGAGCGCATCCCGTTCCCGGGTCCGGCCCTCTCTGCACGGGTGATCGGCGAGGCCACTCCGGAACGTATCCGGACGGTCCGAAAGGCGACCGGGGTTGTGGAGCGTCTGCTCAAGGACACCGGTGCATTCCAGTACATGGCGATTCTTCATGAAGACCGCGTGACCGGCATGCGTGACGGCAACCGAGACTTCGGTCAGCAGATCGAGGTGCGCTGCTGGGAAAGCGTGGACGCGCGGACCGCAACCCCCACGCGGCTTTCTTTTGAAATTCTCGAAAAGCTCGCCGGCGAAATTATCCGAGATGTACCGGGCATCGTAAGCGTAACATACAACATAGCGCCCAAACCTCCCTCAACCATTGAAGCCGTCTAATCACATGGAATGTCTGATTCAATTGGCGCTTTCAGCCGTGGTACTGATGATTTTTCCATTTTCAGTGAGGTTTCGTCGGCTTTGCTCACATTGGTATTACAGGCCAAAAAGAGTGACGAACCGGGGGGACGAATGATTATCGGCGTGGATACCGGGGGAACATTCACCGATTTTGTTTACAGGCAAGGCGACACGTGGGGCGTATATAAAGTGCTTTCCACCCCGTCAAATCCTGCGGAGGCAGTTATTGACGGGCTCAGCCATCTGGCACACGGAAAGAAAAAACAGATCATACACGGCTCTACGGTGGCTACCAACGCCATTCTCGAAAGAAAAGGTGCCAGAACCGCATTGATCACCAATCAAGGGTTCGAGGACATTATAGAAATCGGGCGTCAGAACCGTACCCGGCTGTACGATCTTTGCTTTGAAAGGGCGCCTCACATCATTCCTTCAGATCTAAGATTCGGTCTGGCAGGAAGAATCCTTCAAACCGGCAAGGAGCTTATTCCTTTAGACGCCCAAAAGGCTGAAGAAGTGGGCAGACGTCTCAAGGACTGTGACGTTGAGTCGGTGGCGGTCTGCTTTGTTTTTTCCTATGTGAATTCTTGTCATGAACAAAAAATAAGAGAATTGCTGGCTCCCCTCGGACTGGAACTGTCGCTTTCCCATGAGATTCTTGCCGAATTCAGGGAATTTGAAAGAACATCCACAACGGTTATCAACGCGTATGTTTCTCCCGGGACCAAGCGATATATCGGACACCTGATTAAGAACCTGGGTCCAAAGGACTCGCTGGGGATTATGCAGTCCAACGGGGGAAGTATTTCCGCCGAGACGGCCATGAAGGAATCGGTAAGGACCATTCTCTCCGGTCCTTCGGGCGGGGCGGTGGGTGCTTATGAGATCGGTAAAATGGCCGGATATTCCAAACTCATCAGTTTCGACATGGGAGGCACATCCACGGATGTCAGCCTGATAGACGGGAACCTGTCTTTGGCTTTTGAAACCAGCATATCCGGTTACCCGGTAAAGGTTCCGATGATCGATATTCATACGGTAGGGGCCGGCGGAGGCTCCATAGCGACTCTTGATGAAGGGGGCGCCCTTAAGGTGGGTCCGGAGAGCGCCGGTGCAGATCCCGGTCCCATCTGCTACGGACAGGGAGACAGCATCACGGTAACCGATGCAAATCTCTATCTGGGGAGACTGATTCCCGAGCATTTTCTTGGGGGCGGAATGACCTTGAAGGAGAAAAGACTTGCGTTGTATTTTGAAAACATGGCGCAACAGGTCGGGCTTTCCCCCCAGGAACTGGCACAAGGGATTCTGGACGTGGCCGACACGGCCATGGAGAGAGCCATACGCGTGATTTCCGTGGAAAGGGGATATGATCCCAGAGAGTTCACGCTTTTTTCCTTTGGGGGCGCAGGGGGCATGCATGCGGCGTTTTTGGCCAGGCTTTTGAACATCCCCAAAGTGCTGTTACCCCCCAATCCCGGCATTTTGTCGGCCCTGGGAATGCTTATGGCTGACGTAATTAAAGATTATTCCCTGACAATAATGAAGAAGCAGGAAAATCTTACAGGTAAGGATCTGTCCCAAAGGTTTGATGAAATTGAGAGCAGGGGACACAAAGATCTCAGGACCGAGGGAATTCTTCATGCCGGAATCCTGTTCGAAAGATATCTGGATATGCGGTATCACGGGCAGTCCTATGAAATTATGGTTCCTTTTGATGAAAATTATGTTGAGAGATTCCATGCACTGCACGAAAAAACTTACGGATACAGAAATCCGGACAAGGCCGTTGAAATTGTCAATATCCGGCTTCGGGCAAAGGGCAGGCCGGAAAAACCAAGGCTTCAAAAACAAAAAAAAATGGGGGATGAGCCTCCTTCCGAAGCCTTTCTGGGTGACAAGCCGGTGGTATTTGATCACCGCCGGATCCGAACGAAAATAATGGCCAGGGATAAACTCAAAAGCGGGAACCGGATCCATGGCCCTGTTGTCCTGGTAGAATACTCTTCTACGATTGTGATTCCGCCGTTTGCCCATGCCGTTGTGGATGAGTATGGAAATGTCATTATGGAAATAACCCCATAAGCCGGATCAACCGGAAAAAAACAAATAACAAATACCAAATTACAAACAAATCATAATGACCGAAATTCAAAATTCGAAATCTTATGCTTCTAAAGAACGGAGGAGAAAAATGGATGTCAATCCGATCCTGCTGGAAGTTTTTAAAAATCGCTTTGCTTCCATTTCGGAGGAAATGGGAGTGACCCTGATCCGGACCGCTTTTTCACCCAACATAAAGGAGAGGCGAGACCTTTCGTGCGCGATTTTTGATCATACCGGAGAGATGATCGCCCAGGCGGCCCATATCCCGGTGCATCTGGGATCCATGCCTTTGTCCGTCAAAGCGGCCATTGAGAGCAATACGTTCCGGAAAGGGGATATGGTCATTATAAACGATCCGTTTAAGGGGGGCACTCACCTGCCGGATATTACTCTTGTGGCACCCGTATTTGCCAATAGCCCAGATCCTGCATTCTTCGTGGCCAACCGGGCGCATCATGCGGATGTGGGAGGGATGACCTCCGGTTCCATGCCCCTTTCCACTTCGATCTTCCAGGAGGGCATTATTATTCCACCCTTGAAATTGGTTGAAAAGGGGGAGATCGATAAAAAACTCATGGATTTTTTACTGAACAACGTCAGGACGCCGGTGGAGCGAGAGGGCGACTTTGCTTCCCAGATCATGGCCAATATTACGGGCGTGCGCAGAACCGGGGAGCTTATAGAAAAATACGGTCTGAAGACAGTCCGGTTCTATGCCGGAAGTCTTATGGACTATGCGGAACGGCTTACCAGAAAAACAATCCGGGAAATTCCGGACGGGATTTATGATTTTGAAGATGTTATGGATGACGACGGGATTTCGGATGACCGGATAGCCATCCGTGTGATCATTACGGTTCGGGGGGATGAGGTCACCCTGGATTTCCGGGGTTGTGAGTCCCAGGTTCGGGGGAGTATTAATGCCGTATACGCCATTACCCTTTCCGCGGTTCTTTATGTATTTCGGTCGCTGGTTTTAAAAGATATACCCACCAATGCCGGATGCCTGAGGCCCATCACCGTGTTAACCCGAAAGGGAACCATTGTGGACGCGCTGTTTCCGGCCGCTGTGGCCGGGGGGAATGTGGAATTGTCCCAGCGGATTGTGGATGTGGTACTGGGCGCTCTTTCAAAGGCGGTGCCCCATGCGATACCGGCCGCCGCTCAGGGGACTATGAATAACGTGACCATCGGGGGTATGGATTTTCGGAACCCAAAGCCGTTTGCATATTATGAAACCATCGGGGGAGGAATGGGAGCATCGGCAAAAGGTCATGGGGAATCCGCGGTGCACAGTCATATGACCAATACGCTGAACACCCCCGTAGAGGCCCTTGAATACAGTTATCCATTCCAGGTCACCGAGTATTCCATCCGCCGAGGCACGGGCGGACAAGGCCTTCACCGGGGAGGAGACGGCATCGTCCGGGAGATCCGACTGCTTTGTGAAGCGGATGTGACGGTCCTGTCCGAAAGGAGAAAAACTCCGCCATACGGCCTCTTCGGCGGAGCACCCGGGGCGGTGGGAAAAAATGTTCTCATCAGAGGCAATCAAGTGCAAGAAATGGGGGGTAAATTCTCCGCATCTTTAAAAAAAGAAGATCGTCTTCGGATCGAAACACCCGGGGGCGGCGGGTGGGGTCAGGGCCACGTTATTTAAATGTGAGCCTTGTTTTTTAAGGCGATGAATTAAAAAGCGGTTTTGCCTGATTGAGATCGTTCCCGCTGTGTTTTTTCATTTTGTTCGTCTTTGATCAGTTTTTCCAAAGCGTCCTTGAAGTAAATGATAATTTGACATTTCCGATTTCCAAACCGATCCGGAACAAAAGATAGAATCAGCAAGTCATTGCTCTTTTTCCAGTAAAACGATTTTGAGGTTTCCCCGCCCCAGTTTATACTCTCCGGAGTACCGTATTTTTGTGTAAGCGTCTCCAGGGTGTTCAGCCCATCTTTTTTAAAATGGATTTTTATTAAAACAGGTTTTTGAGTATATTCTGAATAAACCAGCTCGACGTAGTCAAATGAAACGTTTTTATTCTGCATATATCGATACATCAGCTTGACCGTATTATGCTCAACCCGCTCTCCGAGAGGGGAATTCAATTTTTTGTTTAATTTATCAAGATCCGCAAAATATTCTTTCAAGAAACCCTTATAGTTTATTTCCAGATCGATAATATTTTTAGGTTCAATAGCATCATCACCCAATGTCTGGTTTAAGCCTTTTCTGACATTTCCTGATATAATTGTATGTTTCCCGATATCGAAAAAAGTGAAGCTGTCGGAATGTTCCGGAACAGGCCGGGGGAGTCCGGTTTCTTCTTTATCTCCGCAGGACACGGTGACTAAGATTAACATAATGATTATAAAGAAAAAAGAAATTGTTTTGATGATTTTTGACTTCATATTTCATTTTTACACTAAAAACTTGTTTTAAGCAAGAACGATGTGGCTCAGTATTCCATAAAATTCAAGAAGTTAAATTCAGCCCACATAACATCTCAATAAATCATGGATTCGAATCAATGTAATAATTTTATATTTCTAGACTATTTTATAATCAGAATGAAGGTAATAAGAATGATGAACTCGTAAAAAGTCATAAAATACCGTTTTCCGTCATTCCGGCGAAAGCCGGAATCCAGTCTTTTCAATCAGTTGCAGAGCACCTGGACTCCGGCTTTCGCCGGAGTGACGACTTTTTGCGAGTTCATCAAGAATGAAGGTGTTAGACAATTTAAAAAAATGGTTGACATATTATTACAGCACAACTATATTCCTAAAAAGATATATAATGAAAGGTTGGACAGCAATGAAATCTTTTATCAAAGTAATGAAAGCGCTTTCCGATCCGAATCGGGTCAAAATCGTGAAATTACTTCAGCAAAAAATTATGTGCGTGTGCGAGCTCAAAGCCGCTTTGGGGATTGCCCAGCCGAGTGTTTCAAAGCATTTGAAAATACTTGAAGATGCCGGATTGGTCGATTTTAAAAAAGACGGTTTGTGGGTCAATTATTACCTGACCGATGGCCGTCACAGCGCTTATGCCGCCAGCCTGCTGGGGAATATCAAACACTGGCTGAATGAGGATCCGCAGGTGGCCGACCTGATCAAAAAAGCGCCGTTATTGAACCGTGAAGATTTGACCGGGTAATTTTTTTATGTTGATATATAGCCAAATAAGCATTTAGATATTTAGATTAACTTAAAATATCTGATGTTGTTTCAGGCGAATCCATCATTGATAAGGAGGATGAAAGATGGGTAACGCAACCGTAGCCCAAAAAACATCGCAAGCGGTGAAAAAACCTCAAGAAATGGAAAACCAAGTCAAACCGAGTCTCATCGACTGGAAGGCTATCTGGAAACCGCTGAGCGTTATCGTGGGCGGTTTTATCATTTTTTTCTGGCTCCCGTTAGAAAGCAGCCGCTTTACCGGTGCGGTCATTGAGTCACTTGCCCTGGCCAAGTGGTATGCCCGGGAGCACGTGATTCTCTGCCTGGTTCCGGCCTTTTTCATTGCCGGTGCCATTGCCTGTTTCGTGTCCCAGGCTGCGGTTATGAAATACCTGGGTGCCGGTGCCAAAAAAGTGCTGGCCTACGGTGTGGCGTCGATATCCGGTTCCATTCTGGCGGTCTGTTCCTGTACGGTGCTGCCCCTTTTTGCCGGAATCTGGAAACACGGTGCAGGGCTTGGTCCGGCCATTGCCTTTCTCTATTCCGGTCCGGCCATCAATATCCTGGCCATTGTGCTGACCGCCCGGGTTTTAGGACTTCCCATCGGTATTGCACGAGCGGTCGGTGCCATACTCTTTTCCATCGTTATCGGCCTGATCATGCATTTTCTTTTCAGAAAAGAAGAAGAAGCCAAAGCCCTGGCAGCATTGCATATGCCGAAACCAGATGTGGAACGGCCCCTGTGGCAGAATATCATATATTTTGCCACCATGGTGTGTATTCTTATTTTTGCCACTTGGGGAAAACCCGCCGAACTCACCGGACTTTGGCACGCCGTCTTCAGTATTAAGTGGCTGATGACCGGTCTCTTTGCGGTCATTTTGGGAATACTTCTCATCGCATGGTTTAAGGTAAAGGTCTATAAGGTTGTACTGGCCGGAGCAGCGGTTCTGGCTCTGGCGTTTGTGTTTCCCCATGAACCTTTGGTTGCCTTCTCTGCGGGGATCATCGGACTGGTATGGATGATCACCACCACCCGTGGAGAGACCCAAAGCTGGTTTATTTTTTCCTGGGATTTCACCAGGCAGATTATGCCGCTGCTTTTTGCAGGGGTTCTGGCTGCGGGTCTTTTGCTGGGAAGGCCGGGTTCAGAGGGGTTAATTTCATCAAAGTGGGTGAGCGGCCTGGTGGGTGGAAACTCCCTTTGGGCAAACCTGTTTGCTTCTGTTTCCGGAGCATTTATGTATTTTGCAACCCTGACGGAAGTGCCGATTTTACAAGGGCTCCTCGGCTCGGGCATGGGACAGGGGCCGGCTTTA
>CAYPIW010000118.1:0-41838 GCA_964410925.1 uncultured Desulfobacteraceae bacterium
TTTCGCGGGAATAAACAGGTCATAATCGTCATGAAGCGGGCTGATAATTTCAAGGCCCAGTTCATCCTGAAGCTCCTTGCCCCGGAACCTGCCGTCACAGATCCGGTTAAACGCATAATCCCGATTGTAATCCGTATAGCGATGTTTGGTCCTCGCCTTTAAAATATCGGCAAAAATAATATCGCCCAAAAGTTCTGTTTCAGCAGATCCAGAAATTTCAACTTTATCAATTTCACGAGCAACCTCTCTTTCTTCATTGGTCAGGAAAAAATACAGATCACCGTTACGGTTGATCAGTTTTTCCTTTTCAAGACGCTGCAATGCGCCTTCTATTTTACGTTTAAGTCCGATCCGGTCCGCATCCACCTGATCGATGCAGAGGGTGACCAGATTTTCTATATTGGGCCTGATGATATCCACATACCGGATCAGAAAGAGGGCCTGAAGAATCCGGACATCAAACGGAACTTCAAGACCGGCATTGTCCTTGGCCTGTTCAATACTGCGTTTAACCGATGTATCCAGAAAACTTTCGATGCAGGGATAAAATTCATACAACGGAACCAGGGCTCCGATGTCTTTGGATTTAATGCTGTTGGCGGCTGATTGAAACGCATCCAGCATGGAACGTTCTCCCCGGCTCAGATGAAGACCGGTGGCGCCCGCTTTTCGGATGGACTCGAATATTTTCTGGACCAGTTGAAAATGAAATGGCGCAAATGGATAATTGCAGATAAAATCACCGGCAGATGCATAATTTTTCAAGGTGCTTCCGTCACTTGAAAAACTGAGCTGGTTTTTAATGATATCGCCTTTTTTATCAAATATCTCGGAAAGCTGCGGTTTGGCGGCGTCATTTTTTTCCAGCAGGCGGGCCTGTATCACTTCATCCGTATTGGCGCTTGACAGTGACAGACGGGTGTTGAAGCGCCCCTGGATTTTTGAAAAATCCTGGGCTTTTGATGCCTTGATATCGCCCAGCACCGCATCAATATCTTCCTGAGAGGTCACAATAACCCATGCCCTGCCTTCGCAGAACCGGCCCAGGTCTTCCACAAGCGTTTGAAGGTTGAGCATCAGGTGGGTGTCACTTCCGATAAACTGACCGATTTCATCCACAAGAAAAACGATTTTGTGTTTTTGGGATTTTGAATCCAGATACTCCCTGACCCGCTTGGCAAAATTTTCAACCGAAACGATCAGATTTTTTTCTGAGTTTTCAAAATATTCCCGGGCCGTTTCTATGCTTTTCCCCAGTACGCTGGATAGTGCCGCTGCAATTTCATCCTGGAGAAGGCTGTAGGCATCGCGTTCATTTTCCCAGTCTGATCCATAATTTTTTTTAAACTCGTTTTTAAAAGATTCGTATTTGCCTTTTTTATCCAGATACCGTTCCAGTTCCGCCAGATGAAGCGATTGGCTGCAATACCCCAGTGTTTCATTAAACACGCGCCAAAACACGGAAAGAAGGGATGCTCTGCCGTCGCTCGCGTCTGCCCTGCTGTCGATATTGAAAAGAATCACATCCGTATCATGACCGCCCGCCCGCTTAAGGTCGGCCAACAGCATGGGATCTGAAATTTTGTCTTTAAAAAAATCGATGGCCTTTTTATTAGTTCCGGACTCGGGGTCATGCGCTTCATGGTTGCCAAGAAGGTATGACAATATTTTAATAAAATGGGATTTGCCCGACCCAAAAAAGCCGGAGACCCAGACCCCCATGCGACCACTGACCGCAGGATCAGTCGCCAAATCCAGCGCAGATAAATAAGCAGATAAAAATTTTCTGAAATGCTGGTCTAACTCGCGGGTAATCACGTATTCATCCAGTTCCTGCCAGATGACCGATTCATTGAGCTGGTCCGCCTTGACGACGCCGTTGATGGGACGGGAAATGTTTTTTTTGAATATTTCTTTAATTCGCATGGCAATGGCCCTCAATTCATAATTAAAACCAGCATGATCTAATGTATAATGACTATACCACCAGTTGAAACACCCGGTAATAATTTGCCTCTTTGAGCTTTCCGAATAATCTGAGACCCTGACCGGTAAAGACTCCGGGATAAAACATGACCACAGGCGTATTTTCCATCAGAGAGTGAAGGTTGTTTAACAGGTTGTGACTTCTCAATAAAGGATAAGCGCTGCCAACGCCCGAAACCAATATCAGATCATGTTTTTCAGGTTGGGCTTCTTCAAAAAATGCCCGGACAATTTTTTTAGGGTCCAATGGCCCCTTCAACGCTTTTAAAAGTTCATGATCTCCCTTCTTCTTGTGTATCTGCAACGCACGATCCAAAAGATTCCGATTTTTTAAATAATCGATAATCAGATCAAACAGGTTAATGTGTTTTAAGTTCAGCCCGGGTTTCTTTTTGGGGATCTGTCGAAGCATGAACTGAATATGATCTCTCATCTCCAGTTCATAGTCAGGGGGATAATCGAAAATATAAAAACCGATCTCATTGCCAAGGCCCTTGTTGCTGAGAAGCTCGTCAGAGATCAGTCGATTTATTATTTTATCCAAACGATTTTTAAAGGAAAACATTTTTACCCTTATTCACCTGGTTGCTTCCATACATCTGAGTACGTATTTCTCTGAATTTGCAACAAGATAGTTGCTTACTTCCGGGACGATGGATACCGGCAGCATTTTGAGTGATCGGGTGCTGTCAATATATTTTGCTTCGGCCAAAATTCTGAAAACAACCTGCCTGAGCGTGGACAGGGTTGTAGAGGACCAGGCTGATATTTTCGGATCGGTTTGGACGCAAAACTCCAAAAAGAGATCCCAGTCTTTCGGGAATATTTGCCGTTTGAATGTTCGCCAGTTTTCCCGTAGCATTTTATCCATAAAGTCACCCAGCAACCGGCTGTGTTTAATGGCGGCGGCCAGAAGCGATTGCGTAACCACATCTGAGGAGCCTTTTTGTATCAACGCCCACAACTCAGGTTGCATAAGTTCCAGCCTATTTCTGATCAGTTTTGCCTGCCGTTTTGCAGTGGCAGGACTTCTTTTTTGAAGGATATTATTCACCACGATGGCTTGATGCCATGCTTCGGAAGCGGTTCCGTTGAGAAGAAGGCGGGCAATTTTTCGGCTTTCAGGAATAAGGAGAGAACCGGCTACGATTTGGGCGTTGTAAATATTAGGTTGATCTGTCTTGTTATCAGGCAACATTAAACTTCTTTATAGAAATTTTATTAATCTAAAATGTTAATAAACAACGATACAAGAGTTTACTACGTACTATTGTTAGATCAAGACAAAGTTGTCAATAAAATGCAAAACCCCACCTCTCTATAATGAGAAACAGGGTCTTAATATTCAATCCATGTTAACCTCGGTTATAGGTTATTTTTCGGTTTCTTCGGAGCCTTGTTCGCGCCAGTCAATATCATGTTCTTTAAGGTGTTTCTCAATAGCTTGCTTAACAGCAGCAGAAACGCTGATGAATTGCTTATCAGCTAATCTTTTGAGTGCTGATTTCATGCGTGAATCAACTTTGAGATTTAATAAAACTTGCATGTTAATCTTCTAAAGAAAAACAACGGTTTTGTCAATATTGTTTCTTGATATAATATTACTTAAAGTGTTATAAATGATAATAAGTAATACTCAATAAAACTTATTAACCCAAAATCAAGATAAAATGAAAACCAGTTGTGAAAACATAGCGCTTGAAGGTACCCATGACTGCGAGGTTATGGGCGGTTTATTATCTTGGACCGGGGAAAACCTTCAGGCGCTTTTGTTTTTAACCCCACGGGATAGGCACGTACAGCTGAAAAGGGCGTCCCTGGCCCCTTCCCGTGGATAAACTCAGGGTAAAAGCGAAAGGGGGCTTTTATGGCTACAATCAGAAAACGAGGGAAGCATTATCAGATTGATTATTTTGACCCGAACGGAAAACGAATCAGAAAATCCTTTAAAAAGAGAAAGGATGCAGAGGCCGAGCTTGGCAAACGGGTTTCACTTATAGCTGAAGGGCGCTATCTGGATGTTAAAAAGGAATATTTGACAACCTTAAAAGAGGTCATTGAAAAGTATGAGGAAAACTTTAAGAATCAGGCAGGCTATAAAACCGGAAAGAAATATCATATTGAGCATATTCTTAATCATTTTGGAAAAGAAACCCTGCTTGCAAATATCCGCTTTATTGACCTTGAAACCTACCGGAACCATCTTAAAGATTCACTCACGGTAAATAAGACCATAAGAAAACATGCAAGTGTCAATCGAGTAATATCATGTTTGAGACATATATTCGCAAAGGCCGTTGAATGGGAAATGATTAAACAAAACCCGTTCAGTAGAGGCAAATCGCTTATCCTGAAAGAAAATAACAAGCGGCTAAGATTCCTAACTGAATAGGAAATCCCAAAACTGCTTGACGCCTGCCCAAGATACCTTCGAAATATTGTGGAGTGTGCTTTAAATACAGGCATGAGGCGGGGGGAAATATTAAGCCTGAAATGGGACCAAATCCGAAGCGGTTTTGTTTATCTGGATAAGACCAAAACGAATGAAGCCCGTCAAATCCCTGTTAATGACAGTCTTGAATTATTATTCAAAAACATTAGAAAAAACAAGGCTTTAAATCAAAATATGTTTTTCTTTATGACGGTCAAATCATTGAAGCAAAAACCGGCAAGGTAAGAAAACCAAGGAAAGATGGAAAGACCAAGCCCATAACAGAAATGAAAAGGTCCTTTAATTCAGCAGCAGAGCGGGCCGGGATTGTGGATTTCAGATTTCACGATTTAAGGCATACGTTCGCCAGTCAGCTGTTATTGAAGGGTGGAACCCTGAAGGATGTTCAAGAACTGTTAGGGCATAACACCATGACCATGACATTGAGATATGCTCACCTGACCCAGGAGCATAAAAAGAAAGCGGTCAACCTGCTCAATGGATTGACCGCTTCAAAGGGTGAAAAAGACCTGTGTCACAAAACTGTCACAATTTCGAACTTGTTTGTTTCAGCCTCTCTCTAACCCCCTGTTTTGACTGGTGGAGCTGAGGGGGCTCGAACCCCTGGCCTCATGACTGCCAGTCATGCGCTCTCCCAGCTGAGCTACAGCCCCGAGTTGAAAAAAATTAACAAAACCTGATAAATGTGTCAATACATATTTTATAAGGATTTGTGACCGGAAGGTGTTGACAAAATTAAAGATAGAAAATAGTATTAGTTTTTCACAACTTACAAGATGTTGTATATATAAGAATTTTTAACTGCATGGTTTTTGTTGATGTAAGACGATGGTTTTGTAAAAAGTCAAAAAATGCTCGATGTTGCTTAAAAAGACTTTTTACGAGTTCATCAAGAATAGAAATCTTTGCAAGAGGTAGTGCATGACGCCAAATCATTTTCCAAGATTTAACAGACGATCGACAGCAAATGCTTCTCCTAAGACCGAACAACCCGGAATGTATAAGGATTTTGATGCTACAGAACTCTATTGTCCAAGGTGCAAACGTCCGGTTCCGGTCCGCAAACGACTTCTGCTTGTTCTGCCCGAAGGTGACAAGTATGAATATTTGTGTGCGTTTTGTTTAGAGACTGTGGGAACAAAGATCGATCGACAGGTGAAGCGTGTTTCGGTAGTAATTTAAATCGCCTAGTTAAATAAACAATATAGAGAAGTATAAATAGTGCCTGAACGAAAACCGTCTTTTTCGCCAATATCTGCGTCAAACTCAAATTTTAATCCTCGAAATACTATTAGTATTCCTGTGGTTAAAGTTTTCGTATTTCCCTACGGGTCGGAGGCTTGATCTTAACGAAAAATCCTGGTTTTCGTTCGGGCACTAAATAGCGAGGAATTATATGCTCAGGTTCATGCGGCAACAAGCGGGTAGCTGGTTAATCAAAGTCCTTTTAGGCGCTATTGTTATTGTATTTATATTCTGGGGGGTAGGAAGTTTCAGAGCACAAAGAGGCGGCAGGGTTGCGCTGATTAATGGAGATCCGATCACACTGGATGATTACAGGGAAGCATATAATACTCTCATTGAACGACTGCGCAATAGATTTGGAAATAACCTGAATGAAGATATGATTAAGATGCTTCGGGTAAAAGAGCAGGCTTTGAATCAACTCATCGACAACAAGCTTCTGGTTCAGGAAGCCAAAAGGTTTAAGTTTCGCGTTTCAGACAAGGAGCTTGCCCATGCAATTTTTCAAATTGAGGCATTTCAGAGAGACGGTGTATTTGATAACCGAATATATCAGAATATGCTGAGTCGTCTCAGAATGACCCCCGAAGAATTCGAGATTGCCCAAAGAGAGGCCATGCTTATTGAGAAAGTAACAGATCTCATTACAAGCAGTGTTAAAGTTTCAGACTCCGAGGTCGAAGAATGGATTAACTGGACCCATGCATCGGTAAATATCGATTTCGTACGGTTTGATCCCAATAGATATAAGGATATCAAGACATCAGATGAAGAAATAAACGTATTCTATGAAAAGCATAAAGAAAATTATAAAACAGATGAAATGGTGAAAGTTCGATACCTGCATTTTGACCCGGACAGATACCGATCCCAAGTTTCAATTTCTGATCAGGAACTACAGGATTATTTTGATGAAAATCAGGAAGAGTTTAAAACACCCAAAACGGTTGAAGCCCGTCATATTTTGCTGAAAGTCGATCAGAATGCCGCTGCTGAAGATGTTGAAAAGGCAAGAAAAAAAGCGTTAGATATCCTGAAGATGGCCAGAGAAGGAAAAAAATTTAATGAACTGGCTAAAAAATATTCGGAAGGACCAACCCGAGACCGGGGAGGATATCTGGGGACATTCAAAAAGGAGGCCATGGTAAAACCCTTCGCCGACAAGGCCTTTTCAATGAAAGCCGGGGAAATCAGCGATCCCGTTCGCACGCGCTTCGGATGGCATATTATCAATGTTGAAAAGGTGAATGAAGCATCCATCTTATCTTTTGATGAAGCCAAAAAGAAAATACAAAATAAATTGACCGAAGATAAAGCAAAAAATCTTGCGTACGACGAAGCGGAGGCGGTTTCTGATGTTTCTTTTGAAGGGGATGATCTTTTAAAATCAGCGAAACAACGAAACCTTAAAATTTTTACTACAGATTTTTTTACAAAAAAAGGTCCGGAAAAAGGAATCAAAAACCCAGCAGAGTTTGCATCCGCCGCCTTTAATCTTACGGTTATGGAAATTACCGATATACAGGAATTTGAAGACGGATATTATATACTTCAGGTGATTGAAAAGATTCCGCAAAAGATTCCGGAACTTAATCAAGTCAAGGAGAAAATCCGGATTGATCTAATACGGGAAACCCGGGAAGCAAAAGCCAAAGAGGATGCAACGACTTTTCTGGCTGCTTTAAAGAGTGGAAAATCCATGGTTACGGAAAGTAAACAGTTTAATTTAACTCCAACAACAACAGGTTTTTTTAACCGTGATGATTCAATTCCTGAAATTGGATTTGATCGGGAGGTTTCCCAGGCGGCCTTTCAACTTACACCTGAAAAAAAATTCCCGGAAAACCTCATAAAAGGCGCAAAAGGGTATTATGTGATTCAGTTCAGGGATAGAAAAATACCGGAGTTGAAAGAGGTCGAAAAGGAAAAAACATCGATAAGGCAAAAATTACTTCAGCAAAAGAAAACCAGGGTCTATGATGCGTTTCTGGCGCAAATAAGAAGCAAGAGCGAAATTACCATCAAAGAAGAATTTTTGGAGTAGAATATTTGCTTCCAGGTTCCAAAGTCGAGCCGGCCTCGTGACACCGCCACAACCACCTCGCGTCCCATGATCTGCCTTTTCATATGCGCATCTGCGTTGTCTTCTCCCCCGTTATGATTCCTCGATTATTTTTGAAATAATAGTATATTGCCGGTTTGGTTTCAAGGATTAATCCTGTGCCCTCATTAAACGGCGAGACCTTTAAACTCATCATTCCAATTGGGGCAAGGCTTCTAAGTTATGTTGAATGAGCCTTTGCATGTACATTTCGGGACAAATCTGTTAAGGGACGGTATAAATGAACAAGAAGAAATGGAATGGGCCAAAGAAAAGATAGAAATTAGAAATGTTATGAGCAAAGGAAAAAACAACCGGTTCAATCGGCATCACAATAGACAGAATTTTGTAACCGCAGTTGTCGCAAATAGTGCCGGAGAAATTTTTGACATTAGCGGATATGCTGCCGTGGGAATGGCCGGTTCTTGTCTGGTTCCCCTGACGCTCCATGAAACCATGAATATGCCTTTGGGTGGAGAACTCATGTATATGCCGGATAGAAAACCGATATTGTACAATATGGAAAACAGCCGGCTCGAGATTGTGAGTGAGAATCCGTTTGCACCCGGTGAAACAATATACCCGGTTGCCGCGTTTAATTCGCCCGGCTATGTTATTTCTTATGTAAGCGCTTACAGGGAAAACACCGGTGCCGGATATCTCCCCCTTTTTTCATACGGAGCCGCAGGATGGCACAAGGGAAGGTTCAGATCCGCCGTAATACAGGTGGATAAAGAAAAGCGGCAGGATTTGAGACAGATGAAACTCGAAGATATCATTGACGGTGTCAAACGGATGAAAAAAAAGATGCCCGATAACCGGCTCAGGAAGCATCTGGAAAAATGTGCTCTGGAATACGGTTGTCCGGCAGCCAAAAATTTCTTTCTGGGAAGATACGAAGCACCGCTGCCCACATCCGAGATATGTAATGCCAGCTGCCTGGGCTGCTTGTCGTTACAGCACAAAGGAGAAATTCCCCACAGTCAGGACAGAATTTCTTTTAAACCGTCACCTCAAGAAATTTCAGAAATCTCTCTCGAACATATCGGGCGGGTGAAAACAAGTGTTGTCAGTTTCGGGCAAGGGTGTGAGGGAGAGCCCTTGCTGGCCGCCGATGTCATTGTCCCGGCCATAGAAAAGATACGTTCGGTCACCGGCAGAGGTACCGTTAACATGAATACCAATGGAAGCAGACCCGACATTCTGAAAAAACTTTTTGATGCGGGTCTTGACAGCATCCGTATCAGTATCAACAGTGTCAGAAAAGAATGCTATGATGCATATTTTCAACCCAAAGCGTATGAGTTTTCCGATGTGTTAAAAAGTATAGACGTTGCAATTGGCCGGAGCAAATTTGTATCTATAAACTATCTCAACTGCCCCGGTTTTACCGACACCCCTGAAGAAGTGCACGCCTTGACCCGATTTTTAACTCAGCATCCCATAAACATGATCCAGTGGCGAAATTTAAATTTTGACCCGGCAAGATATTGGAAGGTTATGTCCAATGCTGCACCTCAGAGCAGCCCTCTGGGAATGAAAAATATTCTCCGACAAACAAAAGCATCTTTCCCGAATGTCATGTTTGGTTATTTTAACCCTCCAAAAGAAAAGTTTAGAATTAAGCGGCTATTGGAGCTAAAATAGCATGAAAAACCCTATGAAATGGTTACAAATAACGGTTATTTTTGATTCTGAAGATAATCAATTGGCAACAGATCTTATCGCCGATATTTTTTATGAACAGGGAATAACGGGTCTGGTTGTGGAAGAGCCGGATATTGAACATCCGGAAGATTGGGGCAAAGATGCCATAACGCCAGATCATTATTCGGTTATCGGCTATCTGCTCCATGATGTACAGTCCGAAAAGCAGTTTAAAATAATTAAAAAAAATCTGGCAAGGCTCGAAAAGAAAAACGGGATAATATGTAAAATTCTTTGTTCTGATGTTGACGAATCAGACTGGGCACACCAATGGAAAGCCCATTTCCGGACGGAGAAAATCACAGACACTATCGTAATAAAACCCACATGGAGGGAATATTCCGCAAATCATGATGAAGTTATTCTTGAGATTGATCCGGGCATGGCATTTGGCACCGGAATCCATCCCACAACCCGATTGTGCATCGCAATGATTGAAAAATATCTGAAACCGGGGGATTCTTTTCTGGACGTGGGAGCCGGTTCCGGCATTCTTATGGTTGCAGCAGCAAAGCTTGGAGCGGGAAGAGTATGGGGAACGGACAATGATGAAGTTGCCGTGGATGTAGCCGGTAAAAATTTGATGCAAAACAAAATCCCAGAGGCAAGCTTTAATGTCATAACCGGCAACCTTGCAGAAAAGGTCGGGGTACGGTTTGATCTTGTTGCTGCCAATATAACCTCAAAAAGTATTTTATTGCTGCTGGATGATATCAAAAAGGTTCTGGTCAAAAACAGTATATTTATCTGCTCGGGTATTATTGAAGAAGATAAGAATAAGGTGATTCAAAAAATAGAAAATTTGGGTTTTGAACCCGTCGAGATACTTACAAAAGAAACCTGGGTTTCCATCGCCTCCAGGTTGCGTTAAAATATGCCGGTACCATTTCGGCAACACCGATTTAGTAAAAATCCTGGCCCCTGGCCCACAGAAACAGATTCTCAAGATTAAATAACAAATAGAATGTTTAGGCCATGATCATGCTACACATTTTGAGGCACGGCCGAAGAATGATGCTCAATGATATACCATTGACCATCGCTGTCCTTGCGATAAACAAACGTATACCGGGCGGGTATGCTCACCATTTTTCCATCTTTTTCATAAAAAAATGTGTAATAACCGGAGTTTATGGCGATGTTCCCATACACTCTGACCATGGGTTTGTAGTAAATGGCATTTAAATGCTCCAGCCCCATAAAATGTTTAAAATAATCTTTTGTTCCCTGGGGAGTTGTTCGTAGAAAAGGAGATACCGTGCCCCAGAATACGGCATCTTTGGCATATAATTTTGCCACGGTTTCCGGATCCGTAGTGGTGACGGCTTCAATCCATTTGTCCATGGCCTTGAGGACGGACTGTTGTTCTTCAGTGAATTGTTGGCAAGCTCCCTTTTGATCGATTAAAACGTCGTCGGTCTTTTCCATGTCAACGGCTCCTTTTGATTTTATTTGATTCAGAAAACACGGTCAAAGCAGCTTCATAAATTTTATGCTCTCCCAATACCACAACGAATCATTTGTTTCAACTCGAACCTTCGGACGATCAGGGAAATTTTAAAGTTACCTATAACTGATTTAGATAAAAGCGATTCGCTTTTCCGGACACGGCACTAAAATTCCAAATCACAATACTCAAACAGCAAACAATATCAAAATTACAGATTCCAATGACCAAAACATTTCAACCATTTATTGGATAACTCACCGTCATTCTGTATGTTTTGAATTTTGAATTTTACTCATTTATGATCACCAGACATATTTTCCCACCACACCTTTAATTCTATGGGTAAAACCGAGTTTAAACGGCGCCATAACCTGTTCGCTTTTATCAACATCCGCATGAAGCTGCTGACGCAGTTTCTTAAGAAACGGATCGTCACGCGAACCGTGAACGAACAGGGTCACCTCACGACTGGTTCGCATGCTTCGCGGGGTCAGGTTGGCCGATCCAACGGCGGCAATTTCTCCATCGGTCAACATCACTTTGGCATGACTCATATGAGGATAAAGAAATACCTTTAGGCTGCTTTCAGATCCTGAGTCGAGCAGACGGTTAATTGTGGCCTTATTGGCGCAACCATGGGTGTCGGTCTCCTTGGGCAGAATGATCTCTACGGTGATTCCTCTTTGGACAGCACGGCGCACGGCGTCTATGATTTTGCCGTCGGAAAAATATGCATGTTCTATGATAAGGCTTTCTCTGGCAGTATCGATCATCTGGATCAGTGCGGTGCGAATTTCTGTAGCTCTTCTGTCGTTGACTGCCACCACAAAAGGCGACGGATTCGGCCAGGGCAAGCTTTTCATAACCAAATCTGTAAAAGAGGTTGTCCATTGACTGCTCCGGATCAACACCATGTAGTCATGCCATTGGGAATAGTATTCCTCGCTGATGTTCATCCCACCAAAGATCGCAAGGCGCTCGTCTATGATAAAATACTTGCTGTGGTCTGTGTCTGCAAACACATCGACATCCACGTCTATGTTTTCATATCCCCTTAATCCGTCCCTGGTAAAAACCGGGCTCAACTTACCCTTTACCATGTCGCCAAATTCAAAAAACGTTCCCAGCACATCTTTTCTGACCGTAACTTTTACACCGCGATCGGCCGCAGCTTTGAGTGCGGACACAATTCGCCGTCCTATGGTATCGTCTCTCCATATGAATATTTGAACAAAAATAGAAGATCGGGCACCATCAATTGCCTCAAGAATTTCATCGAATGCCGCCTCACCGTCCACAAGAAGCTCAAGCTGACTCAAGTCTTGGACCGATGTGTCGAAAAAAGCTCGAGAAAGCACTGTCTCCGGCTCGGGGCCGAGCCCCATTGGGTTGAACACAAAGACTATAGCGGCAATCAGAATGCCCAGCGTCAAACCGTATCCCCATAGCAACTCTGATTTAGAAACTCGCATCATTATTCTTTCTGTCCGGCATAAGCAGACCGGCCTTTTGGGCAGCATCAAGGCAACGGAGTGCATGAAACCGGGACGTAGTGGGAAGATCATGGAGATAAAATCTAAGGGCTTTTGCAGTGATCTTTTCAGTAGAAAACGTGTGGTCCTTAAAATGGTAGTTTTGACAGTACAGACAATTAAATGCACAGGCATGGTAGAATACGGCCAGATTTCTGTAGCCGTACTCAGGTCCTTTTGAAACCGCATATTCGGGATATCCGAATCCCGTACCGGCGGGACAAACAAAATCACCCGCGCAGTTTGTGGGTAAGGGGTCCAAATAAAAATACAGATTTCCCTCGTGAGACCTTCCGCCATGGATTTTCCCGTTTTTCACTCGCCGCAACCCGCAAAAACCGGTTCCATTTTCAGGAATCCGGCAGTTATGGACGCACCGTCCGCAAAGAATGCCATGATCTGCCCGGGGAGGGTCTTCCGGAAGGCCGTAAGCTCTTAGGCTGTGTCGGTGAACCGTTTTAATTTGCGGCCAGACCCTATCAAAATGGGCCCTGATACAGTCTACACAAAAACCGATGGTATTTGAAATCGTTTTCGCGCTTTTTTTACAAAAATTGCATATGCCCATAACAACTAAGGAAATTTTTATTTTTATGTATTCTTTACTCCATGTCAAAAGGAATTTTTCAAACACCCCATTGTTCTAAAACCCATTATTCTCTCCGAGCCGGAAGCCACCATTCCACTCTTCCAACATTCCCTCCGGGGCGCAGGCCCTACCCTCTCTCCAAGCTGTAGGCTCTAGGAGCCGGAAGCCAGCCTGTAAGCCCTACGGGCTGGAAGCGGGGCCGGAGGCCAATTGTGAGCAAAGCGAAGTAAATTTATAATTGATATCTGTCGGATTTTCAATTAACTTTTATGATATGAAATGGGTTATTATTTCAATGGGATTATTCCTGGCAGGGTATGCCGGTTGCACCGAAACTATGGCCGGGGAGGATGTGTTTATGATTGACATGGAAAAAACGGTTGAACGACTGAAGGATCATCTCAGGATGCTGACGCAGACCATTGGTGAAAGGAGTGTCTTGCTGCCTGAAAATCTTAAAAAGTCTCAAGAATACATCGAGAAATTCTATCAAGGCATAGGCATACCGGTACATTGCGAATCCTATCCCTACCGGAATTATACGGTTGCAAATGTGGTGGCGGAAATCTCTTTTTGTGACGACCCAACAAAACAATACCTTGTGGGAGCACATTATGATTCGGTGGTCGGGACGGTGGGCGCTGACGACAACGCCAGTGCCATCGCCGTTCAATTGGAGACTGCAAGGCATTTAAACACACTGAAAGGAAATCAAAAACTGGACCTGGCGGTGAAATTCGTTTCCTTTACACTGGAAGAACCGCCGGCCTTTGGCACACGGCATATGGGAAGCAGGGTATATGCACTGAAGGCCTGGAAACAAAAAGAACAAATAGACGGTATGATTTGCCTGGAGATGGTCGGATATACCTGCCATGATCCGGGCTGCCAGAGCTATCCGTTTCCATTGATGTTTTTAGACTATCCCAAGCAGGGAAACTTTATCGGCATTGTGGGCAATTTAAGTTCTAAAGGGTTTACAGAGGCGTTATACCGGACGTTTTGCAGAAACCCGGATCTTCCCGTGGTTAAGCTCACGGTTCCATTGGGAGGATATCTGCTTCCCTCCGTGAGACTCAGCGACCATTCTTCATTCTGGGATCGGGGATATAAGGCGGTCATGATCACAGATACGGCGTTTTTCAGAAATCCCCATTATCACCGGGCATCAGATACCATGGAAAAATTGAACTGCGGCTTTATGTCCCAACTGGTGAAGAGTTTGGTTCTATTCTTTTGTCCTCAGTGTCGGTGAAACGTCTCGGAAAATTTACAATTAGTCGAAATTCAAGCTCTTTTAAAGGCAATCTGTTTATGTCATCGACATGAAAGAATGGCCTCCCGCTCGCAGAGCCTGTGGCTCGGAGAGAATGTTGGATTTTTTTGGACACAGATGGAAAACTCAAGCGATGCCAAAAGGAACATTCCGCTTTTATGAGGAATTAAATGACTTTCTTCCAAAGCACAGAAGAAAAACTGATTTTGAAGCAACGTTTAAAGGAAAAAGGTCAATAAAAGATATGATAGAAGCACTCGGAGTTCCTCATACGGAAATCGACCTTATTTTGGTGAATGGAAATTCAGTGGATTTTAATTACATTCTCCAGGATGAAGACCGAGTGAGCATATATCCTGTTTTTGAATCCCTCAATATTACAAATATTACCCGGCTTAGAAAAATCCCGCTTCGCAGGAACAAATTTATAGCAGATATCAACCTTGGAGATATCGTTAAATATATGAGAATCCTGGGATTTGATTTATATTACGATCCCTTATTTTCCACTCGTAAAATAATTGAACTATCCAGAAGAGAAAACAGAATAATATTAACCAAGAGCAAAAAGCTCCTTAAATTCAAAGAGGTAAGCCATGGAATTTTTATACGCCCCGGTACAACCATAAAACAGATAAGACAAGTCTTAGATTACCTGGATATTAAAGATAATATAAAGCCTTTTTCAAGATGTCCTGGGTGCAACACCCTGTTACATATCGTACCAAAGGAAAAAATCTTAGATAGAATTCCTCCAAAGACAAAAGAGTTCTGCGATCAATATGTTCAATGCCCATCCTGCGATAAAATTTATTGGAAAGGAACTCATTTTATTCATATGAAAAAAATTGTCAGGCAAATACTCGACCAGGAAGAATCTTAATGCATCAAATTTGACGGCTTGGTAAAAAGTCGTTACTCCGGTGAAAACCGGAGTCCAGATAGTCTGCAACTGCTTGAAAGGAAATTAATAAATTTTATTTGCGCAGATGATATACTGCCAGGACGATAAGAAAAGGGCAAGGTCTTTGATAGGCCCTGCCCTCCCTTGTGTGGCCTGCAGATACTGCTTCTGAGACCTCTCAAAAACGCTCTCTTTTACCCAATTCAGGCTACAAATTTTCTACATATTCATAAAGCATCGGGTGGGTACACACTTCATAGTATTTTTGATCTGCCTGCCGGATAACACGTAATTCATCAGGAACAACTTCCGGAATACGGGCCTCCCGTATGATTAAACGCTGATACTCTCCTGTTACTGTAGGAAATTTTCCTGTATGAATTTTAATTTTCTCCTCTTGCAGGTCCGGAAGGTAACTTTCCATGGACTTTAAGTGGATCTCATTTGACAGTTTCTCAAAACCATCTGCGTTCAATTCAATACCATTTACATTGTAACGGAATACCATATCATCTGTTGCAGCAATAAAATCTTTTTCCGATGGGATTTTATAAACGTAGAGGTTAAACGGTCTGTTATTATTGAATGTGGGTTTATGAAAGGGTTTTGTGCATTTCGACAGCCGGTCAGCGATATTAATGGCCGGTGAGATCATAATTCGATGGTCTTCATCAAAAAGAAAAGTCGGAGAACCGTCATTATAACAAATGCCGATTCCCAGTTCCAGTGTCGGGAGGTTGTGTTGGATGCTATGCTCATTATATCGCTGCACGATATGAAGCATTCTGACCGCAAGCCCGCAGGCACGGGCAACGCAGTACTGTCCTTTAGGCGTATCTTTGTGCTCGATTATCGACAGGATAATGGCATCACCCTCGATAAACAGCTTTTCGGCGCCGTATTTACCTAAGATTCCGGTTATGGGAACAAAAAAATTAAGGCTGAAAAATGATGCGGGATTCAATCCTCTTTTCTTCATCCGGGAGGTGATATCCGTTGAGTTTCGAATATCTGCCTTAATGATCACATGATTAATGATTAGCTTTACTTCGCGTGCCTGTTCATCGGGCAATAAAAACTCATAAAGGAGACGATTTTCGCGAGACAGATCCATAATCTTTTTTTCCGTAACCAGATTTATAGAATCCATGGCGTTTTTAAGCATCGTAAAATTTTGAAAATCTCTGTGATAACGGACAAAGCCGTTAAGAAATCGTATTAAATGTTTTTTTTTGTCCTGTGTGGTAATTTGTTTCAAATGCGTTATTTTTTTTTTCAGAGGTGCCAGGGAAAACGATTTCCCATAAAATCCTTTTAATCGATTAAACTGCTTTACAATTGCCCGTCTTTGTCTCGGCTGGGTCAGGAATTGTAAAACCTGATGGAGTGCCAGCGGAGGGCAGTAGTCACGATAAAACGGCTGCATTTCATAACCGGCTGAGATTCTTTTAATAAGGCCTGCTTTCTTAAATTTTCTGTAAATATAGTTTAAAAATTTTTCTTGTTGATCTGCCTGCTCCTTTAGATCGCTCAGCTCCTTTTTAGTTGCATCTTGTGTTTTTAGGATGGTATAGCGCTCCTTTGATTGAAAACTGTTGAACAGAATATCGATGTTCTCAATGTTTTTTAACCAGACATCTATTTCCTGATAACGGGTATTGGGATCAATTTCTTCTGTTTTTTTAATTTGCGGGTTGAAAATTTTTATGCTTTGTTTTGATCGTTCCGAAGCGGACAAATTTGTTAAGAAAATTTTTAGGATAATATCTCTTAAAAAACCTCTTATTAAAAATAATAACCTGTTATAATTATCCGGATCTTCAACACGATGGCCCATCAATATGTATTCATCTATCATAAAGAAATCATCAAAGGGAGTTCCTGCATAGAGTATGGGGTTGAAAAAAACATCATCCGGAAGATTTAATTCGAAATCAAAAATTGCTTCACGCATTTCTTTTAAGTCTCTACGCTGAATATCAAGCAAATCCCCGAAAAGTTCCTGGCCCACATTAAGCAAAATCCATTTCTTCTTCTGTTGGATATCAGACAGTTTTTCTTTTATTTCTATATGTTTACTAATACTCAGGTTTCTTGATATCTCATATTTTTGAGCAACAGCATTTAGTTTTCGAGCATAATTGTTAAGATAATCTATCAATTCTTTAAACTGACGTTGAATTTCTTCTGTTAACACCTTTACAACGGCAATCTGAGCCAGAAGGTCGATTTGGATTTCGGAATTTGATTTTGCTTTATGAATCGCTTCCTGCAACACATCTTTGCAAAAACGTCTGAAGTCATCTCGTTCCTTCACCAGGCTTGATGCTCCGTCTATGCCCAAAAGCTTTTCCACACCGGCATGTTTGCCAAGAAGCCGGTGTATAATTTTATTGGCGGATGTGCAGAAACAGGGGCTCAGATAAACATCATAATGAATATTATCCACACCCGGACTCAGTTTATCCAGGGGAAACTCTGCCGAATAAGTTTTTAGGGATAAGCTTTTCGGGACAGAGGATTTTAAAAAGAATGTAAACATTTCTTTGAAATTTATGCTTAGCACCTGTACCGGATTATGCATAAAAATATCTGGCAAATCTTTTTTTAACGGTTGGATTTTTTTTAATATAATTTAATGAAATATTTTATATATATCACTAACTGCCCAACACGTCCAATAATTTAGAGGGTTGGGAAACCTCTTGATGGTTTGAATCGTTATTAAAAATCAATTCATATTTTTCAAAAAATAAAAATTATGGTAAAACCGATAGGATAGATGTTGCATTTATGAATTGCGATTCTTTTAAATTGTTTATCTATATTATAGATGATAAAAAGATTCTTATAACAGGAGGTCCCAAATGACACTGAAAATTACCTGGTACGGGCATGCTTGTTTTTTAATTGAAACTGACATGGCCAAATTGCTGATAGATCCCTTTATTAGAGGCAATCCCCTGGCTCCTGTTCAAGCAGACCAGGTCAAGACGGATTATATCCTTGTTTCACACGGACACGGGGATCATCTGGGGGATACCATCGAAATTGCCAAACGAACCGGAGCAACCGTGATCTCGAATTTTGAAATTCAAAACTGGATTGTAAATCAAGGAATCAAAAATGTTCATCCCCAGCATATCGGCGGGGGGTTTGATTACCCCTGGGGCCGTGTGAAATTAACCATTGCCCATCATGGATCCGCACTTCCGGATGGATCTTACGGCGGTAATCCGTGTGGCTTTTTGTTTTACATACAGGGGAAAAAAATATATCATGCGTGTGACACCGGGCTTTTCTTTGATATGAAACTTATCGGTGAAGAAGGGATCGACCTGGCCATTTTGCCTATCGGTGACAATTTTACTATGGGACCCGACGATGCCCTGCGGGCCGTCAAGCTTATAGAACCCAAGCAGGTAGTTCCGGTTCACTATAATACCTTTGATATGATCAAACAGGACCCCTATGCCTGGGCTGCCAAGATCAAGAAGGAGACCTCGGCAAAGGTTACAGTAATGAAACCCGGCGACGTTATGGAACTTTAATCCTAATGACACAAAGAGATTACTATCAGATTTTAGGTGTGGAAAACAATGCCGTTTCAAAGGAGATTAAACAGGCTTACCGGAAGCTGGCCTTTACCTATCATCCGGATCGAAACAAAGGGAATCCGAATGCTACTGAAAAAATGAAGATCGTTAATGAAGCCTATGCAGTTCTCTCGTCCCCGGAGAAAAGACGAGAATATGATGCATTGAGGCAGCAGTTCGGCTCTGATGCCTACAGCCGATTTAGAAACAATTATTCCCAACAGGACATTTTTAGCGGTTCGGATATCAATCATGTTTTTGAAGAAATGGCCAAAGCATTTGGATTCAGGAGTTTTGACGATATTTTCACTGAGTTTTATGGTAAAGAATACCGGAGATTTGAATTTAAGAGACCCGGCATGTTTGCCGGAGGATTTGTCTTTACCGGCCCCCTGAGAAGAGGAAAATACGATCAATCCCAGTTTCCCCCCCTGACGGGCAAACTGGGGAAACTTTCCCGGTATGTTATAGAAAAAATCAGCGGTGTTGAGGTGCCGGAAAACGGTGCCGAGATTAATGATATCATTCGGTTGACCCCTCAACAGGCTCTGGAAGGAGGTCCTTACGCGTATTTTCTAAAAAAAAAGTCCAAGAAGCTGGTTGTCAAGATACCGCCGGGGGTCAGGGATGGTCAGAAAATCAGGCTGGCGGGAATGGGTGAAGACGGCAAAGGCGGGGGAAAACCCGGAGACCTTTATCTGAAAGTCCAGATCAAAAAATCTCTCATTCAAAAACTGAAAGAGACCGTTTCTGATCTTACCAAATAGTTTAAAAAGGACGGTTGCGAAATGTGCTTACATCAAAAACTGGCATGCGCATGCAAAAGCCATACGGCCTATATTTTTCATAGGGATAATGTTCTTCCGAAACGGGTGGTTATTAACCTGTATTGTCCCGAATGCCGGGATCGGGCCAGCGCTGACCCATCAACAATGATTGAAGATGTGGGATGGCTCATTGAGTACGATATGGAGGTTGCCCGGTTATACCTGGAGTTAAAAGGCGTGGGCCATTCCGCAACTCCGGAATTCATTTTTGATGAGGGGTACTGTACCTGGTACGGCATGAGCCCAAACGATCTGGAAGAAAATGCACGGGTTCATGAGGAGTTACTGCCGTTACAAAAAAAAGATAAGCTGTTGTATTTCAATGAGTTGAAAAGGATACGCCTGGCTCAGTTCACAGAGCTTAAGAAAGCGGGGTGGCGCAAGGCTCAACATATTTGAATCCCCGGATAATTTCTTCATTAACCGGTCCCTTTAAGACCGATCTCCTCGGCCACTTCCCGCATGCCCATGATCGTGTCCGTAATAAGATCTGTAAGTTCCACGCCCAGCATTTTGGCGCCTCTGTCAATAATGGATCGGTCCACGCCGGCCGCAAATCTTTTGTCTTTCCATTTTTTTTTGACGGATTTGGCTTTTAAATCCATTACGCTTTTGGAAGGGCGAACCAGAGCCGTTGTCACCACCAGCCCAGTCAATTCGTCGATGGCATAAAGAACCTTTTCAAGTTCTGTTTTCGGCTCCACATCCGTACAAATTCCCCAGCCGTGACTCACGACCGCCCGTATGTATTCCTGAGGCCACGAATTTTCCTTTAAAATTTCCTCGGTCTTTTGGCAGTGCTGTTCAGGGAACTGTTCATAATCAAGGTCATGGATCAGACCGATAATCCCCCATTTTTCTTCGTCTTCTCCCCGTTTGCGAGCAAAATAGCGCATCACCCCTTCAACGGCCAGAGCATGTTTTATAAGGCTTTCACTTTTATTGAATTCTGTTAAGAGGGTATAAGCCTGTTCACGGGCAGGTATTTTTGAACTCATTTTATGTTCTCCTTTTTGGGGCGTTTGCTCCTTTGACCGGAGGATTCGTCGATCCGGTTATCTTCTGGAGATTGTTCTTTTATTTTACAACTCTCAATTTATGGGTCTGTCTTAGTTTCTTCCACAACGCCTCCAGGATAACAAATACGGCATCTTTTTCATTATACACATGTTTTTTGGAAATGGATCGACAAGATGCCAGCAACTCTTTATTTGCGGACAACAGGTCAAAGACGTTCTTAAAATATGCATGTTCATTGGCAGACAAGTTCATCAGATCATTTAACTTCATGTTCGTTATTTTTATCTTGTCTTCCAGATCAAAATTGTATAATAATCGTTCAACGGCTTCGCCAATTGTTTTTGGAGGAATAGGAAGTTTTTTCAGATAATCATTTTTATCATAATCTGTAAGATCTTCACCTGTCTTAGCTCCTATCAAACCCAGCAATATCGCACCTTCAATAATATTCATGGTGTCTTTGTATATCTTAGGATCCTCACTGGTTCTTGAACCGGTCACATTCAGAACCTCAATATTATTTTCTATTATCCAGGTGTTTATTTCGGAAGGTGCTACAGACAGAGGCATTTCATTTAAATCAATGTGCAGGCATGGGCGGTTGTGCTTCTTCGCCATTTCCTGACCATAATCAGAACCGCCAGTTAAATTTCCATGTGAAATAATTACCGTTCCATCAGAATCAATAATATTTTGCTCAATTCGTTCTTTAAAACCGGCAACGGGCATTTCTTTCAACTGATATTTTTCCGGTAATATTCCCCTCTCAGTTTTACGGCCTTTTTGAATCCATCCACCATGCGAAATTCCCATTTTTATTGCCACATCTAATGCAGACTGGTCTGCGCCAATCTGGCCACCTGATATAATTTTTTTAATCATTATCCTTTCCCTGCCTTATATTCTGATATGATTGCCCCCAGAATTTTCCAACTCATCCGGTTCCATAGTATAATGTTCATAAATTTGGGATCAAGTCTTTTCTCAAAATAGCACAACTACCTTTGGAGATTAATTTTTGAATTGGATCGTAACCCCAATAAAAAGACTTGAGTATTATTGTTTAAAATGCCATTCTTTTTATTAATATTTTTACTCTACAGAGTGCAGGTCCAATCCAAAGAAACGGAAGCGGAGGTTTAATAATATGAAGTTCACAGTTCATGCATTAATACTGATTTCGCTGATATGCTTCGGTATCTTGTCACCGGTTCATGCAGAATTGGAATACAATGTTCTGAAAACATACAAGATCGAAGACCAGCCGGTTGATATGGCTTTTTCGTCCAATCGCAACGAAATTTATGTCCTCAACCAAAAAGGGGAATTGCTGATTTACAGTATCGACGGTCATCTCACCGAAAAAATCAACGTGGGCAAAATTTATGACAGATTAAAGCTGGTCCAGGGCTCTGATATCCTTTTCTTGAGCAGTCGTAAGGACAAAACCATTCAGATCATCCAACTGGACTTTGTTCAGAAAATTCACACATTAGATTCCCCCTTCAAGGGACCCGAGAATGCACCGGTCGTTATTGCCGTTTTCAGTGAATTCCAATGCCCGTACTGTTCGAGACTGACGTCTCTTCTCGATCAAGTGATCGAAAAATATCCGAAACAAGTAAAAATTGTTTATAAAAACTTTCCGATCCGATCCCACAAAAATTCCGAACCGGCAGCCAAAGCCGCTCTGGCAGCGCAAAGACAAGGTAAATTCTGGCCCTTTCACGACCTGTTATACGCACACTACAATGACCTTAGCGATAAAAAAATCAATGAAATTGCCAACCAGTTAAAACTTGAAATGATTCGGTTTGAAACAGACAGAAAGGATCCGGCTATTGTCGAGAAAATTCGTGCCGATGTGAGGGATGGAAACAGAGCCGGGGTCAGGGGTGTGCCCGCGGTTTTCATCAACGGCCGAAGCCTTCGAAAACGGAGCCTGGAAGGGTTTTCGGAAATAATTGAAAAGGAGTTGCAAAAGACCGGGAATCCATCTCCCCAAAAAATAAAGCCCGAATAAAAATGAGGGGTTGATTTCAAATCTAAATGATAACCGGTATTCGTTCGGTTTGATTCTGCAAAATATAGCAAAGAACACATTTCATCGTCGCAACGCCAGACACAGACCGTCTCTTTCCGGTGAATGCAGGGGAAGATATGCGAGAAGGTTCACCGACCTCCACTCCGAAGATCCGGAAATCAAACGGTTAAAAGAATCCGCATCTTTGAATCTTACGTTATCTGCAATCAGCAACCCGCCCGGTTTCATCAACCGGCCACAGTCTGGCAGAACTGACGCATAATGTTCTTTCTCAATATCCAGGAAAATGAAGTCAAAACACGTAGCCATTCGGGATAAATTCTCCTGAGCATTACCAACAATCATATCGATCTGCCGATCTAACCCGGCTCTTCGAAAATTAGTTGCAGCCCTGGCTGCCATATCCGGATCGTTATCGATGGTGACCAGTCTTCCCCGGGTGGAGGCAATCGCCCTGGCAAGGAAAATTGTGGAATAGCCGGTAGCGGTTCCGAGTTCCAATATTCGCTCGGCTTTTGTGGCTCTTGCCAGAATATGCAGCAGTTCGCCGACAATGGGTCCGACGATGGGAATTTTTTCTTCCCGGGCTTCTGCCTCCAGTTCCATGAGAAGTTGATCTCTTTCGGGTACAAACTGTCTAAAATATTCTTCGGGAGCGTCTATGAGATCAGACATGTTTCCTCCTTTTTCCTGTCCCTGATGTATAATTTTGCAACAGCCCAAAAACGAACCATTGATCAAACCCCGGCATTCAGGTGAAACATGGGATGTTTGTAAGTTTTCCTTTGCCTGCTGTTTTTATGGCACAAACTTTTTAAAGCGTCAATATTTCTTGACCTAACCCTTTTATTTTGATAGGAAATTTATTTATCATGCATCCTGATTCAGGCCAGCAATATAACCCTTTCAAATCTTTGTATCAATTTCGAGAGATTTGATATTGAATGAAAATTCCATAAAATACGAGCGCCAGCGAGAAGAGATGGTTAGAAGGCAGATTCAAGCCCGCGGGGTAACGGATCCCAACGTGCTTGAGGCCATGCGCAAGGTCCCAAGGCATCTTTTTGTAAGTGAAGCCTTAAGAGATCAGGCCTATGGTGATTTCCCGCTTCCCATCGGAGAGCAGCAGACCATTTCACAGCCGTATATCGTGGCCGAGATGACCCAGGCACTTCAGCCGGGCCAGGACGACAGGATACTTGAAATTGGAACTGGATCAGGATATCAGGCCGCAATTTTAGCAGAAATAGTGTTTCGAGTGTATACGATTGAAAAAATACACTCTCTATATTTAAATACCCGAAAACTGTTTGACAAACTTCGATATCATAATATTGTAACCAGATATTCCGACGGTACTTCCGGATGGTCGGATGAAAGCCCTTTTGATGGGATTATTGTTACCGCAGGTTCTCCGGGAATTCCCAAACCCCTCGTGAGCCAGCTTGCCGTAGGGGGGCGTATGGTGATACCTGTCGGAGACCGTTACTCCCAGGAGCTGATAAAGCTGTACAAAGATAAACATGGCATTCACAAAACAAGTTTGGGCGGGTGCCGGTTCGTCAAACTTGTGGGTGAATATGGATGGAAGGGGTAGTTTATGCTTCGGCGGCTCTATGACTGGGTGCTCCAATGGGCGGAAACCCCATACGGATCATGGGCATTATTTCTGCTGGCCTTCAGTGAATCCTCTTTTTTCCCAATCCCCCCTGATATATTGCTTATAGCGCTGGCTGTGGCCGTTCCCAGAAATTCCTTGAAGTATGCATTAATATGCTCGGCCGGGTCCGTACTTGGCGGATGCTTCGGCTATCTGATCGGATGGCAGTTCATGGCATCCATCGGAAACCGGATTGTAGACTTTTACGGCCTGACCCCAAAGGTCCAATACATCGAGGCTCTTTACAATAAATATGATGCATGGGCCGTGGGAATTGCCGGATTTACTCCCATACCTTACAAGGTATTCACCATTGCCGCCGGTGCATTCAACATCAATTTTTCGGTATTTTTAATTGCATCCTGTATATCCCGATCCGCACGATTTTTTCTGGTCGGTGGACTCATTTATGTTTTCGGTTCCAGTATTCAGTCTTTTATCGACAAATATTTTAACATCCTTGCCACCGCATTTACCGTTCTTCTTGTTGCCGGATTTCTAATAATTAAATATGTGTTGTAATCGTCCGAAATACTCCTGAAATGCTCGCAGATTCAGATCCAAAACTCAGCGGCGATCAATCGAAACACATTTTTGACAATTCCTTTAAACAGAAAGGGGTATAAATCAAGATTGTTGGTTATTGAGTTCACTCGTAAGGGGTCAGTGTTCAGGTTTCAGATCTTCAAGTTTCTCGACCCTGACACCTGACACCTTTTCCCCAAAACTAAATACGTAGCGAAGACGAACATGGATTTTCATATTACCAACAGCCGTGATTCACACCCAACAGAAAGCTCAAAATGACAAAAGACATCAGAGACAAAGCCCGTGTCCGCCATGAAGATATCATCGAATTGAACTTTATCAGAAAACCGGGAGCCTATGTATTCCGGAAATACCGTAAGCAGGGGTTACGATCTCAAATCATGGAAGTGCTGGATCCAAATGATGTTATAAAGCAAAACAGAGGGGAGATAATAAACGGAATATTATGTTTCCCCTGGGCCATGCCTTTAAAAATGCTCAGGATTTTTAGAGCCAGGTTCCCCTCCTTAAAAGATGTCTTTGAAGAAATACGGAAGTTAAAAATTATCGAAAAATATCTGCCATCCGACTCTTATGCAAAGTCTGATGAATTTATTGCAGATTATATGTGGAATGGAAACCGCGATGTCATTCTTTGCGGCCTTCAGGAGTATGTAGCGGGTGAAATTCTGAATCCATGGGAAACCACCGGTATGAAACAACTGGAATTTTTTTTTGCCGGCATCAGCGTTAACAAACGCAATACCCCGGGAATAACCACGGACCAGCTTATCACAAGGTTCCGGAAGAACGCCAAAAATTTCATTAAAAGCGTTAAAAAAATGATCCTGGAAGCAAATTATGTTCCCGATTTTGCCGGGTTAGAGAACCTTCTCGTCACAGCCGGGGGAAACATTAAACTCGTGGATATAAATAATGTCTCCAGGGTTTCATTTGGACCTGATATCCTCTTGGATGACAAAGGATATCCCGTATGCGATAAATCCATTGAAGCAATATCAATACTCGAGCAGAAACTCCTGGATACCCCCATTGATAAAACCGAAACACTGTATAAAATTTTTCTTGACCCCCTGAGAATGAAGGACGTTTGCGTTTTGGAAGAAAAATTTCATCGTTCATTAAAATCGACAAACTCGTAACACCCTGAATCAATTTATTCTGTCCTGAAAAACCTGGTCCTTTGGGCCAGGATTCTTTACTTATTTATGATCCATATGATTATCGGAAGCAGCAATGCAAGAATAATCAACAGGCCCGGAATTGACAAATAAGGCTGATACCATGGTTTGCGCTGTGACCGGGCCTTTTTGACCTCAGCCAAAAACCAGTTTCCGATCATCAAAGCAGCCACCAGCACAGCGACTAATTTTAAAATATATAATAAAGTTGTCACAATGTTCTCCAGTTATTAGCTATCGTGCATCCATCAATGGCAATCCCCTACCACAAATCAACTTTGCTATCAATTGTTTTACCCCCCCCTGACATGACCAGAATCCTACCGGATTTAAAGAAAAAGGTATTCTGCAATATCGTGAACTGATTATATCTCCCTGGAGATTGGTTTGCCGAATTTTAAAAAAAGATGTTTACCTTCTGTCAGTGTTAGATTCACGCCGGAATATTGAAGATCTTTTATTATAAAGACTTGCTGGCGGTGAAATTTGAATCGGAACTTCCGGAAGTCCAAGCCCCGCTATTCCGGCAAATCCTCCATTAAGAGTTCATGGGTGATATCGATACAGCCGATCACACTCTGGGCTGCGGGGCACAAATTGATATAATTTTTCAGTGCTTCCGAAGCATCTTTTCTTTTTTCCCGAGGCAATTTAAGGTGATACTGAACGGTGATACGGGTTATTTTCAATGTACCGTTGACATTTTCTATATCGCCGGTTACGACTGCCTTGTATTGATCTTTAAAGGTCCGGATCTTTTTTTTGGCCAACACCGCGGCCAATGTGCCCATCATTCAGCCGCCGACAGCACCGACAATGTGGTCCAAGGTTGCGGCGTGTTCCTTTTCGGGATCGATTTTATAGAAATTCTTGATTCCGCCGTGGATACCGTAAAATACCGGCTCACTAAAACCTTTGATTTCGGCTTTCCGGGTCGGCCCATGCTCTCTGGTAATGGTAATGTGTGACGTGTGAACTAATTCTCCCATATGGCAACCTCCTTTTGGCTGATTTTTCTTCAGAACCTCTTTTTTACCCTTTTATTTTGCTTTTGCCAACCCTGTTGATTTTTTTTGTTGAATTTCAAGGACAGAGCAACAGAAGACATTTTCAACGGCCGTCGTGGAATGAGGCCGAGTAGAGCCTCTCACTTTCGCGTTCTGCCTCGTAAAAATATTTCTGCCCTATTGACCCTGAACCCTACACGTGTTATTATACGTATAACATTTAAGGAGATGTTTGTAATGCAAAAAAAACTCACGGTAACCATAGACGAAGAGGTTTATGAAGGCTTGCGAACAGTCATTGGGCCACGAAAAATAAGCCGTTTTATTGAAGAGTTAATTCGCCCCCATGTTGTAAAAAAAGATATGTATGCTGCCTATAAAGAGATGGCTGATGATCAAATCAGGGAATCCGAAGCCCTTGAGTGGGTCGAAGGCACGATTGGGGGCATGAATGATGAAGAGAGGTGAAATATGGTGGATTAATTTCGATCCTTCCATCGGAGGTGAAATCCGCAAACAGAGACCCGCCGTCATCGTAAGCAATGATGCTGCCAATCATTATCTGAACAGAGTTCAAGTCGTACCCATAACGAGCAATGTTGATAAACTTTACCCAAGCGAAGCATATGTGACGTTTCGTGGTAAAAATGCTAAGGCGATGGCAGATCAGATTACCACGGTAAGTAAAAAACGGCTAATCAATTCAGCAGGGTCGATTTCTTACACTGAGATGGAAGGTATCGGCAAGGCTATCACCATCCAACTCGATCTTTAAGGCAGAACAATTTATTTGAGAAGGCAATGGGGTCGGCTCATCATTCTTGACAGTTTTTTCGTCAAATGTGAAGAATGAAGACCTGAACTTGTTTTCGCAAAGCGTGTGATCTGAAGGCGCAGGGTCATCGGATTTCAAGTCGATTATTGAGGGGGCAAGACACATGATAATTTCAAGATTTTTACTTACAGCGTTATTTATGGGACTTTTTGCGGGTATAGTGCATGCTGATGAAAGTTACCGTATCCACCCCAATACGGACAAAATTGGAGACATTTATATCAACCCGGCAGATTTGGAAAAACCAAGAAAAGAAAGATCGGAAACCTGTGAAACCCCAGGGAACGCTGAAGACTCTCTGTATGAGGACAAACAAAGTTTTCGAATAAACATGGAAAAAATAGAAATCGGGGATAAAAAAAGAGATGTGATTCGTAAAATGGGTTACCCTGATCTAACAGAATTGGTTAATCAGCCACAGATCGATATATTTGCTCCGGGTGGTATGATCATTGGCATTAATCCCACCATAGAAGAGTGGACATATTTTGGGCCGGATATAACAGCAGTTGTTATTTTTCAGGATGGGCAAGTCATACAAAAACCCTGATAAACTTGCGACGCCCTGTTGCGAGAATGGGTGCAGGGTTTTGAATTGTTATACTAAAAAATAAAGGTCTTATGATTGATGCTGAGCAAACCCCAGCAATTCGGTAAAGAAAGTGAGTCCATTGCCATCAGGCATCTTAAAAAGAACGGATACAAAATTCTGGAGCAGAACTACCGTAATAAGCTGGGCGAAATCGACATTATTGCAAAAGATAAGGATACCCTTGTTTTTATCGAAGTCAAAGCTAGAAAATCCGGTCGTTTCGGAAATCCCAAATGGGCCGTAACCCTTAAAAAGCAGCGCAAAATTTCCATGGTGGCACTCTATTATCTAAAAACCTCAAAACAACCTGCCGTCAAGGCACGGTTTGACGTGGTCAGCATACTTTCCGCAGAAAAAAACCCTGATATAGAAATCGTTAAAAATGCCTTCCAACTGGCGTATACATGAACCGGGAGCCAATATCATCAAGGTAAATGCATTTGATTTCCGTGTAGCGCAACGACGTCGTGGAGCGTTCTCCCTATATTGGGATTCAAATGCGTTTACCCTGATTAATACATTAGAACTTATTGAGAAATTGCGCTGTAAGTGTTAGTCTGCCTGAACTTATGTTACAAAATCGGACTTTTTACGAGTTCATCAAATTGGGCCGAGCAAAGAGGATTTTATTTTGCAGTTACACCCCAGCACCAAACCCGGAGTACTTTATGTGGTTGCCACGCCCATAGGAAACAGGGACGATATCACCATAAGAGCCCTCAATATTCTCGGTCATGTCGATCTTGTGGCCGCAGAAGATACAAGACATACCGGCAGGCTGCTGGCACATCACCATATCAAATGTCATATGATGTCTTTTCATGAACATAATGAAAATGACCGTACGCCGGATCTGATTAACAGGCTCAATGCCGGATCATCGGTGGCTCTGGTATCAAATGCAGGCACACCATCCGTATCCGACCCCGGTTACAGGCTTGTAAAAGAGGCCGTCCTGAACCGTATAAGGGTTATCCCCATTCCCGGCGTATCGGCCGCCATTGCCGCTCTGAGTGTTTCGGGACTGTCAACGGATGCCTTTGTTTTTCTTGGATTTCCCGCTAAAAAGAAAGCAAAGCGGCTCAAGCAGCTTAAAGACCTTTCCGATGAGGGCAAAACCATGGTATTTTATGAATCTCCAAAGCGCATTTTGACATTTTTAAATGAGATCATATCTGTTATGGGGAACAGGTACGGTGTGCTGTGCAGGGAGATGACCAAGTTACACGAAGAATTTATTAGAGGACTCTTATCTGAAATTCTTTCCAGCTTGAATGCACGTCCGGCAATAAAGGGCGAATGTACGCTTCTTTTAACGGGATATAAAAAAGCCAAAGACGTTTCGATTACTACCGTTAAAACCGAGATAATCAAAGCGCTGGAGAAAAAACAAAGCAAAGTTTCCGAACTTTCAAAAATTATCGCCCAAAAATACGGCCTTCCCAAAAATAAGGTATATGATGAGGCATTGAAATTGAAGCGCAACATACAAAGGGAAAAGAATCATTCGAATTAATATGGAAACCGTCCCAAATCCCATACCCGGTACCCGACACCCGATTATCTATCCGGTAATTCTTGCTGTTCCTGATAAAAAACAACAGCTTAGAGGCATGGAAAAGGTTTCCTTTTTAAGCAAACATGCCAGAAAAGCCCTTGAAATATCCGCCAAAAAGAGCCGCATCCAATTAACCTGTCTTAAAAAAGATGAAAAAGGCGTCCCCTTGCCGTTTAACGGACATTACTGGTCCCTGACTCACAAGTCCAAATATGTGGCGGCCGTGATTGCTTCAGCTCCCATGGGTATTGATATCGAACAGATTCGGTCCTGTTCAACAGCTCTTTTCAGAAAAACAGCCCGTGACAGCGAATGGAAACTTTCAGACACAGACCCGTTTATCCTTTTTTATCGTTACTGGACATCAAAAGAATCGGTATTAAAGGCTTCGGGGACCGGTATCAGGGACCTTTCAAAATGCCGTATTATAAAGATAATCGACGATACTCATCTGGTAGTAGACTACAGGGACCAGGAATGGTTTTTAGAACATTTTTATTTCGACACACACATTGCATCTGTTGTTAAAAACGATTTTCATGTTGAATGGACAAATCAGGAAAAAATTTAAAGGAGACACCTGCTATGGATATAACTTTTTACGGCGCTGCTCGGGAAGTTACCGGTTCTATGCATTTGATAACCACTGGAAATGATCGCATATTGCTGGACTGCGGGATGTTTCAGGGTCGTCGAAAAGAAACCGAAGAAAAAAACAGGCATTTGCCCTTTGATCCACATCACATTACCAGCCTGATACTTTCGCATGCTCACATCGATCATTCCGGACGCATTCCATTGCTCACCAAAAACAATTTTGTCGGACGGATTCTCTGCACCCGCGCAACTCAAGATGCATGCGAATACCTCCTGATGGATTCAGCTCACATCCAGGAATCAGACGCAAATTACCTCAATTATAAAACCTTGAGGTCGGTTTTATCTCAGAAGGAAATGTCCCATGGCAAAAAAAGAAACTCAAAAAGAGAATTGACCGATATCAAAAAGATTTTAAAAAAAGACGGTCATCGACTCAACATAGAAAAAATCAATGAACTCATTCAGGAGCATCACATCGACGCCGTCCATCCGATGTATTCCACCGAAGATGCAAAGCACGCTCTGACTTTTTTTGAAGGTCATCCGTATCGCAGCCCCATAGTCGTTGGAAGAAACTCGACCTGCACGTTTTACGAAGCAGGTCATATTTTAGGATCTGCGATATCCATCATCAAGATCATTGAAAACGGTCATTCGCGCACGATCTGTTATACGGGCGATATCGGTCGATTTAATAAACCCATTATAAAAGATCCGGCCCTTCTTTTCGAAGAAACCGACCGGAACATCGACCTGATGATTATGGAAAGCACCTATGGAAACCGTTTTCACGAACCCTTGCAGGATTTGAAACCCAAGTTAAAAAAGGTTCTCACGGATACCCTTGAACGGGGAGGAACGGTTATTATCCCTGCATTTGCATACGGTCGCACTCAGGAACTTTTATACATGCTGCACGAACTGTATAATGACAATGAAGTCCGGCCGCTACCCATATTCGTGGACAGCCCTCTGGCAACCAATATTACCCGGGTCTTCGGAGAGCATCCCGAAGTTTATGACCGCGACACTCATGAAACTTTTCTCGCAAAGGGTAAAAACCCGTTTTTCTTTGAAAAGGTTCGTTTTGTGGGTTCGGTCGAAGAATCCATGGCGTTAAACCGGGATCAGAAACCGCATATCGTTATCGCAGCCTCGGGAATGTGTGAAGCCGGGCGGGTTCTTCATCATTTGCGCCATAAAATCCATAACCCGCGAAATACGATTCTAATCGTCGGCTATATGGCCCAAAATACCCTGGGGCGTCGTATTATTGAACAGGGTGCAAACTACGAAAAATCCGGTCGTAACGGTTCACCCCCCCTGCTGAAATTTTTAAACAAAGAGTATCCGTTGAAAGCGCACGTAGTAAAATTGGGCGGTTTCAGCGCCCATGGAGACAGAAATGAAATGTTCCGTTTTCTTAAGGAATCTAATTTGCATATCCATAAGATTGCCGTGGTCCACGGTGAAGAAGATCAATCCCTGTCATTTGCAAAATTTTTAAACGATCAAGGTTTTTCAGCAATGGTTCCCAAACTCGGGGATACGGTTCATATTGAATAAAAAGCAATGCGTCCCATGGAACCCTGATGCTTAATTTACAACCCTTTTTTACACTTTTTCTACCCAATATGATAATATGACCGTTAAAAAAATCCAAATAAAATTACGACAACTCGGGAGCAGAAAAAAGGCTACAGACTTACAAAGATTTTTTAAAACCGGTCCCGGTGAATATGGTCAAGGGGATGTGTTCATGGGGGTCAGAGTTCCAGAGTTAAGAAAGCTGGTCAAATTATACCCGGAGATTACCATTGAGGAATCCGTACAATTGCTCAGGTCCTCGATTCATGAAGAGCGGATGTTGGCGCTTTTGATCCTTGTAGGCAAATATTCAAAGGGAAATGAAACCGTAAAAAAGAAAATTTATGAGCTCTATTTACAAAACACAAAATATATAAACAGCTGGGATCTTGTTGACGGCTCGGCTCACCATATTGTCGGGGACTTTTTAATGGACAAAAGCAAAGAACCTATTCACCGTCTTGCAAACTCCAAGAGTTTGTGGGAACGCAGAATTGCGATATTGTCCACATTTCATTTTATTAAGCATAATACCTATTCGGAAACACTCAAAATTTCAAAAATCCTGATAGCGGATGAACACGATTTGATTCATAAAGCCGTAGGATGGATGCTGCGAGAAATCGGCAAGCGTCATATGCCCGCTCAAGAGACATTCTTGAAAAAATATTATAAGAGGATGCCTCGCACCATGTTGCGGTATGCCATTGAAAAATTTCCGGAGCCAAAGAGACAAAAATATCTAAAGGGAGATTTTTAATGGGATTGAAAAAACATGTTGATCCTCCGGCGATAAAAATGTATAAGATAATAGTAAGTTGTAGATAAATAATTTTTATAACACCGAACGATTATTTCCGGCAGTCATATTTGAAAGGTAAAGGATTTCATAAGTAGTGCCCGAACGAAAACTAGGATTTTTCGTTAAGATCAAGGAAGACGAAAATTTTAACCACAGACATACATTGAGTATTTCGAGGATTAAAATTTGAGTCTGACGCAGATATTGCCGAAAAAGACAGTTTTCGTTCAGGCACTGAGTAAAAGGAGATGATACTATGCCAACCTATGAATTTATTTGTGAAAAATGTAAAAAGCCTTTTGCCCTGGTCATGAAAATTTCTGAATATGAAAAGAAAAAATTTCAATGTCCGAAATGTAAAAGCCGTAAGGTTAAACAGCAGATTACTTCCTTCCAAACCATAACCTCCAGCAAAAGTTAAAGTGTTCCATTCAACCGGTATCGTAACAACGTATAGCGTTTTTGTGTTCTGTGGGTGTTTATCCCCATGGCCAGAGCCTTCCGGGTCCCGACCATGACCACCAGATTACGGCCCCTGGTTATGGCTGTGTAAATCAAATTGCGATGCAGCAACATGTAATGCTGGGTAAGAATGGGGATCACCACGGCCGGATATTCCGAGCCCTGTGATTTGTGCACCGAGACCGCATAGGCCAGAACGATTTCATCAAGGTCGGAAAATTCGCAGGCCACATCCCTGCCGTCAAACGTGACCGTCACCTGGTGTTCCTCTGTTCGGATATCGGTAATCCTTCCGATGTCACCGTTGAACACCTCCTTTTCATAATTGTTTTTGATCTGCATGACTTTATCATTGATTCGAAAGCTCCGATTTCCCCGTATGATAGCGTCTTGAACCGGATTGAGTGTTTTCTGAAGTTGCACATTCAGGTTTTCGGCTCCCACCACTCCCTTGTGCATAGGGGTTAAAACTTGAATATCGTCGACCGGATCAAAACCAAAGCGCCGGGGAATACGTGTCTTTGTCAAGTCCAATATAATTTCAAGAACCTTTTGAGGGTCTTGCTGGCGGATAAAATAAAAATCGGTGTCGGACAGATCATTTTCAAAGGACGGCAGAATCCCGTTATTAATTTTATGAGCATTGACAATAATCCGGCTCGCTTTGGCCTGGCGGAAAATCTCTTTGAGTTCCACCACAGGCACCGCACCTGATGTAATCATATCATTGAGAACATTTCCCGCTCCCACTGACGGCAGCTGATTCACGTCCCCCACAAGAATAACCGTGGCAAAGGGTGGAACGGCCTTTAACAGGTGGTGCATTAAAATCGTGTCTATCATGGAGGCTTCGTCCAGTATCAGAAGGTCACAACCCAGGGGGTTTTCCCGGTTTTTCTGAAAGCCTCCCTTAATAAAACTGAACTCCAGCAGCCGGTGAATGGTCTTTGCCCCATGACCCGTTGTTTCACTCATCCGTTTTGCGGCTCTGCCCGTGGGCGCAGCCAGCAGGGTTCTTACGTTAAGTCTGGAAAAGATTTTTAAAATGGCATTGATAATGGTGGTTTTACCGGTGCCCGGTCCGCCGGTAATGATCATGATCTTGTTTCCAAGAGCAGATTGTACGGCCCTGATCTGTTTTTCCGCCAGGCTAATATTCAGCTGTGTTTGGACCCAATCTATGGCTTTTTCTGATGCGACATGTCGGATAGATTTAGGCGATGTCAGGAGTGTTTTCAACCGGTCGGAGATGCTGGTTTCGCATAAATGAAACTTGGCCAGGTATACGGCTTTATTGTTTTCTTTAAGCTCTTCGATGCGTTTGTCTATATCTTCGGCAATGATCTTTCCTTCAGCGGCAATATTACCAATAGCCTCGACAATCACATTTTTTCCAACGCCAAGAATTTCCTGACTCTTTTTTATAAGGGGATCGTACGGGTAAAAGACGTGCCCCTCATCTGAGAGCTGATTGAGGACATAGAGAATACCTGCCTCAACCCTCAAGTGTGAACTTTCAGGGAATCCCAGTTTTGAGGCGATACGGTCGGCCAGTACAAATCCTATTCCAAAAATATCCGTTGCAAGACGATAGGGGTTGTCTGTCACCACCGCAATGGATCGATTCCCATATTGTTTGAATATTTTCGTGGCATAGCCTGAACTGATACCGTGAGATTGAAGAAACAGCATGACATCACGAATCTCTTTCTGATCCTTCCATGCCTTTTGTATCATGGCAATACGCTTTTTGCCGATACCTTTAACCCGGGAAAGCTTTTGGATTTCGTTTTCGATGACATCAAGAGTATGTACTCCAAATTTTTTAACGATTCTGTCGGCCATGACAGGTCCGAGTCCTTTGATAAGTCCGGAACCCAGATACTTTCTAATTCCATAAGCGGTTGCCGGAAGCCTGGTTTTGGATTCCATCACTTTGAACTGCTCGCCGAATCTGGGATGATTCACCCACTCACCGCGCATGGTAAGGATTTCTCCGGGAGCCGCAGATATCAGCTGTCCCACAATGGTTACGAGATCCTTTTGCCCGCAAACTTTTATTTTTGCAATGGTGAAGCCGGTCTCGTCGTTCGTGTATGTAATTCTTTCAATCTGTCCGGAAAGCTCCATAAGCATCATCTTGCCCTTATACCCAGTCTGGCAACCGTATTTTTTGTTTTAAGGCATTGCTGGGGATAAAACATTTTATATCGATAAGCGGGGATCCGTCAAGTGCATCGATCTTGTCGATGCAAATCGTATTCCCTTGTATGGATAATATCTTACATATGGATATTCCGATCAGATTGGGTCGTAATGGAGAATGGGTCGCAAACACCCCGCTTAAAGGATTTTTCTTATTTCTCCTCGGATGAATCTTCATTACGTTTCTTTTTTCAGGGGTGTCATTCTCATGAAACCAGTAGCATACGGTTATATGAGAAAATCCATCCAAACCCATAAGCGCCTCGCTATATTTCTCATAAACTTCAATCCATACCTTTTCATGCTGTTTTTTTATGATACCCACGGGAATAATATAAAAACGTTCTTTCATTTACAGTCTCCTTTCAATGAGTCATGCAATCCGGTCGTAACAGAGTTCTCAAGATCTTATCATTTGGTTTCGTAAAAATCAAAACGGGACGGTTAAAACCATTACTAAATCATTAGACATAACCGCCTCACCCGTGATGAATTCTATTTTTTACGAATTCGTTTATAGGAATACAATTCAAATAATTTATCAAGATATTGTATTTTTTATTGACTTTAACCCCAACATATTGCATAAAATATTTGTTATGGAAATTTGGTTCTCTATGTCGCGATTTCAGCGGCATCCGGCCAATCAATCATCCATCGCGGCATAATATTCTTGTTTAAAACTTTAAAAGGGGATAAGCATATGAATAGAAGAAATTTTTTGCGGGAAAGTGCCGGTTTGTTGATGGGAAGTTTTTTCGGGCTGAACAGTTTTTCAAAGGCGTTTGCCGTAGAGACACATCCAAATCACACGGTCGGCCAGCCTCGCATTGCACTGATTATTGATAATATCGGACACCCGTTTAAGGAAACCGTACATGCGATCGGCCGATTTATAAAAAATATTAAGAATTCGGATATCTCACTGGTCCATGTATCCGATGTGTTGTAATAGCTGACCTGATCCCGCAGGCTTACGGCTCGGAGAAAAATAAAAAATTTTGCAACCAAGGAGGATAAAATGAAATTTTTTATAGCTGAACAAAATATAGGAGACGATGCCACAAAAGAGCAGGCTGAAAAATTAATTGAACTTTTGAAAAAAAAGGGGTGGGATGTTGAATATGGAATCGGGAGAAATGTGGCAACCGACGTTTCCGAGTTTGGACAGGAAGAAAAGATTCAGGAGTCCTTTGCAGATGATTTTATGCTTTGTATATCCGAGCTGGAAAAATGATTTGCGTTTAAAAGTGCATGTCACCATCCACCGTCAGGAGGGCTTGGAAAGAGACTGGAATTATGTTTCAAATTGCCACAGAAGAAAATTATAAGAATGACCAGATCATCTTCAAGGAGGGAAGCTCCGGAGACTGGATCTATGTAATTGAATCCGGCGCAGTTGAGATTTCCAAAAAAATAGGCGGGGAAAAGGTAGTAATGGTGGTGCTGAAACCCGGAGAAATTATCGGAGAGCTGGGGTTTATCACCAAAACTCCACGGACGGCCACCGCCATCGGCAATACAACTGTAGGAATCATCGACCCTGTTTTTTTTGAACAGGAGTTTAACAAACTGTCCCCTGGTTTCCAGGCAGTCCTGAGCAGCCTTGCCGCACGCCTTAAAAGCACTACTGATACTATCTGTCTCATCAAAAAACACTTTCCCAAGCGGAAGAAGTAATTTTTGTCTTTTCGATTTCTATTCTTTTTTGCAATTCATTTATTTTTTCCCCGTATTGACTTGCAGGATTGCTTTTGGTATCGAAACGGCACGTAAAAAAAACTTTAAAGGAAAATGAAACTCATGGAAAAGACACTATCTATTATCAAGCCGGACGGGGTTGCCCGGGGATTGATCGGCGAAGTTATTAAACGGCTGGAAAGCAACGGACTCAAAATCATCGCCATGAAAATGTTGAAAATGACCAGGAACCAGGCGAAATGTTTTTATGCGGTGCACAAAGAAAGGCCGTTTTTTCAAAGTCTGACCGATTTCATGACGTCCGGACCTGTTGTTGCCATGGTTCTTGAGGGAGAAGACGCCATAGCCAAATACCGTGATATTATGGGCGCCACCGATTACAGAAAAGCGGCTGAAGGCACCATTCGGAATGAATTTGCAACGGACATTGAAAAAAATATCGTGCATGGTTCAGATTCCCCTGAAACCGCCCCCGTTGAAATAGGATTCTTTTTCAACAGCTTTGAAGTTACCGGTTGATGTCCGAAAAAATCAATTTTGACAACATTAGTATCGTGTTGCACCAGCCACGACATCCCGAAAATATCGGGTCTGTCGCGCGTGCCATGTGCAACATGGGGTTCAGCCGGCTTGTGGTCATCGACCCCACAAACTATGACCGGAATAAAATCCTGAAATTGGCGACGCATGCCGCCTCAGATGTGGTGGATAAAACGATCATTTTCACAGATCTTAAGGATGCACTTTCCCATTTTAACTATGTTGTTGGTGCGACAGCGCGGCTGGGAGGACAGCGGCAGGTCGTCAACACGCCTTCTAAACTGGCTCAAAAGCTGGCTCCCATTTCCATTGAGAATCGTATCGCCATCGTATTTGGCCCGGAAGACAGGGGGCTTTCCAACGAGGACATTCGGAATTGTCATGGACTTGTAAATATTCCCACTGCCGAATTCTCATCCTTGAATCTGGCCCAGGCCGTAATGATCATGTGCTATGAAATTTTTACCGCCGGTCTTGACAAAAATACGGAATTCACTCCTCGTCTTGCCAGCCGGCATGAACTCGACGGGATGTATGACCAGCTCAAGGATGTATTGGTCCGCGTAAACTATATCAATCCTGAAAATCCGGACTACTGGATCAACAAATTACGCTGTTTTTTTTCCAGGCTTCAACTACGCGCCAGAGAGGTCAGTATTATCCGCGGGATATGCAGGCAGATCGACTGGTATGGAAAGAAGTGTTATAGGGACGGACAGAACATGCGGCACCATCATGAAATACCTGAGCATGACGCAGAAGGAGACCTATGAAATTAGTCAGATTTGGTCAAAAGGGAAACATCCGGCCGGGGTTATGGAAAAACGGTAAGATCGTTGACTTGAAAGAAATTTTCTCTGAGATTCCTGATATCAGCGAGACATTTTTCAGAGAGGAATGGCTTGAAAAGATTGCCGAAGTTAAGAATCCGGGCCGAAAAATCGAGGTGCGAATTGCAAGCCCGGTATATCGCCCGTCCAAGATCATCTGTCTCGGAAAAAATTATGCCGAACATGCCAAAGAAGGAGGCTTTGAAAATCCTGAAACCCCTCTGATATTCTGTAAAACGCCAAATGCCTTGACGGGTCCTTATGACCCCATAATACTTCCCAGAAGCAGCGGTCAGGTGGACTGGGAGGTTGAACTTGCCGTAATAATTGGCAAAGAAGGAAAAAGGATTAACAAAACAGATGCATTGGATTACGTTGCAGGCTTTACCGTCATGAATGATGTGTCCGGACGACAGGCTCAGTTTTCAGATTCCCAATGGTTCAGAGGGAAATCCTTTGACAGCTTTGCGCCGGCCGGTCCCTTCATTGTAACTCCGGATGATATTGACGATGTCAATAACCTGAGGCTGACCGCTTTGGTAGATGGTGAAATCATGCAGGACGGAAATACCCGGGATATGATTTTTGACATTAAGGACATCATAGAAAACATCAGTGAGGATATCACGCTGATTCCGGGTGACATTATTTCCACCGGAACTCCTGCCGGAGTCGGAATATTCCGGGATCCTCCGATCGTTTTAAAACCGGGAAACGTGGTCGAATGCCGCATTGAACAGATCGGCGCCATCATCAATAAAGTGGTAAAAGAGTAAGCTGTAAAGGTTAAACATATTTGATTTCAGTGCAGCGGAGCAACGGCGTGTTTCTCTTGGAAACCGACTGACTGTTTGAAGGGCGTTAGCCCGAGCCGAATGAAACTATGACTAAAAAAACCAATGAGATAAGTTAGCGACGAATGGTTCTGAATAACTCTGGCGCGGCTCGGGTTTACGGGTGCTTGAGCACAAGTTTCAGTCGGTTGGAAAGAGGAGGACGCCGTTGTGGAGCGTTCTCACTGTATTGAGCAAAAGGGGGCGTTTTGCAACGGTCTCAATATTTCGAATCCGCATATTCCACCCACCCCCCGGTCATTATCAAATCACGGTCAAAGTCGGAAATTGAAAAACATACCTCGCTCCGGAGTTCTTTAGCGGTAATGATAAAAATCTTCTTTTCAAGATGGGTTTCAAGACAGGTTTCTTTTCCGGCAAACTCTCTAAAGATTCGATCTATGGTTTCCGACGGCAGTTCCACTGCCATCATCCCGCAATTAAACATATTCTGTCTGAAAATCCTGGCAAAACTTTCCGCGATGACCAGGTTAATGTTATTCACTTCGAGCGCCCATGCGGCATGTTCCCTGGAAGATCCGCATCCGAAATTTGCCCGTGTGATGATCACGCTTTTTCCTTGAACATCAATTCGGGAGCTGAATCCGTCGAGATGGAGATCTTCTAACAGGTGGGGCCCGAGGGCCTGCTTGGAAATCTCGGAAAGATATTTCGCCGGAATAATTTCGTCGGTGTTGATATCCGTTCTATCCAGAAAAAGGACTTTTCCGCTAAAATCTTTCATAATATATCCTTCACCCTTTGAAAAGGCTTGAATTTGTAATGTAACCCGCAATGGCTGTGGCTGCCGCTGTAGCAGGGCTTACAAGGTGTACCATACCTCCTTTGCCCATGCGCCCGCTGAAATTTCTGTTGGTGGTGGAGGCACAGACCTCGCCTTGGGCCAATACGCCGTTGCTCATGCCTAAACAGGCGCCGCATGTGGGATTTGTAACGCAGAATCCGGCATCCAAAAATATTTTCAGTATACCTTCCTCCATTGCCTGGCGGAAGATCTTTGGCGTAGCCGGAGAGACAATCCCCCTCACGGAATTGCTGATTTTTTGGCCGTCAAGCACCCGGGCGGCAACTCTGAGATCTTCGATTCTACCATTGGTGCATGAGCCGATGTAAACCTGGTCCACCGTTATTGTTTCCATTTCTTTGACCGGTTTTACCTGATCGGGCTTATATCCGAATGTAACCAGCGGTTCCAGTCCACTGACATCATGCTCAATCACCTGGTCATATCGGGCATCGGGATCAGAACCCCATTTGCTAAAATCATCAAGAGCCGCTTTTTTATCGGAATATTCATTTTTAATGAATTCCCATAAATATTCAACGGTGGTGATGTCGGGCAGGCAGATCCCCGAAGTTCCTCCGGCTTCAACCGCCATATTGCACAGCGTCATCCGGGATTCCATGGTCATGGCATCCACGACCGACCCGGAAAATTCCAGGACTTTGTTGGTGGCGCCGTTAACCCCTATACGGCCGATCACGGACAGGATGACGTCCTTGGCCAAAACACCCTGGGGTATCCGTCCGATGATGTTTATTTTAATGGTTGAAGGATAGTGAAAGGCACAAACGCCTTTAAGAATTCCCACCTCAAGATCCGTAGTCCCGACTCCGGCGGCAAATGCACCGAATGCACCATGGGTACAGGTGTGAGAATCTCCCATGATCACGGTAAACCCCGGACGCACAAATCCTTTTTCAGGGAAAAGCACATGGCAGATCCCGTTTCTGCCGATATCAAAAAAATCAAGAATATGGTGACGCCTGGCCCAATCCCTGAGAATTTTTCCCTGCTCGGCGGTCTTCGAGTCTTTTGCCGGCGTAACATGATCGATAACCGCTTTGATTTTATCCCTGTCAAAAACACGGTCCTTGTTGCGGCTCACCAGGTCATTGATTGCCATGGGTGTTGTAATCTCATGACAGAATACCGCGTCCAGCCGGATCACATGAATATTTTCTGAAGGGATGTCAACATGGTGGGCATCAAATATTTTTTCGGCAATGGTTTTTCCCATTTGTTCCCCTTTGACGGCTTCGTAAAAAGTCCAATTTCTGCGTTGCGCTTCATTTCGTGTTCACTGCGGCGTACATAAGTACGCCTCATTCCACGAAATTCTCGACGCCTTGAACTTGAACTTTT
>CAYPIW010000119.1:0-29475 GCA_964410925.1 uncultured Desulfobacteraceae bacterium
AACCTGACACCTGAAACCTGACACCAGGTATACGGGAAGGAATAAATATGGGATATTTTTTAAAGCCATACTATGGGCAATTTTAATCACCCCACCTGACACCTGACACCTGATTGCAAGGCTTTCGCTCAAAAAATGAATAAGTTAATGGGTGAAAAGCATTTTAACAAATCGGTAATGCTCCCTATTCTTTTATGCCCGGTTTCTAAGCGTTACGCTCTTTCATGATTGTTTTTTTCATGATATTCTTTTAAGGTGACCCATAGCAAACACTAAATACGGATCACACAAGGAGGAGCGAAACATGGATCTCAAGGTGATACTAACAACTTTTGGAATGATATTTCTTGCGGAACTGGGCGATAAAACTCAACTGGCGACCCTTGCTTTTGCGGTTGAAAGTAAATCAAGGATTGCCGTATTTATTGGTTCTGCGAGTGCACTTATTTTGACCTCTTTGCTTGCGGTTGTCTTTGGATGTGCCATAAGCAGACTGATTCCTGCAAACTATATTAAAATAGGGGCCGGATCTTTATTCATTTTGCTTGGTGTATGGATGTTACTGTTTCATGGAGCAAAATAGATTTTGAGTTAACACCTAAATCCTGTTTAGTTTTAGAGGGTTGTGTGCAAGCTGCTTGTTTGCCGCATTCAATCTGTCTTCATTGGATATCACGACCACCGCCTGGTTTTGGTTTCTGTTATCAAAATATTTTTGGGCAACGTCTATGACCTGATTGCGGGTCAGGGTAAGAAGTTTTCGCTTGAATCGTTCACGGGTTTCATCCGACAATAAAACGATCTTCCTGAAAAAAGCCTTTCTGGCCGCGCTTCCCGGCGGGTCGGGTTTGTCAATGTCCGAGCATACCTGGAGGATTGCCTCTTTGATATCTTCATCGCCGTAATTGCCGGATCTCATAAAATCCCGGGCATTATCGTATGTTTTTAGAGTGGAAACGATATGCGGATCCCTGTAAGAAGCCAGGCAAAACTGTCCGTTTTCAGTATCGTACACGGCAAATCCCCCATATGCCCCGCCTTTTTCCCGAATCTCGCGATGCAGATATAATGATCTGAGTATTTTGCTTATCACGGATAAAGCCGGTGCATCCTCATGTCCCAGGCGAACGGTCTCAAAGGTTTTGGCCACAAATGAAACGGATGACGATGTGCTCCATCCCTCTCTGGGGATTTGATCATCACAATCGATTTCCGGCGGCACAAATCCATGTCCGGACATTAATACTTCCGGCCCTTGTAAGAGTCCGTTTTGTATGGATGCCGAAGCTGAAGAGGCTGCTGAAATCGTGTGTTCTTCACCAATCAGCGCCATTTTAAAGTTGTTGCGCGTAAAAAGTGTTTTGCTGATGACGAAAAGTTTTTCAGAGATGGATTTCAGTTTTTCGTCCGTAAGGTCGTGGGTGATCGCTTTTATGGTTTGAAGCTGTTGAATTCCATGCCAGGCTTCGTTCAGTGCACTTGCTGAGGAAAAATTTCTTGAAGCCATGGACATTGCTAACCGGTGGCCGTTTTGCACAATCATCGATTCCAAACCTGAACGGTACTCCAGAAAAAGGCTTCGCAAACGAACCAGATCTGAAAAATCAAACTTGCACAAAAGCTCTTCAATGATGTCAAACAGGTAGTCCTGATTTCGAACCAGGCATTTTCCGTTAACAGCCACAAAGGGTATACAGGTTCCTGCATCATCGAAACCGGTACGGGCATGGCATGACAAGCCAATACCTCCGGTATACATATTAATCCGCTGCGCCATTTCTGTATACTCATGTATAGCCGTGCCGACCTTGGAAAAGGCGTGGCAGAAAAAAGGAACCAGGGGAATCAATTTTTTTTGCACTGATCCGCTTCCGGCAGCCCCCAAAAAATAAAAAATGCCGGAGGTTGCTTGCCGATAACAAGTGGCCGGCACAGTGTCATACGGGGGCAACGCTTTCACAATTTGAACGGTGGGGGAAATCTCTTCAAGATCTAATGTGGGAAGACAGGAAACATCCTCTTTGTATTCCTGGAGTTGTCTTAACGCTTGGGTGTCCTTTTTTATTTTTTCAAGTTCGGATGGTGTCATTTCAGCACGAATCCGGTCAAGTTCTGCCGCGACGCGATGGCGCTCTTTGTCTTCCATTAACGGATCAGGAACGAGAGTAAGGAGCACCCGATGCGCATTGTCCAGAAAATACTTTTTAATCCGGTTTTCAAGGAAGGGTCCCTTAGAGATCTCATTTCTAAGCCGCTCAAGATCGGCATCGAACTGCAAAATTCTGACAGGATCACCTCCATGAAACCAACTGCCGGCAAATGTCAACAGCAATTTGATACCATATGGATAAGGTATGTTTGTCACCTCTTTGCGATGAAACTCCAACTGATGAGTGGCGGATTCAATCATTTTTTTATCAATGCCGTTTTCCGAGAGATCCTCCAGAACATTACATATTATGGATTCAATTTCATCAGCGGAAGATTCTTCAACATCTTTCAATCCGCAGACAAACATGGTATCCGTGTTGTTCGCATCAAAACCGGTTCCGTCACAAAGAGCTGTTCCGAGTTTCGAATCTATCAATGCCTTGCGCAGAGGAGATGCGGAATTTCCAAGAAGAATTTGTTCAAGAATCGTTAGAATCAGCACCTCAAAAGGATCTTTTATATCTGCGGTAAGCCATGCCATACACAATTGGCATTTTTTTGACGGGTCTTCATTTTTGTCCAATGGGTAAAAATATGTCTTTTTTTTGGGGGTGATCCAGCGGGGATGGGAGGGAACATCGGTTTTCGGATCCATGCTTTCGAAATGCGTAAAGATTTTATCGTTGATGAATTTGAGATGGTCTCTTAAAGGCAGATCTCCGTAGGTATAAAAAAAAGCGTTGCTGGGATGATAATGCCGTCGGTGAAACGCCTTAAGTTGATCATATGTCAATTGAGGAATTACTGAGGGATCTCCGCCCGAATTGTAGCCGTAGGTTGTTTCAGGATAAAGCGCATTTAAAATGGATCGGACCATTACCTGGTTCGGCGATGACATGGCGCCTTTCATTTCGTTGTATACAACCCCTTTATAAACCAGTTTCACGGAATCAGAGTCTTTTGTACCATCTTCTATTTCCAGGCGGTGTCCCTCCTGCTTGAAGCTAAGCTCTTCGATGTTGGGATAAAAAACGGAGTCCAGATAAACATCCATGAGGTTGTAAAAATCTGTTCTGTTTTGAGTGGAAAACGGATACATGGTCCAGTCCGAGGAAGTAAATGCGTTCATGAACGTACTCAAACTTCTTTTAAGCATGGAAAAAAACGGATCTCTTACAGGAAATTTATGCGAACCGCATAAAACCGTATGTTCAAGGATATGAGCAACACCGGTTGAATCAGAAGGAACCGTTTTAAAAGCTACGCTGAATGTATTTTCTTTGTCGTTGTTACTGATGTGAATATGCCGGGCGCCGGTTAGGGTGTGTTCAAGCAGATAAAGAACTACTCCGATTTCTTTAAGCTCTTCCACCTGCTTGATAAAATATCCGAAAATACGGTCTCCTTCTTTGATGTCGGGATTTTTGTGATCCAAAAGTGTACTCATAAATAATCCTTTAATTAAAACTGCCTAATATATTATTTTTTCCAGATAATTCAGCCCTGCCCAACTGTCACGGAATCATCAATACCTGACTATTCTTCAATTTTTAATCTATAAAGGGCTATGCAGCGATGTACAGGCCACGACTTTTACGCACGATTTTGTTCATTTTATGCAGGCGATAAATAATATTGCGAAGTTTTTTGTCTTCAAAACCTGTTATGGCTTGGATATCGGCAAACCCTATGCCCTTTCTGAATCGTTTAATGACTTCCAGCGCTCTGTCCATAGAAGTCATTTCGGTTCTGACGGTTGATGCCCTGCTTCTGGGGGCTTTTATACCGGAAGTCGCGTTCCCGTTGCCGGTCATTGCGGATGATTTGATGAGCATTTCCAGGCGATCCATTTTGGCCATGAGTTTGTCGATATCATTCCGGCTCGGAATATTGTAATATTGCAGGAAGAACTTTACCATTGCATCAAAACTCACGGATTTGCCTTTTTTCTTTGCCATGTGATCCTCCTGATATGACGGTTAGGATGAAAAGATGACTAGAAGCAAAATATCAATGTTAAAACTATTTGATAATATATAAAAAGTCAAGTTTTACAATTTTTATGATAGATTCAGAATCTAAAAAAACACAGGCATGAGCAAATAGTAATAAAGCGTTGAAAACAAGAACCTTTCGTGATAATTTAATTATGTTTGAACAAAGATGCATAATTGAAAGTTTTCTCTTAACCGATGAAACTATGACCTCACCAAAAACTCTGCTGGTTTTTCATAATATCAAACCTAACAAACAACTGGGGCAGCATTTTTTGACAAATCATACCACAGCAGAGATGATTGTGAACCGCTCCGGAATTTTACCGGAAAATGTTGTTCTGGAAATAGGGGCCGGTCTGGGTGCTTTAACCATTCCTGTGGCACGCATCGCCAGAGAAGTTTTTGCGGTTGAGAAAGATCGCAAAATCATGGATATTTTGAAAACAGAGATTCTTGCAAGTAATCTCTCAAATGTTGTGATAATGGAAAAAAACATACTTAACATTGATATTAGATCGCTGGCAGAAAATGTCGGACAAAAAATGGTGGTCATGGGCAACCTTCCCTACAACATATCTTCCCAGATTCTTGTTCAACTTATTAAATCCAGAGAGGCATTAATCGGGGCGGTTTTCATGCTTCAGAAGGAACTGTCTCAGCGCATTACCGCACAACCCGGCTGCAAGGATTATGGAAGACTTAGCGTTATGCTTGGATACTGTGCCAACATAAAAAAAATAGCGGATATTAAGGCGTCTGTTTTTTTCCCAAAACCCAAAGTAGATTCCGAAGTTCTTGAATTAAAGTTTAAAAAAAGACTGGAATATCCCGCTAATGATGAAGACCAGTTTTTCAGTGTCATCAAAGCAGCTTTTGGAAACAGAAGAAAAATTCTTAAAAACGCACTTGCGGCAAGCGCGCTGAATATTGATGGGAATACTGCCCAAAATATACTTGAAAAGTCAGGCATAGATCCTGTTCGGCGAGCGGAAACACTGACGGTAGAGGAATTTGTTAAACTGAGCAACAATTTGGGGCCTACTCAGGTAAGACTGTAATTGTTGCCGCCTTTTCATTATCCAGGTATTTTTTTGCAATATTGAACACCTCTTCTTTTGTAACAGAAGCATAATCTTTCATTACCGTGCGGCTCCAGTCGAGCTGTTGGGGATGGTTTTTGGAACCTGTAAGCACTGTATTAAGCCAGTAGGTGTTGGTATGCATCATGTCTTTAATACTGGTGAGGGTTGGAGATAATGCCCGATGTAATTCATCCTGGGTGGCACCATCAGCGGCGAGACCGGACACTATTTTTTTTATTTTGCCTGCTAACATATTTGCTTCGTCAGGATTAATGGAAACGCGTGCTTGAAAAACCCCATACTCCGGATAAGCCCGGCTCGGCCTGTTAAAGGCAAATGTAGAATAAGCGGAGCCAAGCTTTTCTCGGATCTGATCGCGAAGCCTGTCCGAAACAATATCCGCCAGCACAGATAACCGTCGGGTTCTGCTTATATTCCACAACCCTTCAGTTGGATAGGCTACAATTACCATGCCTTTGGGGATTTTTGTCGCAACAGATATCTCGTGCAATTGTCCGGCAGGAAATTCAGGAAATCTTGACTCTGAGGAATCGCAGGCTTGGCTATGCAGGGAAAGGGTTCCCAAATATTTTGCGGCCAATTTTATCACCGAATCCATATCAAAATCTCCAACTATCGATATTTCCATAATATCGCTTTTTAATGATGTCTCAATCCATGAGCGGACATGATCGAGGGTCAACCGCTTGAATTCTTCAAAACAAGGAAGTCCGAAACGGCTGTCTCCTCCGGCAAGAAAACGGTTTCCCGAAAGTACCATGACACCATCCACTGAACCGGAAAGTTCCAGATATTCCTGCCTGAACCTTTTCATGCAGAGGATATACGCATCTTCGCGAAAACCCGGATCAACCAGATGTGCATAAAGGAGTTGAAACAACAGCGGTACTTCGTGAGTAACGGTTTCCCCTTTGAAGCAAAACTGATCTTCGGCAACTTCGAAATAAACATCCGTATTTTTTCCCGCCAGGGCACGTTCAAGCTCATCCTTGTCCAATGCGCCCAGCCCGCTTTCGTTGATGACATTTGTACTCAGCGCGGCAAGGCCGGGTAATGGTTCGGAAGTTCTGCCCGAGCCAAAGGCAAGATTAATGAGCACTTGATTTGCTTTGAAATCGGTTTTCTTGAGGTTAAGGCGAACACCGTTCTCGAAATCGATCCGGACAATTTCAAGATCATCAATCTTTTTTGTCCGAACAATCCGGCCTTCTTCCCCGGGCTCCTGAAAATACGGAAACGTTACGGTTTTCTTTTCAGCCGGACGTGAAAGTTTTACCTTATTGCTTTGGCGGTAAGCCGAAAGTATCTGAGACCGAGGATCTTTGTCCGTCCCTGTCAATTCCGCATTGCCGGTTACCAATATAAGCCGGTGTTCCGGCGCCCAGATTTCCTTGAAGGCATCATATACCTGTTGTGAGGTCAGTGAGTTGATAAGCGGCGTAAAAAGATCTTTTTCCTGTTCCGGGGACATAAATACTCGGCTTTCATTGAGGTCCCATAATATCTTTCGTGCCAAATGCCGGCTATTTCGTGTGGAAGCTTTTTTTACTTCGTTGTCAAGTTCTGAAAGAAAATCTTTTTTTACCCTGTCTAATTCTGATTCGGCAAACCCGAATGTCAATGCCCTCCTTAAGGTTTGTTCGATAAGAAAAAGAGATTTCTTCCAGTTTTCCGGGCTGCACTCGGCACTGATTTCAGCAAATTTAATTTGATTTAAAAAAATTTCTGAACTAATGGATGCAAAGGTAATGGAAGTGCCTGCTTTTCTGACCTCAGCGTTCAGGCGGTCCTGGACAATGCGATTGGCAATATTTTCTATTAGTCTTTGTTTTTGAAAGGCAAAAGAATCCGGTTCCCCGGAAACCTTTTCCACAACTTCGATGCTTGTCGTTGTGTTTCCTGCTTCTTTTTCAAGATGGTAAAAGGGTTTTATTCCAAAATGGTGTATCTTTCCAATATCGGGCTCGAGCACAGAAGGTGCACGACCGGATAATGATGAGAAATTTTCCTTTATTAGTGAAACTGCTGATCGGGTATCAAAATCTCCCACCATTACAAGTATCATTTTCTCCGGCCTGTACCAGGAATCATAAAACTCTTTCAAGCGTTTATGGTCGGCATTTTTCAGTATTTCTTCTTTGCCTATGGGAAGTCTTTTAGATATTTTTGCATGAGGAAATTCAAAATTCAATGTGGCAACATATGTACGATATTCTACAGAGTCACGGGTTCTTTTTTCGGCCAGAACCACACGCCGTTCACTGTCAATCTCCGATGGTAGAAGAAGCGCGCCTTCAGCATAGTCTTTGATTACCGTCAAACCTTTTTTAAGGTTTTTGTTGTCACCATTGGGCAAAAGAATGTCATAAACGGTTTCATGAAAACCGGTGTGGGCGTTTGCATCGGCTCCGAACTCCATACCGATACTCTGGAAATATTTTACCAGTTCCCCGGGCTTGAAATGTGTTGAACCGTTAAACAGCATGTGCTCTAAGAAATGAGCCAATCCCTGTTGAGCGTCTGATTCGTGCAGTGAACCTGCCTGAACATTCAGGTGCATACTGACCCTGTCTTTGGGTTCTTGATTTTCCATTAATACATACCTGAAACCATTGGGCAGTTTTCCAAATATAAGGACCGGATCCGGAAGAAGGTCGCTTTTCTCATGAGGCCATGTGATAAAAGCATCGATATTTTCATGAGCATTTTTTTCGCCGCTCCGGAAAGTTTGATCAACCAAAGCACATGAAAATAAAACAAGTGGTATAGCAGCATATAATAAAAGTGTTGTAATAAAAAAAGCGGAAAGCTTTTTAAACATGATTACACTCCTAGAGCAAGCAAATAAGTTTTAGGGGCAAGGAATATAATAAATCCGATAAAATCACGCCGCATTTTGGCTCGAATTCGAAGCGAACTAACGGGCACATATGCTGCGTTTTCAAAGCGGGGTGCAACAATAAATTTCGGCAAAAGACAAGCAGGATGAGGATGTTGATTTTCTTTCAATACCGTTACCCTGGGAAAACGTATTGTTGAAAACTTAAAAAGCCTTCGGTATGTCAGGTCTTACTTATGAGCATACCAAAGGCTTGCTTTTTTTACTTTGAACTGCGTTGTTGAAACTTAATATCGAAACCCCGTGAATTCATTCCTTGCCTGTTATTTTTTAACATAAAGGCCTCGTGACGTTGCTTCAATTTCCCCTTTCTTTGCAAGTTTATACAGCGCATTGCTGAGCTGTTTTGAATTAAATTCGGTTTTTTCTTTAAGCTGCGCGATGCTAATTCCTTTCTTGCTCTTTTTGATGGCATTCAATATGCTATCAATAACTGTCGGCGGTTTAGCAGGAGCGCTTTTTGGAGCTGGTTTTTTCTTTGCCGCAGTTTTTTCAGGAGCGGCATCAGCTTTTTGGGACTGTAATTTTTCAACCTGTTTAGTGATCTTTTCAACTTGTTTGGAAAGTGAGGTGAGTGAACTGCTTATGGTCTTCAGTTGATCTTTTAATTTCTTCATTTAGTTTTCCTCCTTGATCACCAATTTTTTTTAGCACGATTAACATTCTCTTTTAATTTACTATATCTCTTTTTTTTAAAAGTCAACTAAATATACAGAAGATGAATAAAGCCATACAATAGTTGACAACGCTTTAGTCTTATGCAAGATAAATTTGGTTGAAGCAATTTATTTATCCCGCTTATGGCGGGAAAGAATTTCCGAAATGTTTGCTTACAGGTCCTCATGAAAAATAAATCTCGAATTTCCTACAGAAAAGCACTGAATCCTTCTCAGTTGGAAGCGGTTAATTTCAAAGAAGGTCCGCTTCTTGTCATTGCAGGGGCGGGAAGCGGAAAGACCAGGACCTTAACCTACCGGGTCGCACGTCTGGTAGAAGACGGCATACCACCAGACTCCATTCTTCTGCTCACGTTTACACGCAAAGCATCCCAGGAAATGCTGAGAAGAGCCTCAGAGCTGATTGACAATCGGTGTGAAAGGGTTGCCGGAGGGACTTTTCACTCTTTTTCCCATAGGGTTCTGTGCAGATATGCTTCCAAAATAGGATTCGACCGTGACTTTTCCATTATAGACCGTACGGATGCTGAACAGCTCATCACTATGTTAAGAAAAGAAATGGGATCATTCTCAAGGGACCGTTCCTTTCCCAGAAAACAGACCCTGGCCAATATTTTCAGCCGGGCTGTCAACAAAGTGCTATCTGTTGAAGATGTTGTTTTAGATGATTATCCGCATTTTACTTCTCAGTTGGAAGCCATAGTTGCGCTTTCCAATGCGTACCGAAAGCAAAAAGCCGAGAACAATTTATTTGATTATGACGACCTTCTGGTATATTTAGCCATGCTTTTAAAAAACCACGCTGATGTTCGTGACAAAATCTGCTCAACATATCACTATCTGATGGTTGACGAATATCAGGATACCAATAAGATTCAGGCGGAAATCATATATCTTCTTTCCGGTATCAACAAAAATATCATGGTCGTCGGTGATGATTCACAAAGTATCTATGCATTCAGGGGTGCAAATTTTGAAAATATTATGCGGTTTCCTGAAGTGTTTCCCGGCACTCGAATAATCAGGCTGGAAGAAAACTATCGCAGTGTCCAACCCATATTAAAACTTACCAACGTCATTATTGAACGGGCTGAGCAGAAATATTCAAAAATTCTGTTTACCCGAAAATCCGGGGGGTCCTTGCCGCTGCTTGTAAACACCCGGAGTGAAAACAGCCAATCGCGATTTGTGGTTCAAAAGATTCGGGAGATTAATCGCAAAGACATTCCTTTGAACCAGATCGCAGTACTTTTCAGAGCGAGTTTTCACTCCTTTGATCTTGAGATCGAACTGGTCAGGGAAGGAATTCCTTTTATCAAGGTGGGTGGTTTTAAATTTATGGAATATGCGCATATTAAGGATGTCCTGGCCCATCTCAGAGTAATTTCCAATCCCCTTGACAGAATAAGCTGGTATAGAATACTTCTCCTTCTGGATCATATCGGTCCAAAAACCGCTATGGATATTTACGAAACAATTTTGTCTGAACAAGCCGGATATACAGGAATATTTGCAATCCAACCTAAAACCGGACGATCGAAGGGTATTTTTGGATTAAAAGATCTGTTTTCAACTATTGATTCAAAACCCATGTCCGTTTCTCAACTGGGTGAAGCTATTGTCAATTATTATATCCCCATATTAAAAGAAAAATATGATGATCATCCCAAACGTACCAGAGATCTTGAGCATTTGGTAACCATAATGGAACGATACGACAATCTCGAACAGTTTTTGACCGATATGGCCCTTGAACCGCCGAATACAAGTCTCAATGACTCTTTTTTTACCGACGACCAGGATGAGGACCGTCTCATTCTTTCAACAATACACTCCGCCAAAGGCCTTGAATGGCATACCGTGTTTATCATATGGGCTCTTGAGGGACGATTTCCGTCCATCCATGCCTTGCACAGTAAAAAAGAACTTGAGGAAGAGCTGAGGCTTATGTATGTTGCTTCAACACGGGCAAAAGAAAATCTGTTCTTTACCTATCCGGTTCAAGTTTATGATAGAAGCTCGGGAATGATCTTGAACCGCCCATCCTGTTTCATCGATAACATTCCTGACGATATCCTCCCGGAATATTTCGCGGGCCCTAAGTAAGGGTGGATGACCAGTTTGTTAATTACTATCCAAGACTTTTTGGTTTCAGGTGTCAGGTGTCAGCTAATTCGTTTTTTACTCCTGACACCTGACACCTGATTGCAAGGAGTTTTTTACAATTCTTCTCCATCAGTTTCACTATCTAAATAGGCTTTTACAGTTTTTATATGGTATATTAAAAATAACACAATCAAAATTCCAACAATAATTGAGACCCATTTCTTCACCAGATCTATCTGGACGTACTGATTGATATGTTCTATAACAGTATTGCCGATCAGGGCATATATGACAATTGAGCTCAACGTCCCGCTAAATACGATTAGAAAATTATGAATGGCCTTGTAATTGAGAAGATATCCAATAATCGACCCAATGACCGGGCCGGTCATGAAAAATGGAAGCATTACAAAAAAGAAAAGTCCTATCGTCCCATATTTTTTAATATTGGTTTTTTGCTCTTGCGCAGCAAGTTCAGACTCCCTTACCACCTTGCGAAATAATTTCGGCTGGATGATATTCCGCATAATTAAAACCACAGTACCATAGGCGATAAGGACAATAACAACTTCAAGAAAAAAATTGTATAAAATCGTATAGAAAAGAGATATCTCAGCAGAAAGGCATGTCGCAATCCCCAAGGCCCTTCCTCCCATTATATGAAGAATTGCTGTAGAAGACAGAGCTCTATAAAGACCGGGATTTGTCAAAAGAAGATACAACAAGTATAAACCGGCTGAGAAGGATAAAATCAGCCCTGTTAATAAAATCCTGACTTCTATCAGATCCAAGCGATTTTTAACGAGATACACTAAGACTTTTAATGCATTCCGGCCCAGGTAGAAAATTTTTTTAAAATATGTCATAATGACTCAAAAATTGGCCTCCGGGTGATTTAATGTTTTCTCGTACAAAAGAAATTTTTAAGGCGAACAGGTACAAAATCAATCGAAAACGGCATAACTTTCTCTTTCATGAAAAAAAACTTCTTATACTGCATTATTTAAGGGATTGTCAATTATCTACTTTAGCCGAATTCCCACGTTAATTTAACGTCTCGGAAATTCTACAACTTATTGTTAATACAGGTTTATTAATGGCAACCTGTTTATGTCATCGAAATGGAAGAATGGAATGCTGGAATATTGGGAATAAAGGCGGAAGTAACCCATTTTTTGTTTGTATTGTTAATCACTAAAATACAGTATTGATTCCGGGATAATATTAAACTAAAAATCTCCATGCCGTACAATTTCACCCTCTATCAGGTAAATAACTTCTTCGGCAATATTGGTTGCATGGTCTGCAATTCGCTCCAGGTGACGGGAGATTAAAAGCAGATTAATAAAAGATTCTACATGATCCGGGGTATCTTTAATGGCGCCCTTTACGATACGGTGGGCTTGCGCGTTGATTTTATCAACTTCATCATCCAGAAGGCATACCTTGAAAGCAAGATCCACGTCCAGTCTTACAAGGGCATCCAGGCTTTTTTTGAGCATGGCTTCGGCCTTTTCAGCCATTGAATGAAAATCGAAATCGAAGTACAGTTTTTTACCCTTTGAGATATATTTTACTCCCTGGGCAATGTTCACGGCTTCATCAGCGATTCTTTCAAGGTCATTGTTGATCTTGATCACCGCAGTGATAAATCTAAGATCCACTGCAACCGGTTGATACAACGCCAGAATTTTTAAACAGTCTTCTTCAATGTCAACTTCCATCTCATCAATTTCATAATCAGAATTTATGATCTTATCGGCAAGATCTGAATCTCTGTTTTCAATGGCTTTTGTTGCCATGTAGACGCGTTCCTCCACCATGGCTCCCAGACTTAAGATTCTTTTTTTTAATTTTTCCAGTTCTCTGTGAAAATGTTTGGGCATAAAATTCACCTCTAACCAAAACGGCCGGTAATATAGTCTTCGGTCTGCTTGAGTTGCGGCCGTGTAAATAACGTATCGGTATCATTTACTTCTATAAGCTTGCCGATGTAAAAAAAGGCGGTGATTTTTGAAACCCTGGCCGCTTGCTGCATGTTGTGCGTAACAATGATAATGGTAAAAGCTTTTTTCAGGTCGTGAATAAGGTCTTCAATCTTTTGGGTTGCGACGGGGTCCAGCGCTGAACAGGGTTCATCCATCAGCAGGATTTCAGGCTCTACGGCAAGGGCCCGGGCAATGCAAAGACGCTGCTGCTGCCCGCCGGACAGACCAAGGGCCGAGTGGTTCAGCCTGTCTTTAACCTCATCCCAGAGCGCCGCCTGAACAAGGCTTTGTTCTACACGATCTTTGATAAGGCGCTTGTCCCTGACTCCGTTTACCTTCAGACCATATGCAATGTTTTCAAATATGGTCTTGGGAAATGGATTCGGCTTTTGAAATACCATGCCGATTCGATTGCGCAAGGACACCACATCAACCGAGGGTGCATAAATATCCAATCCGTCGAGTAACAGATGTCCCTCTACTCGACTGTTCGGTATAAGGTCGTTCATGCGGTTCATGCATCTTAAAAACGTGCTTTTGCCACAACCCGACGGACCGATAAGGGCCGTGACCTGTTTTTCGTAAAATTCAAGTGAGACGTCATGTAATGCTTCAAAGTCGCCGTAATAGAAATTAAGATGCTTTGAGGCCATTTTCGATGGTTTTTCCATATCCATAATTTAATGCATGCGCCTCCTCAGTCGGGAGCGCCATATGATGGCGATCAAATTTAAACCCAGAACCAGTACAATCAACACCAGGGCCGTACCGTACTGAAGATGGCGCGTGGCTTCAATTTCTGTACCGGCGGTGGCCAGCACATATATATGATAGGGCAATGCCATTATTTCATCGAACACAGAGGATGGCAAGCGCGGTGAGAAAAATACCGCAGCGGTAAACATAATGGGTGCGGTTTCACCGGCTGCCCGGCTGATTCCCAGAATACCGCCGGTCAATATGCCCGGCAACGCCGCCGGAAGAATCACCCGGAAAATGGTTTGTAATTTTGTCGCTCCAAGAGCCAGGGAAGCTTCACGGTAAGTATCCGGTACAGCCTTGAGCGCTTCTTCCGCGGAACCGATGACAACAGGCAATGTCATTGCGCCCAACGTAAGTGCTCCGGAAAGGAGACTGACACCAAATTTCAGATAAATTACAAAAAATGCCAGGCCAAAAAGACCAAAAACTACCGAAGGAACCCCTGCAAGATTGTTGATCCCCAAACGAATAATTCTGAGAAACCGGCCGGGGCGGGCATATTCGTTTAAATAAATTGCCGAGGCCACACCGATGGGAAAGGCGAAGAGTATCGCTCCCAGGCCGAGACTTATGGTACCCACAATGCACGGAAGGATGCCCCCCCTGGTCATGGAATCCATGGGCGGCTGGGTTAAAAATGTCCAGCTAATGGCTCTCCATCCGTTTGAAATTATGAAATATAATATAATCACAAGCGCAATACCATTAATCCATGCAGCGATACGGAAAATGCCAAAAACGGTTTTCTGAATGGTTTTACGCCTGCCCATGGAAAAGGAGGCGGATTTGGCAATTTTACTTTTGGTTTCTTTGATTTCTTCGGGTGTTGTTTTTAAATGGGACATCGAAAAATCGTCCATAACACTGATTCTTGTTGTTTGCATACTGTCTTCGCCTAAAGTGACGCCTCACCAACCTGCCTGTATTTATGGGAAATATGCTCAGCCATGATATTAAATATAAACGTAAACATAAAGAGCACAATCCCGGTGGCAAACAGGGCATAATAATGATCTCCGCGAAACGGCGCCTCAGCCATTTCAGCAGCAATGCTGGCCGGCATTGGCCGTGCCGGGTCAAAAATCGAGGAAGGGATCATGGCGGCGCCACCCGCAACCATCAGCACGACCATGGTTTCACCGATTGCCCGGGACATGCCCAAAATAACCGCCGTGCTGACACCGGAAATCGAGGCCGGAAGTATGACCCGGACAATGGTTTGCAAATGGGTCGCTCCAAGGGCCAATGACGCCTCTTTCAGATTGGTGGGCACACTGTAAATAGCATCCTCTGAAATACTGCAAATGGTGGGAATTGACATAAACGCCAGCATAACGGAGGCATTGAAAATGTTCAAGCCGGTCGCGACATCAAAGACTTCCTGTAAAAACGGTGCCACCACAATCATTCCGAAAAATCCGATGACCACCGAGGGAAGTGCCGCCAGAAGCTCTACCAGCGGTTTCACAATCTCCCGGAGATTATGGCTGGCCATTTCCGCCAAATAGACAGCGGTCATAACACCCAGCGGAATGGAGATAACAGCGGAAAAAACAGTGACCACCAAAGATCCGATGATCAGCGGAAATATTCCGAATTCCGGCGGATCGTAAGTGGGGTACCAATATTCTCCGAAGATAAAATCTCTTACGGAAACTTGCCCGAATATCGGCAAGCCTTCCATGAATAAAAATACGGAGATCATAAAAAGAATCGCAATGGAGGCGGTGGCAATAAATAAAAACAGATAATGCATCCATCGTTCTTTAATTTGGCGGATATTTGCCATTTATCCTTCCCGTTTTCACTTTCTAAGCCGTGATTCTTTTATACTGTTTTTATGAAGACGGTGACGCACAATGATTGCATTGTGCGTCACCGAATCAGACATCTTTCTATCGTGAATTCATATAATTAATACAATGGTACGTAGCCTGACTCTTTAACCAAGTTTTGACCCTTCCGGGGGTGGAGGATGTAGTTAATAAACTCGACTGTATCGCCCTCGGGCCAACCTTGCGTAAACATAAAAAGCGGGCGACTGATGGGGAATGTCCCGTCAAGAGTCGTCTCTTCGGATCCAACCACACCGTTTACAGACAGCGCTTTTACGTCTTTATTCAAATATCCGAGACCGATATAGCCGACGGCGTATTTATTTTTTGCTACCGCTTGAGCCACAGCCCCGTTGGACGCTTGAAGCAGGGCGCCGGGAAAAACCTTTTCCTTTTTCATGACCTTCTTTTCCCAGACTTCATAGGTCCCTGAAGACGTGTCACGGGATATCACCACAACCGTTTTATCCGAGCCACCTACGTCCTTCCAGTTTTTTACCTCACCCTTATAGATGGCTTTTAGTTGATCCATGGTAATGTCCTTCATGGGATTGCTCGGATGGACCACAGGTACGATGCAGTCGTATGCAACTCGAAAAGGAACCGGATAAACCCCTTTTTCAACGGCAAGTGCGACTTCCTTAGCCTTGATGAATCTGGAACTGTCCGCAATATCAGTAGTCCCGTCAATAATTGCCTTGATACCGTTTCCGGATCCACCCCCGGAAATAGAAATGGACACCTCGGGATTTTCTTTCATATACGCTTCCGACACCTTCTGAGCAATGGGCAGAACCGTTGTAGACCCCTTGATGACGATGTTCCCTGCAGCGGCAACTGCGGCAACACAAAACACCGAAACTACGATGGTTAATACAGAACTTATTTTTTTCATGCTTTTTTACCTCCCCTATTTATAATTATAAAATAAATTTAATCTTAATCGTCATTTGTTAGATTTTTGTTAGCGTTATGTTAAGTTTCTGTTAGCCGCCGGTTTTTCACCCCCTTTGTAATAAAATTCCTGATGCAAACGAAGGGGAGCATTTGAAGCGTACCCCCCCCTCATTTTGGATATATTTAATATTAATCAATAATATCAGTATTTCAGTACAAGATCTACCTGGACGAGATCCTCTTCTATGTTTGGTTCTCTATCAATTTGCTCGGCCTTATAGTAGTCCAACCCAATAGTGACGTTTTTGGCCAGCCCGAATACAAATTCGATCTCGTTACCTTGTACGTCGGTTTCACCATTGTAGAAATCACTGTCAGGAAGGAAGTCCGGCCATGCATCCTTTTCAAGACGCCTGTAATTATATTTTACCTGCCATTGACCAAATTTTTCAACCTTTTTATATCCAAACTTGATGCCGGCGAGATATCCCAGGTCATCATCACTTGCATCGGAGTTCACATACTGGCCAAAAATACCCACAAAAGGCACCGGACCCGAGAGCTGCATTCCCAATTCCGCATCTACCCCGACAGCGTCGTAATCGTACTTGAAATTGCCATCGGCATCTCTGGAGTTGGTACCTCCTGAATGGTCGAAATCATTCCCCTCGAGGTCTTGAAAACTATAAAAGGCGCCTGCAAATTTAAGAGACAAACTGTCCGTAAGCTTGACATTGACACCCGTCTGAATGAGTCCCAACCAGGGGTCGCCGGTATCACTCTTTATTTCATCCAAGACAAAGAAGCCCGGCGTGGCAAACACCTCAAAATCATTTATTTTATAATTCAAAAACTGAACGCCGATGCCTTCGGGATTAATGTCTGAATCCCAGAGCAAATCTTTGGTGTTCCAAATGGGGTTTTTGAACTTACCGGCCACCAGACTCCAATGCTTGTTTGGGTCGAATTGTGCGTAGGCCAGATCAATCTGAACATTTGAAGTGTCAAAGGTGTCATCCAGGGTCAGGTTTCTGGATCTGGGGTCATCCTGGCCGGAAGCCAGTCGGAATCCGGTTGTCCATTTCTCGTTGATCTCGGTTTCAAAACCGAACCGCCACCTCATTCGCCATCGATCCCGACTTTCAGAGCCGGATTCATCAGTATCCTGGTACTGGTACCGGAACCTGAAGTCCCCTTTAACCTTTGTGTTTTCCACCCATTTGGGGAGTTTGAATCCCGAGCTCTTCGCCTCTTCGACCGGGGCTTTATCTTTTTCCATCTCAATTTCAGACAAAACCTCCTTGGCTTCCTGGGAAGTCAGGATTCCTTTTTTTTCAAGAATATCGATCAAAACATCCGTTTCTGCGGCACAAACCGGGTTATTTCCGTTCACCGTAGAAATTGCAAAAGCACCCATCATCACTACCATCAAAAAAATCTTTTTCATCTGTCTGTTTCTCCTGTTTTTAGATTTAAAAATTTTTCACAACATTTTTTTAACTATCTTCCTTTATAACCTGCCAGGAACCATCACCTCCTCTTCGGCTGAAAACCACACTGATTTTGTGATGATACTTCTATAGATAGGTTAGGAAAAAATTAGATGAGTGTTAAATTTTCGTTAAATGATGCATGGCGGCAAAAAATTGAAACGGATGTGGAATGGATGAAGAAACGGCCCGTCAACGGGTTATCAATGGGGACATGCTTAAAATCTATTTTTACCCCGTTGTTGCAAACTCAACGGACTGAATTTGATATAAAAGTATGTGTGTCAATAAATTGCACAATAATTGTATCCAATCGTGGAATTCACTTCTGGTGAATTCCTGAAATCGTACCCATTATGAGAGATATATCTTGTATGACAGTATATTCCATGTGTTTTGGTGAATTTCAATCCAACATCGGGGTTTATATATTAAAAAAATGAGGCTTACTCGACTGGAAGGTGCAATGAAAAGGTACTTCCCTTTCCGGGGGTACTTTCGACGGTTGCATAGCCCCCATGAGCTTGGGCGATATGTTTTACAATGGCAAGACCCAGTCCCGTTCCTCCGAGATTGCGGCTTCGGGCCTTGTCCGCCCGGTAAAATCTTTCAAAAATTCTTGGAAGGTGCTCTTTCGTAATTCCAGTTCCATGATCCTGAACGCTGATAATAATGGAATCATCTTTTTGAAAAGCGGATACCTGAACGGAACCTCTCTCCTGGCTGTACGTAACGGCGTTGTCCAACAGGTTGACAAGCGCCTGTTCTAAAAGCGTGGGATCGATCATGGCGAACAGGTTCTCTTCACACGCGCAATCAATGGTGATGTTTTTTAAATCCGCTTTTTCCCGGCAGTTGCCGATGGCGGTCTGAAGAACATTTTTTAAAGGATTTTTGTGGAGCTTAATGGCTTTTTTTTCGTCATCCTGTTCGATTCTTGAAAGGCTAATCAGATCTTCTAAAATTGCTGTCAGACGATTCACATGTTTTTCGATAATACCCAGAAACCGTTCGATTTCCTCAGTATTTTTAACGGATCCGTGACGAAGGGTTTCCACAAATCCCTTGATCGCCGTTAAGGGGGTTTTGATTTCATGGGAAACATTGGCTGCAAAATCTCGTCGTATGTTTTCAAGCCGCCGGACTTGGGTTACATCGTTCATAACAACCAAGACGCCAATTTGATCTTCATTTGAATCCCGCAGGGAAGTACTGTGTAAATAAATGATTCGTTCTCCCTCGCGATACAATGTAATGTCCCCTTGCAGATTATCTCTACTGGCCAGCGCCTGGGTTACAAATTGCTGTAATTCAGGATTTCTGATAACTTCTTGAATGCTGCGGTTTAACATATGTTTTGGGATATTTTCAAAAATTCGAGAGGCAGCTTGATTAATGCTGATGATCCGTTCATCCATATCAAAAGCCATAACTCCTTCTTCCATACTTGAGAGAATGGCTTCCAGTTCATTGCGCTGGTTGATAATCGTCTTGATGCGATTATCAAGCTGGGCCGCCATCTGGTTCAACGCATCAGCAAGACTTGCGATCTCTTGCAAATCGGTTTCCGGCAGGCGATGTAATAAATTTCCCTTTGCAAAATGTTCGGCCCCCTCCCTCATTTCCTCAATGGGTCGGCTGATCCGGCGCGAAACATACAAACTGATTCCTGCCGCAACAATTGCAATCAGCAGACCTCCAAAGGCAATTTGAGCTTCGAATGTCTTGAGCTTTTCGTCGATGGAAGTAACCGGTAATGATGTCCTTACTACAGCAACAACCCTTTTATGGTCCGTTAACGGAACGGCAACATACATCATTCTCTGCTGAAGCGTGGTGCTGAATCTTATGGATCTTCCCACACCCCCTTTTTTGGCCTGGATCACTTCGGGACGTAATGCATGGTTGTCCATTTTGTGCGGATGATCATCGGAATCCCCAATAACAATTCCGGAAGGGAGAATTACGGTAATACGGGTAGTTGAAAGTTTTCCCAGTTCTTTACATAATGTATCCACAACGTTGGCATCCAGGGGCCCTAAAAACTGGAGTATCTGTTTTTGCAAAAGGTACGCTCTGTCCCGAAGATCGCTGGCGATTCGGTCGAGGTAGAATTCTCTGAGAGAGCTGGTGGCGTATATCGTAACGGCAACCAGAGAAATGAGTGTAATCAGAAGATAAGAAGGATAAAGCTGCCAGAGCAACCGTTTCTTTTTTTTCATGGTTTTTCTCTAAACCGGTATCCGACCCCCCTGACGGTTTCAATGTATTTTCCATAAGGGCCTAGTTTTTTTCTTAATCCCACAATCTGAACGTCGACGCTGCGGTCGGTGACCGGGTAATCATCCCCCCGAACCGCTTCTACGATTTGATACCGTGTAAAAACCCATCCCGGCCTTTTGGCAAGGTAATGAAGCACCTGAAATTCAGTATATGTCAATTCGACAGGTTTGCCGTTAATCCGAACATCTCGTCTGCCGGGATGTACAATAAGTCCGTGTTGTTGTATAATTGACGTTTCATCAGGCGGTTTTATTGATTTTCTGCGCAAAACAGCCCGGATCCGGGCAATCAAAATACGGGGACTAAACGGCTTGGTAATGTAATCATCTGCTCCCAATTCCAATCCGGTAACGATATCCGCTTCTTCACCTTTTGCGGTCAGCATGATAATGGGGATATCCTGTGTTTTTGAATCATTTTTCAGAGTCTTGGCAACCTCCAAACCGTCGATACCGGGAAGCATGAGGTCAAGAACAATCAAATCCAGCGCCTCGGACTTGGCTGTTTTCAGGGCTTTTTCACCGGATGTCGAGCAAAGAACCTGATACCCCTCTCTGGACAGATTGTAGCGAACCAGTTCTAAGATATCTTCTTCGTCTTCGACAACCAAAATGCATTCTTTGAGCATGCCAAATCCTCCGTATACCCTATCCGGGTTTAGCCAAAGCTTAATACCGTTTTCAGTCATTTCGGCGAAAGCCGTAATCAAGTCATTTCAATAAGTTGTAGAGCATCTGGACTCCTCCCGGACTCGATCCGGGATCTACCGGAGTGACGACTTTTTACGAGTTCATCAATATTACTTCTATCATATTATTAGGCGCTTGTTAATATATTATAAAAATGTAACCGTTCTGTTATAAAACAATTAGCATTGTGTTAGATTTTTGTTGTGAAAAGCCTTTCCACAGCCCTTTTTATAAGCCTCATCCCTGTTCGGCACCTGTCCATATTTAGGATTGATTTGCACGCTGAGCCATGTTATGTGCCCACATTAAAGATATTGACACGCCCGAATTGACCGATTGCAGCTAATTTAACGTCTCGGAAACTCTACAAAATATCAAAAATACTAATTTTTTAATGGCAACCTGTTTGTTTCATCAGAATGGAATGCTGGAATGTTGGAATATTGGGTTTTAGAGCTGAACAAGTCTTTTTATAAAAAACGACAGATTACCTTTTAACCCATTACTCCAATCTTCCATTGTTCCATCATTCCCTCCGGGGCGCAGGCCAATTATGAGCGAAGCCAACCAACTTGATATAATATATTAAAACAAAAAATCAATGCCTCAAGAATATTACATTCTGATTATCGGTTATGTTTTTGGGTTTTACATGGCCTGGAACATTGGCGCTAATGATGTTGCCAACTCCATGGCTTCTGCTGTGGGCGCCAAGGCAATAACCATTCGCCAGGCAGTATTTATCGCCGGAATTTTGAATATCGTCGGCGCCGCGTTTATCGGTTCCCATGTTACCGATACCATTCGCAAAGGGATCGTCTCAACCGAAGTGCTGACTGATCCGCATCTGGTCCTTATCGGTGCGCTTTCAGCCCTTCTTGCCTCCGCCTTTTGGGTCAGCTTTGCCACCTGGAAGTCATTGCCGGTCTCAACAACCCATTCCATTGTGGGCGCTATGATCGGCTTTGGTATCATGGCCGGCGGTTTCTCAGTCATCAATTGGAGCAAACTCTTTGCAGTTATCATGAGCTGGGTCATTTCGCCTGTGTTTAGTATCATCATCGCCTTTTTAATGTTTAAATTAATTGTGTTCACCATATTGTCTAAAAAAGATTCGTTTGCCAGGGCATTAAAACTGTCTCCGTTTTTTATAGGTATTGCTGTTTTTATCGTTGTATTATCGTTTCTTTTCAAAACTCCTCTGGGCAAAAAAATGTCTATAGATACTCCGGTCGCACTTTCAGTGGCAATGGTTTTGGCAGTTATTTTCGGATATGCCGGGAAGCGCTTACTAACAGGGTTTATTAACAAAAAAAAATCAAATGGGGCTGAAGAGATATTCCGGCGTATACAAATCGGGACATCCTGCTATGTGGCTCTGGCACAGGGGGCAAACGATGTGGCCAACGCCATCGGTCCTCTTGCCGTGATTTATTTTTTGGTAAAGACAGGCACTGTTGGTGGTAAGGTAGCGGTGCCGGTTTTTCTACTGCTGTTCGGCGGTATCGGAATTGCCTGTGGAATCGGAATGGCGGGACACCGTGTCATGGAAACCATCGGCACCAAAATTACGACACTCACCAATACCCGTGGGTTTTCAGTTGATTTTGCAGCTGCAACAACGGTCCTCGTGGCTTCCAAAATGGGTCTGCCGGTTTCAACAACCCATGCTGCAGTCGGTGGTGTCCTGGGAGTCGGCCTTGCGCGCGGAATCGAAGCGGTGAACTTTGGCATTGTTTTTAAAATTATGTTATACTGGGTATTAACCGTGCCTGCTGCGGCGCTTACCAGTATGGTTATATTTAAATTACTTCAATTCTTTTTATAAAAGGGGATTTCTATGCGCGTACCATTTTTTAAAATGTTTATGACTTCACCATTTGAAGGTCTTCAGGAACATGCGGAAAAGGTCAAGGAATGCGCCTGGGCTTTTCAGCAGGCCATGGAGTGCCATTTTTCGGATAAATGCGAAACATTCGAAGAATTCAGACAGGAAATTATTCAGATTGAAAGTCAGGCAGATGCCATCAAGCGCCGCATCCGGGGCCATATTCCAAAAGAAACCATGATGCCCATATCTAATTTTCTGGTATTCAGGTATGTAAGAGAACAGGATGGTGTTCTTGATGCCGTGGAAGATACCCTCGACTGGATTTCCTACAGGAGCGAAACAAAGATTCCGGAAGAGCTTAAAAAGGACTTTGCTCTTCTGGTGGATTCAGTTATTGATCCCATTGAAGAGTTAAGCACCATGGTTACTGAAGCAAGAAAGTACTTTAAAACTTACTCCGAGGATCAACGGGACATAGTCAAAGATATCATTCGCAAATTACGCCAGCAAGAACACGAGGCCGATAGATTTGAAGATATTATTAAACAAAAGGTTTTTAACATGAAGGTCGATGCCGTTAGCGTATTTCATTTGGTGAGGCTGGCTGAAATAATCGGCTCCATCGCAGACCACGCTCAAAATGCCGGTGACATGATGAGAGCCATGATTTCAAAATAGGGAAATGGTTTTTGAGTTTTTACAAGTTCATCATTTTATATTTTACTCATGAGGTGGCCATTTGGACTCTCCGCTTGTCTGGGTAGAGGTTGACCTTGAAGCCATAGCTCACAACGTGCGTGAATTACGGCGAATTACAGATTCCGGGGCCGGCCTGATGGCTGTGGTAAAGGCCAATGCTTACGGCCATGGGGTGATTGAGGTCACCCGGAAGGCCCTGGAGAACGGTGCGGATTCCCTGGGTGTGGCCAGATTAGAAGAAGGAATTGAACTTAGAAAAGCAGGGATTAAGGAATCGGTTCTCATTTTTGGGTACACACCGCCGGCACTTGCCCACAAGCTGATAGGGTTTGATCTGACGCAGACCATATGGTCGTACACCACTGCACAAGCACTTTCCGATGTTGCTGTTTCCTCCAACAAACAGATCAAGGTTCACCTTAAGGTGGATACCGGAATGGGCCGCCTCGGCCTGTTGCCCGACTGCCGCCGACCTCCTGTAACAGAGCAAAATTTAATCGGGAATGCTGTCCGTGAAGCCAAGTCCATCTCGCAACTTGCGGGTCTTGAGCTGGAAGGCGTATACACTCACTTCGCTACTGCAGACAGCTCGGATAAAACATATGCCGGAATGCAATTTGAAATGTTTGTCGACTTTTTAAATGAGCTGCGCCGCGCAGGCATGACCCCCTCTTTGTGCCATGCCGCCAATAGCGCAGCTATCATAGATATGCCGGAATCCCACCTTGATATGGTGCGAGCCGGCATTGCAATTTATGGTCTGTATCCGTCCGATGAGGTAAACAAACGCCGAATCGTACTGAAACCGGCCATGACATTAAAATCAAAAATTGTTCATTTAAAAAAAGTTCCCCCCGGTTTCAAGGTCAGTTACGGCAGCACTTATCAAACCTCAAAACTTACAACCATTGCTTCAATCCCCGTGGGATATGCGGACGGATTTAATCGTCTGCTCTCTTCTCGTGGACATATGCTGGTCCGGGGGCGCAGGGCGCCGATTGTGGGACGGGTCTGCATGGACCAGACCATGCTGGATGTGGGACATATTCCTGATGTGAATTTGGAAGATGAGGTGGTAATTTTCGGTACACAGGGATATGAATCCATAACCGTTGACGAAATTGCCGCGAGCCTGAACACCATCAATTATGAAATTGTTTCCGCTTTAACCGCCCGCGTACCTGTAATCTATCCTAAACATTCATAGATCAAATTTCAAAACAATCCTGTACAGCATAAATGTAACTCTTCAATTTTCATGGATATGTTTAACGATATGACCGAGTTCGGGGAAAATAAGGGCTTTGCAGGCCAATTTACAGGCTTTAAGGCTCCCGGGCATGCAAAATACAATGGTGGTTCCAATAACACCGGCAGTAGCCCGGGATAAAAGCGCAGCGGAATCTATTTGTTCAAAACTGAGCTGGGCAAAAAGGGGCCCAAATGCCGTGAGTTCCTTTTTAAAGAATGGACGCACCGCTTCAATGGTAACGTCTTTGTTGCTGATACCGGTGCCGCCGGTTACCAGGATGGCCTGAGCACCATAATCTCTTATGGCTTCATGAAGGATTTGGGTTATGGTTTCGGCTTCGTCCGGAACAACCCGATGCAATACAAGGGTATGACCTTCCTTTTTAACCCGCTTACTGATCCACTGGCCGCTTTTATCTTCTGTTATTGAACGCGTGCTGGATACGGTAATAACACCCACATCAAGTTCTTTCGGGGCGCTTGCCTTATGTTTTTTTAAACCCATTTTATCTCCAAACCGGCATCTTTAAAACCAACCCTTAATGAATGCTTTCACGAAACCGTCATTTTTCCTGGATTACAACCTTATCTTCCCCGTCATACTCTCTTAATAATACATTTACGGTCTGAGATCGCCGTGTTTCAACAAACTCCCCTACATAATTGGCCTGGATTGGAAGCTCCCTGTGACCCCGATCCACCAGCACGGCAAGTTCTATACGATCCGGTCTTCCGAAATCTATCAATGCATCCATGGCAGCTCGTGTTGTTCTGCCCGTAAATAAAACATCATCCACTAAAATAATTTGTTTTTCGTCAACCGAGAAGGATATATTTGTGGTTTTAACAATCGGATTGGGACTGATCCGGGTCCAGTCATCCCGATACAGGGTAATGTCCATTTCACCGGTCGGTACTTCAATCCCTTCAATTTCCTTAATGCTGGACTGGATACGTTTTGCCAGATATACACCGCGGGTTTGAATTCCGATAAGTGTTAAATTCTTCACGCTCTTGTGCTCTTCAAGAATTTCGCGGGTGATCCCTTGCACCTTACGATCTATGTCCGCTGAATTTAAAATGATATTAATTGCACCCATACTTTTCTCCAGTATCATAATTGACGGTTTCGTAAAAAGTCCAACTTCTGCGTTGTGCTGCATTTCGCAATCACTCAACGTACGATAAGTACTCCTCATGATTACAAAATTTGCACGCCTTGAATTTGAACTTTTTACAAAACCGTCTAAATCGGACTTTTTGCGAGTTCATCATAATTCAATGTCTCGGAAATTTTACAATAAGCCATTCCTCTCAATGTTTTTATCTCGTTTTTCCGAAAACCAATGTTGAATTTCTATATCATGAAAAAAGTTAATATCAAGCGTATTATGATATTTCTTTGTAATAGAAATCGAAATCTTACTGAAACGGCCTTGATTTTGCCCAATATTTTTTCTAATGTAATATATTCAGTAAATCTATTTTTACATACGACGTCTTATGATCATTATTTTTTTTAATATTTGAATTTTATACTTTTTGTAATCAGGCACCAAGGCATTATAGATTACTTTTCACTTAAAATTTTTAAATAAAATACTTTGTGACATTGTAGCAAATATTTGGACCGTCCGCCTTACTTCTTTTGGCAGGGGGGAGGGCGTGTTCGGTTTAGGCATTAATAAAATGAACCCTCACGTCACCGGCGTCATACTGGCAGGTGGTCAGAATACACGTTTTTCAGGAACAAACAAAGCGTTGATCCGTGTGGCTGGAAAATGCATTCTTGATGGTATATATGACGTTTTTAGTAAGCTTTTTGAAGAAATTATTCTGGTCACCAACGATCCGATTCAATATCTTGGCTGGAATTTAAACATAGTCACAGACATCTTTCCGATCCGATGCTCGTTAACAGGAATACATGCAGGCCTTTTTTATATGAACACTCCGCATGCATTTTTGGTGGCGTGTGATATTCCTTTCCTTAAAAAGGAACTGGTCGAGGCTGTTCTGGACAATATAGAACCTGGTGTTGATATTGTTATCCCTGAAACTTCAATGGGCCTTGAACCGCTGTGTTCCGTATATTCAAAACATTGCCTTAAACCCATAGAACAGCAACTTGTTAAACAGAAACTTAAAATCCGGCAAGTTTTCCAAAAACTTCGCGTTAAAAAACTACCTGAAACTATCCTGCGAAAAGCAGATCCGGATCTGCTTTCTTTTTCCAACATCAACACGCCGGAGGATCTGGCCAGGGCCGAACATATTGCAACTTATACAACAGTGGAGTCGCCATGAATGTAACCCATATGATCGATACAATTAAAAAACACCCTGATTATCACCGGTCAGGAATGATCCTGTGCCATAACGGGGTGGTGCGCGACACCTCCCGTCACGGTGGGAAAGTTTCGGGTCTGACCCTGTCGGTTGATCATGAAAAATTGCACCAGGTGATTGAAACCTATAAAAAAAAACCCGGGATAGTAGAAATACTCGTTGAAATTGCTGAAAACCGGAACCTGGCCGTGGGTGATGATGTGATGCTGCTGGTTGTGGCCGGAGACATCCGAGAAAATGTGATCACCGTACTGACTGACACATTGAATGCCATCAAAAAAACGGTTACCCAAAAAACAGAATATTTTGTGTAATTCCAGAATGGTATTAGACAGAACTTGCAGGACTTAGATGGATTGAATGAGTTGGAAAGGCGTTAAGAAAAAAATCAGATGGTTGGAAACTAATGGAGGTCAGACAAACCGTTTGCCCCTGTCTAAATTGCGGTACTGAACGGCTTCGGAAACATGATCCATCCGGATATCGGATTCGCCGTCAAGATCTGCAATGGTTCGGGCGATTTTTAATATCCGGTTATAGGCGCGGGCGGACAGGCCCAGCTTGTCAATGGCTGATTCAAGAATATTGCATGAGGCATCGTCGATCTTACAATATTTTTTAATATGCCGGCTGAGCATCTGAGCATTGCTGTAAATTTTTGTTCTTTTGAATCGTTGGGACTGGCGCTCTCGTGCTGCACTGACGCGGGCTCTGATTTTTTCCGAGGATTCCGCATCGGCTTCCCCTCTCAGGTCTTTATAGGGAACTGCCGGAACTTCGACGTGAATATCGATTCGGTCCATCAGGGGGCCGGATATTTTCGAGCGAAATCGGTGAATCTGCGGATAGGTGCATCGGCATTCATGCTTGGGATCGGAAAAATATCCGCAGGGGCACGGGTTCATTGCCGCCACCAGCATAAAATTTGACGGGTAAGTTATGGTCAAAGCGGCCCGTGAAATGGTTACCCTGGTATCTTCCAAAGGCTGTCGAAGAACCTCCAATACATGTTTCTTAAATTCCGAAAGTTCGTCCAGAAACAGAACCCCATTATGCGCCATGCTCACTTCACCCGGTCTGGGGATATGGCCGCCTCCAATCAATCCTGCATCTGATATGGTGTGATGAGGGGATCTGAACGGCCTTTTTGTGATCAGTGCCTGGTCCTTTTCAAGCATGCCAACGACGCTGAATATTTTCGTAGTTTCAATAGCCTCTTCAAATGTTAACGGGGGAAGTATGGTCGGGAGGCGTTTTGCCAGCATGGTCTTTCCAGAGCCCGGGGGACCGATCATGATGAGATTGTGCCCCCCTGCAGCGGCAACTTCCAAAGATCGTTTTACATGTTCCTGGCCCTTGACCTCGGAAAAATCAACTTCAAAATCTTTGGCATCTTTAAATACCGCAGAAAGATCGGTTTGTTGGGGGCTTATTTGAGTAAATCCCCGAAAAAAGTTTACCAGCTGAGACAAGGTTTGTACCGGGAGGACTGCAATGCCCTCCACAACCGAAGCTTCGCGACCATTGTCGTAGGGCACGATGATTCCGGCATAATCGGCATGTTTGGCAGCCAGGGCCATGGGAAGAGACCCCTTGACCGGTTTAATGCGACCGTCCAGGGACAGTTCACCCAACACCAGGTATTTGGATATGATTTGCTGTGGAATGATTCGGGTTGCGGTAAGGATTCCCAAAGCAATGGGAAGATCAAAACCCGTTCCTTCCTTTTTAATATTGGCGGGCGCAAGATTAACCGTGATCCTGTCATCCGGAAATCTATACCCTGAATTATTAATGGCGGACTTGACTCTCTCCTTGCTCTCTTTTACAGACGCTTCCGGAAGTCCCACCGTGGTGAAGGTAGGAAGTCCCGGGATGATATCAACTTCCACTTCAACTAAAAACGCATCAATTCCAATAACAGCGCTGCTTAATACCTTTGCGAGCACGCGTCCTCCTTTCGGATGCCACTATTCCAATTGGGCCTGCCCGCTCGTGCCTTGCAATGGCAGGTGGGGCAAAGCCCCTGGTTCTGCAATTAGACGGAAAATCTTTTTTAGGTTCAGGGATGGAAACCGGATTAACTTGCAAGTTTTTAAATCATACCAAATAGCTGCGTATAGAACAATCTTTTTACCTGAAATCTTGAAATAAGTTTTTTCAAAATCTATAAATCTGCAGTCATTCTTATGTGTTTTGTTTTTAAGTAAATAATACAAAAAATCCTTGTCAAATATAATCAACAACATATATTATATAAAAATTCCAGATTGATTTTCGATGGTTCGAAGTTATGTTATTTGGCATAGCTATTGATGCATTCGTAAAAAGTCGTAACTCAGGTGAAAACTGGAGTCCAGATGGTCTGTAACTGATTGAAAAGACTGGATTCCGGCTTTCGCCGGAATAACGGTCTACGGCTCGGAGAGAAAACAGTATTTTATGACTTTTTGCGAGTTCATCAAAAT